>CAZHRQ010000060.1:228-15031 GCA_964535075.1 uncultured Rhodobacterales bacterium | reverse complement strand
CACGCGGTCAATGGGACCCAAAAATGGGTTCCCATTGACCGCGATAGGCTCTAGCCCCACCGCCAGCGGAAGGATCAGTAGTTGTCGATGATGGTGGCCAGGGTGCCCTTGTTCGTCAGGGTTTCGATGGCGGCGTTCAGGCGCTCCACATCGGCCTCGCTGGTGCTGGCGCGACTTAGCATCAGGTGCACCGGGCTGGCAAACACGGTCATGGGGTGCAGGGTGAGTTGATCGCCCAGCCCCTCCCGCTTCACCGTTTCCACACCGGCCAGCCTGTCCACCAGGACCCCGTCCAGGCGGCCGTGGGCCAGCTTGCGGATGTCGTTGCCGGTGATGGCGGCTTCATCGAAACTGTCGGGCGATTCCTTGCGCAGGGCCGCCACCTCGGGCCCGTAGTAGTAGCCCCGGGTCACGCCCAGGGTTTTGCCCGCGGTCACCATGGCCGGCAGGTCCTTCAGGGTCAGAATCTCCGCATCGTTCTTGCGTACCAGCAGGCCCACCACCTCGTTGCGGTAGGGCGCGGTGAAACGACCGAAGGCGTTGCGTTCCTCGGAGAAGGTGACGGAAAGTCCCATGTCCAGGCGTCCCCGGGCGATGGCCTTCAGGCCCCGTTCCCAAGGCACTTCGCGGAAGGTGAGGCGGCACCCGGCTTCGTGGGCGATAGCGCGGGCCAGATCGGGATCCAGACCGCTGGCGCGTCCGTTGCGGTTTTCCTGATAAGGCGGCCAGGGGGCATAGGCCACGGTGAAGGTACAAGGGTCGGTCGGGGGAACTTCTTCCACGGCGGCGTCGGCCCAAAGGGGGGCCGGCAGCAGCAGGGCAGCCAGAAACAACAAAAAGACGAGGAAACATGGGGCAAATTCCTTATCAGTCATGGTGCCCCCCCATTCCTGCCATTCAATCAGGGGGCGGGGCGTCTGGCGAGGGCTCCCGAGGCGGGAACATGAGGGCGCCGTCCGTGCCCAGCAGCAGCTTCATGGTCAGCGGGCCGCCGGGCAGGTGGGATTCAATGTCCGCCCGGGTGCAGGCGGCCAGTCCAAGCAGGACCGGAACCATGACCAGACGCCAGGGCACGTGTGGGGATCTGCGGGTCATGTGGTCAGGGGGGCCAGCATAGCGGTTCATAAAAAAGCCCGCACCGCGGCGGTGCGGGCTTTGGCGGTGGGAATAAGCGCCGGATCAGCGCTTGGAGAACTGGAAGCTGCGACGGGCCTTGCGGCGGCCGTACTTCTTCCGCTCCACCACCCGGCTGTCGCGGGTGAGGAAGCCGTCTTTTTTCAGCACGCTGCGCAGGGCTGGCTCGTACAGGGTCAGGGCCTGGGCGATGCCGTGGCGCAGGGCGCCCGCTTGTCCCGACAGACCGCCCCCCTTCACGGTGGCCATCACGTCGAACTGACCGGTGCGGCTGGCCACTTCGAAAGGCTGGCGCACCAGCATCTTGAGCACCGGACGGCCGAAGTAGTCGTCGATGTCGCGGTTGTTGATCAGCACGCGGCCGGTGCCGGGCTTGATCCACACCCGGGCCACCGCGTCCTTGCGCCGGCCGGTGGCATAGGAGCGACCTTGGGCATCGATTTGCGGTTCGCGCGGCATTTCCGCCATGTCGGCGGGCGCATCTACACCGGGAGTGGCGCCCTCCATGGTCTCCTTCAGGTCGGCGAGGGTCTTGGCCATGGTCCTTACCTCTTGTTCTTCGGATTCAGCGCCGCCACGTCCAGCGCTTCCGGCTGCTGGGCTTCGTGCGGATGGTTGGACCCGGCGTAGACACGAAGGTTGCGCATCTGCTGGCGACCCAGCGGATTGCGCGAAATCATGCGTTCCACCGCCTTGATCACCACCCGTTCGGGATGGCGGCCGTCCAGGATCTGGGCGGCGGTGCGGCTTTTGATGCCGCCGGGGTGGCCGGTGTGCCAGAAGTAGCGCTTGTCCTGACGCTTGCGTCCGGTCATGCACACCTTGTCGGCGTTGATGATGATGATGTTGTCACCGCAATCCATGTGCGGCGTGAACTGGGGCTTGTGCTTGCCGCGAAGCAGCTTGGCGGTGATGGCCGCCAGCCGTCCCAGCACCACCCCCTCGGCATCGATCAGAATCCACTTCTTTTCGATGTCCGACGGCTTGGCCGAATAGGTTTTCATCGCTCTACCATTTCCGTGCTGCGATTCTGCGGGCCGTTGGGCGAAACAGGGGGCGGATCATGCCACCAGGAAACGGCCTGTCAAGAACATTTAATTTCATCAGTTATATCATGCGGTTATCAAGAGGTAATATAATACCTCGTTAGCAATGAATTGATTCAACGGGATGATTTCCCATTGGCATTCAGGTGGTACCGTCGATGGAGTCGTTTTCCACCATGCACTGGTCGTGGCGGGCGCAGGTGGTGCGGCTGTCGTGCAGCACGCCGGTGGCGTCCCAGGCCACGTCGCGGTGGCGGGCGGTATGGGCCCGGTCCTGGCGCATGACGGCGGCCAGGGCGTCCTTGCGTTGGCGCAGGGTCTGGCGGTATCCGGCGTCGTTGCCCCACTGGGCGGCCAGTTCGGCGCGGGCGGCTTCCTCGTGGGAGCGGAATAGCTGACCGGCCCGTTCCGCCTGATAGGCCCGGAATCCCAGGGACCGCAGGGCCATCACCCCGGTCTCCAGGGCGGAGCCAAAGGTTTCCAGGCTGATGTGGGTGACGTTGTGGGGCATCAGGGCATAGGCGTCGCGGCGGTCGTAGGCCCGCACCAGGATGTCCAGATGGGGCCAGCGCTGGCGGGCTACCTCCACGATGGTGCGGGCGCTGTCGGGATCGTCCACCGCCACCACCAGCAGCCGGGCCTCGGCGGCGCCGGCGGCTTCCAGCAGGTCGGGGCGGGAGGCATCGCCGAAGAACACCCGTTCCCCGAAACGGCGCAGCAGCTCCACCTGTTCGGCACTGTGATCCAACACGGTGATGGGGAAGTTGTTGGCGCGCAACAGCCGCCCCACGATCTGGCCAAACCGGCCAAAGCCGGCGATGATCACCGGTCCCTCGGCCTCCACCGTGTCGGCGGCGCCGGCGGTGGGGCGGCGCAGGCGCGGCACCACGCCATAGGTATAGGCCAGCATCAACAACGGTGCCGAGAGCATGGATAGGGCCACCACTGCCACCAGCATGTCGGCCAACCCCTGGGGCAGGGCCTCCACCTGTCGGGTAAAGGCGAACAGCACAAAGGCGAACTCGCTGCCCTGGGCCATGGCGAAGGTGAACAGCAGGCCGTCACCGGTGGCCATGCGGGTGAAACGGGAGAGCAGCAGCAGGACCGCTAGTTTCACCGCCACCAGCCCCGCCACCAGGG
The DNA here is from genome assembly GCA_964535075.1 of uncultured Rhodobacterales bacterium. Taxonomy (GTDB): domain Bacteria; phylum Pseudomonadota; class Alphaproteobacteria; order Rhodospirillales; family CAJXLG01; genus CAZHRQ01. The sequence continues at coordinate 11,711 of CAZHRQ010000060.1, read as the reverse complement.
CCACGATCAGCCCTGGCTCCCGGGCCAGCAGGGCGAAGTCGATACTGGCGCCCACGGAAATGAAAAACAGGCCCAGCAGCAGGCCCTTGAAGGGCTCGATATTGGTTTCCAGCTCGTGGCGGTATTCGCTTTCCGCCATCACCACCCCGGCCAGGAAGGTCCCCAGAGCCGGCGACAGCCCTACCAGTTGCATCAACAAGGCAATGCCAATGAGCAACAGCAGGGAAAAGGCGGTGAACAGCTCTCGCAGGCCGGTCTTGACGATAATGCGGAAGGCCGGCCGCACCAGCACCGCCCCGAGCCCCACCAGAGCGCCCACGGTGCCGAACACCACCAGTACGTGGCCCCAGGCGGGCAGGGACTGCACCCACAGGGCCGAGCCGTGGCCGCCATTGCCGTGCACGCTGTGGCCCACCGGGGCCAGCACGGGAATCAGGGCCAGCATGGGAATGACGGCAATATCCTGGAACAGCAGCACGGAAAAGGCCGACCGTCCCCCCGGCGCCCGTAACAGGCCGCGCTCGGACAAAGTTTGCAGCACGATGGCGGTGGAGGACAGGGACAGCACCATGCCGATGATCAACGCCGGCTGCCACCCCTGGCCCAGGCCCATGGCCGCCACCATGATGGCCACGGTGGTCAGTCCCACCTGGGCGCCACCCAGGCCCAGGATGGGCACCCGCAGGCGCCACAGCTTGGCCGGACGCAATTCCAGGCCCACCAGGAACAGCATCATCACCACGCCGAATTCGGCGAAATGCATCACGTCCTCGGCGTCCCCCACCAGGGCCAGGCCGAAGGGGCCGATGAGCATGCCCGCCGCCAGATAGCCCAGCACCGATCCCAGGCCCAGGCGCTTGGCCACCGGTACCGCCAGGACCGCCGCCAGCAAGTAAATGAAGGCACTTTGCAGAAAGCTGCCGTGTTCCATCAGTCGTCCTGTTGCCGGGCCTCCCGCAGGGCCAGCAGGCGCTGACCGTAACGGGCGGCGGTTTCCGCCAGGGTTACATCGTCGATACGATTGGTGCCGTACACCACGAAGGGCTCCAGCCACGTCATGCCGCACAGGGCCGCCGAGCGTTCCAGGGGCAGCAGCAGCTCGGGCAGGCTGCGTCCGTGCAGGCCGGTGGGGGTGTAGGTGGCTTCCGGGCCGCCGGCGGTGACGGCCACCAGCAGGCGCTTGTTCCGCAGCCGGTCGCCGCTCCGGCCAAAGGCGAAGCCGTGTTCCAGCACCAGATCCATCCATTGCTTCAGCAGCGGCGGACAGGAATACCAGTAGAAAGGAAACTGGAACACGATGATGTCGTGCGCCAGCAACAGGGCCTGTTCCGCCTCCACGTCCACGAAGAAGGTGGGATAGCGTTCGTAGAGATCGTTCACGGTCAGCCCGCTCATGGAGGCCGCCGCCCCCAGCAGGGCGCGGTTGGCCCGGGATTCCTGGAACCGGGGATGGGCCAGCAGCAGCAGGATGCGAGAGGGGTCAGCCATACAGTCCTCGCAGCAGGGCGCCGTGGCGGCGCAGCACTTCGTGACGGCGCAACTTCAGGGTCGGGGTCAGGGAGCCGTCTTCGATGGAAAAGGGGGCGGCGAGCACGGTGAAGGCCCGCACCGTCTCCACCGTGGACAGGGCCTGATTGGCCCGGGCCACCGCCGGCGCCAGGGCCCGGTGCAATGCCTCGGGCTCCGGGCCGTGTTGCGTCACCACCGCCTCCTCTGCCACCAGCAGGGCCACCAGATGGGGCCGGCCGTCGCCGCAGACCAGGGCCTGGTGGATTTCCGGCTCCCGCAGCAGGATGCCCTCCACCCGCGCCGGCGCAATGTTGTCGCCGCCGCTGAGCACCAGGATGTCCTTCTTGCGGTCGGTAATCACCAGATGACCGGCGGGGTCCAGGTGACCCACGTCACCGGTGTGCAGCCAGCCGTCCTGCAGGACCTGGGCCGTGGCTTCGGCATCATTCCAGTAGCCGGGCATGACGTTGGGGCCGCGCACCCGGATTTCTCCATCGGCGGCAATGGCGATGGCCACGTCCCGGGGGGCGGGGCCCACGGTGCCGGGACGGTTGCCCCGGGGCGGATTGCAGCAGATGAGGGGGCCCGCTTCCGTCTGACCATAGCCCTGTAACACCGGCACCCCCAGAGCCGCCAGGTCGGTTTCCACGGCGGGGTCCAGGCGGGCGCCACCGGAAACCAGCGCCTTGAGCCGTCCCCCCAGGCGCTGGCGTACGGTGCGGCGGACCAGGGTGTTCAGCAGGGAGTCGCGCAGGCGTTGGGCGGGAGTCAGCGGGGTCCCCGTTTGTCGTTGGCGGCCCAGGGTCAGGGCCTCCTCGGCCAGGGCGCGTTTCCAGGCCGGTCCCTTGCGCATCTGCGTCAACAGCCGGGTGCGCAGCACCTCCAGCAGTCGGGGCACACACAGCATCACCGTGGGGCGCACCTCGGCCATGGTGCGGGCCAGGGCGTCCAGGCCCGGGGCGACGGCGATTTCCGCCCCCAGGGCGAGCGGCAGATAGAGCCCGCAACTGCGTTCGTAGGCATGAGAGAAGGGCAGCACCGACAGAAACACCTCCGGGTCATCATCGGCCACCTGAGCCAGGAGGTCGCCGGCGATGCGGCCGTTGAACAGGATGTTGCCGTGGGTCAGGCGTATGCCCCGGGGGCGGCCGGAGGTGCCGGAGGTATGGATGATGCAGGCCGTGTCGTCCCGGCTGAGATCCGGCAGCGGCAGGGGCGGGGCGTCGGTGTCCAGCAGCCGCGTCCAGGGCAGGGCCTGCACCCCGGCCGGCGGTGTGATGGCCTTGGGGGTGATCACGGTGGCGGTGCCCGCCTCCACCAGGGCCGGCAGCAGCCGGGGCAGCAGGGAGTCTTCCAGCACCACCGCCCAGGTGGCGCCCACGTTGTTCAGGATATGGGCGTGGTCGGCAGCGGTGTTGGTGGTATAGGCGGGGACGGTGATGGCGCCGGCATGCATGATGGCCAGATCGGCCATCACCCACTCGGGACTGTTGGCGCCCACCAGTACCACCCGGTCGCCGGGGCGCAGACCGTGGTGGCACAGGGCCGCCGCCAGGGTGGCCACCCGATCGGCCAGGGTACGCCAGGTGATTCCCGGCCACGCCCCGTTACCGCGGGTGCGCAACACCACCCGTGGCCCCAGGCGGCGGGCCTGGTGGTCCAGCAGCTGGGGGAGGCTGGTGACGGACTCAAACGCCACGGCGGTCATGGGCGGCACACCAAATCCTTACCCGGGGTGGGGAGAAGGCAGGGAAGTTTGCCGCGCCGGGCCCGGCGGGTCAACGTGAAGTCGTTTTGCTTGGGATTCCCTGAGACCAAAAAAAGACCCCGGCCAGGCCGGGGTCAGTGGGAACAGGGAGGCTTCACGTCCGGGAAGGAACTTCCCGCGCCAACAACCATCGTCAGCAACGACGTCTACCGCCGCTGTATATGCCGCCGGATCACCATGCATACCAGGGGCAAGATGGCAGGGCCGTTATGCGGTCGGCGCATGGATGGCCGGAGAGAGCGCTCACAGGTCCTTCTTGCAGAAATACCATTCGGTGCATTCGTAGCCGGCGTTGACGCGGGCCTTGGCGTCCTCGGCGGTGCGTGGCGGAGGGACGATTACCTTGTCACCGGGCTGCCAGCCCTCCGGCGTGGCGACGCCGTGGGTGTCGGAGGTTTGCAGCGCCGTCAGCAGACGCACGATTTCGGGAATAGAGCGGCCATTGCTCATAGGATAGTACACCATGGCCCGCAGCACGCCCTCCGGGTCGATGATGAAGGTGGCCCGCACGGCGGAGGTGTCGGAGGCCCCCGGCATCACCATGCCGTACGCCTTGGCCACCGCCATGGACAGGTCGGCGATGATGGGGAAGGGAACCTCCTGACCGAATTTCTCCCGAATACTGGTTTCCCAGGCGATGTGGGAGAACACCGAATCGATGGACAGCCCCAGCAGGTCGCAGTTGAGGGCCTGGAAGTCGCCGTGAGCCCGGGCGAAGGCCAGGAATTCAGTGGTGCACACCGGCGTGAAATCGGCCGGGTGGGAGAACAACACCAACCAGCGGCCGCGATAGTCTTCCAGCGTTTTACGGCCGTGGGTGGTTTCGGCGTCAAACGCCGGCGCCTGCTCGTTGAGGCGGGGCAGGGGGGTCTCGCTCATGATCGAACTCCCTTCAGATGAAGGCGTTGGGGGGTCTCGGCGGTCCGGCCTTGTTGCCGAACGCAGTTTAGAATTAATAGAAATCGAGACGCAGAACAATGAGAATTGTCAATCTTCCGCATTTAAGCGGGCTGTGGCCGTTGATGTGGGAAGCGGGGAGGGGAAGAGGGGGGACGCCACCACCGGCGTCCGTCTCCCGTGGGGCGCGGGAGACGGAGCCGGAGGGTGCCTTTGAGGGGGTCGCCGGTCATGGGGAAACCGCCGATCCCTCCAGCCATCCCAGGTGGTCGAGGGGGAAGACCCACCCGGGATGTCCACGGAGCCGAGGGCCCCGCGGCCTTGGGACGAACCCCTCTTGACGGGGGTGTTTCGTCGCGATCCGTTCTGCCCCCTGGTATAGCGGCAAATTGGATCCAAAAGGTTAACGACGGCGCAGAACCTGTTCCGTTGCCTTACTTTTTTGCCATCGGCGCCCTGACCCCGTACCGCCGGTGGCAGGGAAGAGGCTTCTGCATCTCCCCAGGGTGTTGTCAGGCGGGTTAGTTCGCCTGCCGCCGCAGGAAGGCGGGGATATCCAGCACGTCGTCATCCCCGGGGGCGGCCGGCTGTTGCGGTTCCGCCAGTTGGGGTTGGTATGGTTCCTCCTCGTCACGAGTCCGGCGAGGTTGCTGCCGGGGGGCCTGTTGCGGCGGGGCCGCCTCGTTCAGGTCCTCCTGCTCGCGGGGGTGGCCGCTGCGACCGCCCCGCAGCCGTTCCATGCCGCCACGGAACAGGCCGGTCCGCTGTTCCGGTTCGGGGCGGGCGCTCCGTTCCGGCCGCTGGTCCACCGTTTCCGGCTCGGCCGGCGGCGGCGGCACGTAGGGGGCGTCGTCCCGCCGGGGCGGGCGCACGTCCCGGCCTCGGGGGGGCGGCGGCGCACTGCGGCCGCTGCTTCCCCGGGGATTGTCGGCCAGACGGGGCTGGCTGGGGCGGGTGCCGGTGGCGGTACGCTGAGCCCGCTGGGCCGCCTGGGCCAGTTCCTGGGTCTGGGCGGTATGACCGGGGGCCCGGCCCCGGGCGGGGGACATGTTCCGTCCGCTGTCGCTGTTCACCACCTGGGGTTCATCGTCCATCAGCGGCTCTTCCCGGGCCGGTTCCTGATCCAACACGTGCAGGGTCGTGGTTTCATGCTCGCCGTAGCCTTCCTCCTGGTCGATGCCGGTGGCCACCACGGAGACGCGGATGATGCCCTCCAGCTCCTGACTGAAGGTGGAGCCAAAGATGATGTTGGCGTCGGAGTCCACCTCGTCGCGGATGCGGTTGGCGGCCTCATCCACCTCGAACAGGGTCATGTCCATGCCGCCGGTGATGTTGATCAACACGCCACGGGCGCCCCGCATGGAGGTGTCGTCCAACAGCGGGTTGGAGATGGCGGCTTCGGCAGCCTCCACCGCCCGACGATCCCCATTGGCTTCGCCGGTGCCCATCATGGCCTTGCCCATTTCCGACATGACGGTGCGGATGTCGGCAAAGTCGAGGTTGATGAGCCCCGGCATCACCATCAGGTCGGTAACGCCCCGCACACCGGCGTGCAGCACGTCGTCGGCCATTTTGAAGGCGTCGGCGAAGGTGGTCTTTTCATTGGCCACCCGGAACAGGTTCTGGTTGGGGATGATGATCAGGGTATCCACGTACTGTTGCAGTTCCGTGATCCCTTCCTCCGCCAGACGCATGCGGTTCCGGCCTTCGAAGTCGAAGGGCTTGGTGACCACACCCACGGTGAGGATGCCGGCGTCGCGGGCGGCGCGGGCGATCACCGACGCGGCGCCGGTGCCGGTGCCGCCGCCCATGCCGGCGGTGATGAACACCATGTGGGCGCCTTCCAGCTCCCGCATGATTTCATCAATGGATTCCTCGGCGGCCGCCCGGCCCGTATCCGGCCGCGAGCCCGCCCCCAGGCCCTGCGTCAGATTGGTGCCGAGCTGGATGCGCCGACTGGTGGCCGATTGCGACAAGGCCTGGGCGTCCGTGTTGGCCACCACGAACTCGACGCCTTCCAGTTGGCTCAGGATCATGTTGTTGACGGCGTTGCCGCCGGCACCACCGCACCCCACCACCGTGATTCGGGGGCTGAGGTGGTTTTCATCGGGAACTCCGATATTGATGCCCATGGCACCCTCCATTGCGCAAGCAACGAGAATCGAACGGGGCGGGTTTCCCCTTGATTCTCAGAAGTTGTTCCGAAACCAGCGGGCCATTCTTCCCAAGGGCCCTTTTGGTTCCGATGGTTCCCGCAGGTCGGTCCGGAGCGCGCCCGGCGCCACCTGCGCGTGGCGGAGAAGGCCGGCTGCCGTGGCGAAGGCCGGTCCCTCCAGGGCTGCGGGCAGGCCAGAGAACCCCAATGGCCGCCCGAGCCGGACGTGTTTGTCCAGGATATGCGAAGCAAGTTCCCGGACGCCCTGTAGCTGGCTGGCCCCCCCAACCAGCACAACCTGCCGCCCGGCCACGCGGTCCACGCCGCTGTCGGCCAGATGGCTGCGCACGAGTTCCAGGGTCTCCTCGATGCGCGGTTGTATGATCGCCGTGAGCATGCTGCGGGGAACGCTGTTGGTGGCGTTGTCCGCATTCTCACCCACCATAGGCACTTGAATCATCTCCCGCTCGTCGGACAGGGACGGCATGCACGATCCGAACAGGGTCTTCATGCGCTCCGCCTGCCCCAGCGGGGTGGTGAGGCCCCGAGCGATGTCGCGGGTCACGTGACCGCCGCCCACCGGCAGGCTGTCCACGTGCACCACGGCGCCGTCCACGAACACGGCCATGGTGGTGGTGCCACAGCCCATGTCGATCACGGTCACGCCCAGGTCCCGTTCGTCTTCTTCCAACGCCGCCAACCCCGATCCGTAGGGGGCGGCCACCACCGTTTCCGGCTCCAGCAGGCAGCGATCCAGCACGTTCACCAGGTTGGCCGTCACCCCCGCCGCCGCCGACACCAGATAGACGGTGGCGCTGAGGTGTTGCCCCACCATGCCGTGGGGATCGTGAATGCCGGCATTGCCGTCGATCTCGTAGGTGCCGGCGAGAAGGTGCAACAGGGTGCGGTCCGTCTCCTGATGCTGCTGCACACCGGTTTGGTGCAGGCGCTTCACGTCCACGGGCCGCACGGCCTGGCCGCTGATGGCCTGTGCCACCCGCACTGGGCGCGAGGACAGGTGCCCGCCGGCGATGCCCACCACCACCTTTTGCAGCCGCTCGCCCGCCATGTGTTCGGCGGCGTCCACGGCCTCGCGCACGGCGGCCTCGGTGGCATCCAGGTCGGTGATGGCACCGTTGCGCATCCCCGCCGACACCTGATGCCCGTATCCGGTCACCCGCAGGGTTCCGTCCTCCTGGCCGCGCGCGATCAGGCACACGATCTTGTCGGTGCCCACGTCCAGGGCGCCGATAAGACCGGTGCGATAGCGGTGGCCAGGGAGGGGACGGTCGGTCATGAGCCTATGCCTCCTCGTCGCCATCGGCCAGGCGCTGCCGTGCCGTGGGCGTCAGCCGTACCATGAGTCGATCATCAAACCTCAGGTCGATCACCGCCAGGTCCCGATCCATTAAAGACTGTTCATCGTCCAGGCGGATCAGCCGTGCCAGGGCCTGGTCAGGGTCCTGGTCGGGCAACCGCACCAGCAGCGGTCGGCCCTTGACCACCAGATGCAGGTCCCAGCGCCGTTCGCCCTGACGGGTGGCGCCGCGCAACAGCGGCCGCAGCCGGGGCGCGGTGTCGATGAGGGCCTGCAACGCGCCCACCGCCGCCGGCGCCCCAGCCCCGCGCAGTATCGGCAGGCCGGCATAGGCGCCCAGGTTGTGGGGACGGAAGGCGGTGCCGTCGCTGTCCACCAACCACAGACCTTCCTGGGCCTGATAGAGGGCCACGGCGTTGCGTTCCACCAGGGTCAGGGCCAGCTGGTCGGGCAGGCGTCGTTCCACCCTGGCTTCCGCCACCCAGGGCAGGGCTTCCACCCGCTGGCGCAACTCGACCAGGTCCACCGCCAGGATGGGGGTGCCGGGGGCCAGGCCGGTTGCTTCCCGCAGCAACGGCGTGGCGGTGTTGCGTCGGCCGCTGACGGTGAGTTCGTGCACGGCCAGTCCGCCATGACGGGCCCACTGGGCCACCTGGCTCCGGGTGGCCTCTCCCACGGTCCGGGGGATGTCGGAATAGGCCAGCCACAAGGCCGCGCCCGCCGCCAGGGGCAGGGCCACGGCGGGCAGGGCGCGGCGCAGGTGCCGCAGCGGTGCGGAACCGCGCCGGGGATCCTTGCGGCCGTCCTTCCGGGCGGATGTGATCAGCCGTCGCATGAGGCGTTCTCCACCATCCATTCCACCAGGGTGGCGAAGTCCAGGCCGGCGTGGGTCGCCTGCTCCGGCACCAGCGAGGTGGGAGTCATACCGGGTTGGGTATTGGTTTCCAGCACGTACAGGCCCTGGTCCGGGCCTTCCACGTCCCAGCGGAAATCGGTGCGGCTGACCCCGCGGCAGCCCAGCACGCGGTGGGCCTCGCGGGCCATGTCCAGGGCCGCTTCGTATACGGGGGCCGGCACGGGCGCCGGCAGGGTGTGCACCGACCCGCCGGCGGCGTACTTGGCCTCGTAGTCGTAGAACACGTGGCCGGTGGCGATTTCCGTCACCGCCAGGGGCCGGTCCCCCATCACCGCCACCGTCAGCTCGCGCCCGGGAATGTACCGTTCCACCATGACCGGGGCGTCGGCGGCCAGTCCCGTGAAGGCGGGCAGGGGCTCGTCGGGTTGGACCAGATACACGCCCACGCTGGAACCCTCGTGCGGCGGCTTGATCACATAGGGCCGGGGCAGGGGATCGCCCGCCCGCACGGCGTCCAGGGCGACCACCACGTCCTCGGCCACGGGCAGACCGGCCGCGGCGAACAGGCGCTTGGCCATGGGCTTGTCCATGGCCAGGGCGGAGGCCGTGAGCCCGCTGTGGGTGTAGGGCACGCCCATGAGGTTGAGCAGCCCCTGCACACATCCATCCTCGCCAAAGCGGCCGTGCAGGGCGTTGAACACCACGTCGGGGGTGGGGGTCAGGGCGGCCACCAACGCGGCCATGTCCCGCCCGGGGTCCACCCGACGCACCCGATGGCCCCGGGATTCCAGGGCGGCGGCGCAGGCGTTGCCAGAGACCAAGGAGACCTCCCGTTCGGCGGAAAGCCCGCCCATGAGGACGGCAATGTCACGGCTCATTGGGATGCCTCGCGCGGTTCGGGTTGCGGGGCGGCCACGCCGATACGCCGGATTTCCCAGCGCAACCGGATGCCGCTGTGGGCGGCGACCCGTTTCCGGACCTCCTCGCCCAGGCCTTCCAGGTCGGCGGCGGTCGCGTCGCCGGTGTTGATCAGGAAATTGCAGTGTTTTTCCGAAACCATGGCCCCGCCTCGGCGCAATCCCCGGCAGCCGGCGGCATCGATCAGTTCCCAGGCGCGGTGGCCTTCCGGATTGGCGAAGGTGGAGCCACCGGTGGCGGTGCCCAGGGGCTGGGTGTCCTCCCGCCGCGCCCGGTAGCCATCCATGCGGGCGCGGATGGCTTCGGGGGTGTCTGGGGTGGCGCGCAGGGTGGCGCCGGTGAAGATCATGGTGGTGTCCACGCCGCAATGACGATAGCCGAAGCCCATTTCCGTCGCGCTCAGGGTCACCGGCTGGCCGTCCCGGGTCAGCGCCGCCACGTGGGCCACAATGTCCTTCATCTCCCGGCCGTGCGCCCCGGCATTCATGCGCAGGGCCCCGCCCAAGGTGCCGGGAATACCGCCCAGGAATTCCAACCCCGCCAGACCGGCCTCGCGGGCCGCCGTGGCCACGTTCAGGTCCAGGGCGCCGGCGCCCACGCTCAGGTGATCCTCTCCCACCGTGATGGCGGCGAAGGGCCCGCCCAGGCGGATCACCACCCCAGGCACGCCGCCGTCGCGGACCAGCAGGTTGGAGCCCACTCCCAGCACCGTCAATGGCACATCGGCGGGACATTCCTGCAGGAACATCCGCAGGTCATCGGCATCCTGGGGTCGGAACAGCACCTCGGCCGGGCCGCCCACCCGGAACCAGGTGAGACGGTCCAGGGGCGCCGCCGCCGTCAGCCGGCCGCGCACCGGCGGCAGCCGGTCCAACAACGAAGTGGGGGCAGCGGCGGCGGCCGTCATGAGGTCCCTCCCTCGGTTTCCGCGCCGGCGCGGCGCCGGTCCATTTCGCCGGGCAGGGCATGGGCCCAGTGGGTGATCGAGCCCGCCCCCAGGCACACCACCAGGTCCCCGGCCTGGGTGTTTTCCAGCACCAGTTCGGCCAGGGCTTCGGGCCCGGAGAGGGCATGCACGTGGCGGTGACCGTGCCGCCGCAGGCCTTCCACCAGATCATCGCGGCTGGCGCCCTCGATGGGGGTTTCACCGGCGGTATAGACATCGGCCACGATCACCACGTCGGCGTCGTTGAAACAGGTGCAGAAGCCCTCGAACAAATTGGCGAGGCGGGTGTAACGGTGGGGCTGCACCACCGCCACCACATTGCGCTTGGTGGCGCGGCGGGCGGCGGACAGCACCGCGCTGATTTCCACCGGGTGGTGGCCGTAGTCGTCAATCACCGTCACGCCCCCCGAGTCCCCCGCGCGGGTGAAGCGGCGCTTGACTCCGCCAAAACCGGCCAGCGCCTCGCGGATGGTATCGTCGGGCACTTTCAATTCCAAGGCTACGGAGATGGCCGCCAGGGCGTTCTGGACGTTGTAATCTCCGTACATGGGGATTTCCATACCGTGCAGTCGGCGGTTTTCCCCGTTATCGGGATCGTTGATGGCCACCTGAAAACGGGTGCCACGTTCCGTATTTTCCAGTTCCACGGCGCGCACCATGGCCTGAGGGCTGAGGCCGTAGGGGATCACCCGGCGATCGGCCACCTTGGCCATCATGGCCTGCACTTCGGGATGGTCCACGCACACGGCGGCGAAGCCGTAGAAGGGAATATTCTCCACGAAGGTGCGGAAGGCATTCCGCAGCCGGTCAAAGGTGCCGTAGAAATCCATGTGCTCGGGGTCGATGTTGGTGACCACGGCCACGGTGGCGGGCAGCTTGATGAAGGTGCCGTCGGACTCGTCCGCTTCCACCACCATCCATTCGCTGTCGCCCAGGCGGGCATTGGTGCCGTAGGCGTTGATGATGCCGCCGTTGATCACCGTGGGATCGAAACCACCGCCATCCAGCAGCGAGGCCACCATGCTGGTGGTGGTGGTCTTGCCGTGGGTGCCGGCCACCGCCACCGACCACTTCAGGCGCATGAGCTCCGCCAGCATTTCCGCCCGGCGCACCACC
>CAZHRQ010000060.1:0-218 GCA_964535075.1 uncultured Rhodobacterales bacterium | reverse complement strand
GGCTTGCGGGCGGCCCGGGCGGCCATGACCTCGGGATTGTCATTCTTCACCGCCGAGGACACCACCACCACGCTGGCCTCGCCCACGTTCTCGGCCGCGTGCCCCACGTGCACGGGAATGCCCTTGGCCCGGAGCCGCTGCACATTGGCGCTGTCGGCCAGATCCGACCCCTGGACCGAATAGCCCTGGTTGTGCAGCACCTCGGCGATGCCGCTCAT
>CAZHRQ010000059.1:11265-15268 GCA_964535075.1 uncultured Rhodobacterales bacterium | reverse complement strand
TCACGCACCCAATCTGGTTTACAGCGTGAACCCGATTGGGTGCGATCCGCTCTAGAGCCTATCGCGGTCAACAGCGGTCCCCGTGGCCGGTGGTGGTGGAACTGGTCGTAGAGCCATTGCTTCACCGAACACCTCGGTAAACGTGGTTCGCAGGATCCCATCCACGGTGGCGAGGTCCGCGGCCTGCCCCAGGGCCTGCAAACTGGTGACCCCGAATTGGTGTAATCCGCAGGGCACAATGCCCGCGAAATGGCCGAGATCGGGGGCCACGTTCAGGGCGAGGCCGTGATAGGTGACTCCCTGGCGTACCCGCACGCCGATGGCGGCAATCTTGTCCTCGCCGCCCGAGGGGCGCCTCACCCACAGCCCCACCCGGCCCTCCCGGCGTTCCGCCGTGACCCCCAGGGCCGCCAGGGTGCGAATCACCCAGTCCTCCAGATCCCGCACATAGCCGCGCACATCGCCGCCCCGGGCCCGCAGGTCCAACATCACATAGGCGATGCGCTGGCCCGGGCCGTGATAGGTGTACTGCCCGCCGCGCCCCGACTGATACACGGGAAAGCGATCGGGCCGCAGCAGGTCCGCGGGCCGGGCGGAGGTGCCGGCAGTGTACAGGGGCGGATGTTCCAACAGCCACACCTGCTCCGGCGCCGTGCCGGCGCGGATGGCCGCCACCCGTTCCTCCATGGCCGCCACCGCCTCGGGATAAGGCACCGGCGCGGCACTGCACCGCCAGTGCACGGTCATGCGGCGTCTTCTGGCGCCAGGGGCACGAATCCGATCAGGGTCATATCGTCCCGGCGCGGTTCCGTGCCTCGATAGGCCTCAAGGCGGGCCTCCAGGGCCTTGATCTGCGTCGCCATGGGCTGACCCCCGGTATCGGCAATGAGCCCCGCCAGCCGGCGCCGTCCCAACAGCCGCGGCGGCTGGCCGCCCATGTGCTCCGGCACCCCATCGGTGACCAGGAAGAAGGCCTCGCCCGGCGCCACCGGCACCACGTGCTCCTCCAGCCCCCGGGGCGGCGGCAGGGACTGATAGGCCAGTACGGCCCGGGTGCCCCTGATGGTGCTCACTTCGCCGTCCCGGTAAATGAGCAGCGGCAGGCCGGCGCCGGCGAAGGTGAGCGTCCGCTCGGTGGGCGACCACAGACACACCGCCGCCTCCAACCCATCGTCGGAGTCGGCATCGGGACGGTCCTGCCGCAGCCGGGCCCGCACCTGCTCGTCCAGGGCCTGCAAGATGGCGGCGGGGCCGGGAATCGGATCCTGTTCGTGCAGGATCCGGTCCAGGGTGGAGGCCACCACCAGGGTCATGAAGGCCCCCGGCACCCCATGCCCGGTGCAGTCCGCCACCACGATCAGGCTGTTGCCGCCGATGGTTTCCATCCAGTAGTAATCGCCGCCCACCACGTCCAGCGGTTCCCAATTCACCGCCACATCGTGCATCGCGGGCCGCAGCGCGTCCGCATAGGGCAGCATGGCCGACTGAATGCGCCGGGCGTAATGCAGGCTTTCCAGCAAAAGGTGGTTGGCCCGTTCCAACTGGCGGTGGGTCTGGTCCAGCCGGGCATAGGCCTGTTCCGTCTGCACCTTTTCCGATTCCAGGGCGTGGTTGGCGGTGGCCAGTTCGGTGTTGGCCGTCTCCAGGTCGTGGGTCCGCTCCTGTACCCGCAGCTCCAGGTCTCGGTTCAGGGCCTGGAGAGCCGATTCGGCGGCATCGCGACTGTCCAGGCCCTTCTGAAAGGCTTCCAGCAGATCATTGAGGTTGCTCACCAGCAGGCCCACCTCGTCCCGGCGGTGGCCCAGGGGGCGCGGCAGGCGATGGGCGGCCGGCTGGGCCGGGTCCACGGCGGCGATCTGGTGGCTCAGGCGCACCAGCGGGCCGGTGAGCATCACCCAGAACACGGCCGTCACCAGCAAGGTGAGGCCGGCCACGCCCAAACCGCCGAGAATCAACGTCAGCCCCATGCGGCGCCGGAAACCGGCCGCCACGGCCTTGGGCGACAGGTGCACGGTGAGCAGCCCCACCTGCTGGCGGCCCCCGCCGGCCTCCCGCCACAGGGCCACCTTGCGCGCCTCCAGGTCGCCGAACAGCCACGCCGCCAAGGGCCCCGCCCCGGGCACGTCCTCGGGACCGGCAGCGGCCAGGATTTCGCCGAAATCGTCCCGCTGTTCCGCCCGCGCGATAAGGTCGGTGTCCGCCAGGCTGTTCACCACCTGCCCGGCCAAATCCTGGTTCAGTTGGTAGGAGGCCTCGCTGGCCGCCCCCTGCACCAGGGTCAGGCTCTGGTCGGTGCGGGTGATGACCGCATCGCGGGTGGCTTGCCACTCTTGGTAGAACTGGAACACGCCTCCGGCCAGTCCCAACAATAACACCAGCCCCAGCATGGCCAGGGTCTGGCGTACCGCCAGGGACTGCCAGGGGGAAACCCGTTGTGCTGGCGCCGGCCGGGGTGCCGCAGGGGAAGGAGGAGTCATGGGCCTCGTCACTGTCGCCGGGTCGCGGCCGGAAACATCGCGTATGGCCGACCGTTCTCTCCTATCCTTACCCCATTCCTGGCCCCGGACACCAGCCCCGGAACACAGGCGAATCCCCCTGCGGCCACACTACGCCTTCGGCAATACTACTTCTGGTAGGACTCAAAATAGGTGGTTTCAATACCCCCCAAGGCACCTTCGTCTTGAAGCTTACGAATGGCCGCGTTGAGCCGCTCCACCATTTCCGGAGATTGTGATGCCTTGCTCAACCATAGGACAACAGGGCTTTGGAAAACCATGGTGGGATGGAGGGCGAGTTGGTCGGACAGCCCCAAGCGCTGCACCAGCTCCAGGCCCACCAGGGGATCGGTGAGCACCGCATCCACGCGACCGTGCACCAGCTTGCGCAGGTCGGTTTCGGCGGCGGTGGATTCGTCAAAAGCGCCGGCGGTGTCCGGGTCCTGCTGTAGGGCCTTTACCTCGGGGCCGTAGTAGTAGCCCCGGGACACACCGATACGCTTGCCCTCCGCGATCATGGCGGGCAACGACTCCAGGGACAGCATGGCCTCATCCCCCTTGCGCACCAACAGCCCCACCGATTCCAGGCGATAGCCCAGGGTATTGTAGCCATGGGCCTCGCGTTCGGGCCGTGGGGTGACACCGGGGGAGATATCGGCCGCCCCCCGGGCAACCAGCTTGATGGATCGGGCGCCACTGGTTTCCATGAAGGTCACGGTGCAACCGGCTTCCTTCATGATGGCGCGCATCATTTCCACATCCAGGCCGGCGGCGCGGCCGTCGCGGGTTTCCTGATAAGGCGGCCAGTCGTTGTACGTGGACCGCAGATGGCATTCGGATTCCGGGGCAGAGTCGGCGGCGTGCGCCCCACCGGCTACCGCGATCCCCACCATCAGCACGGCTGCGGCAGAAGGGAAAAACCTCATGAGACACCTCGTGACAAAAACGCATTCCATGGCGAACCTAGAGCCTATCGCGGTCAATGGGAACCCATTCTCGGGTCCCATTGACGGCGTGAATCGGCTCTATCTATTTGTTTTAAAGCCTATCGCGGTCAATGGGATCCCTTTTTGGGGCCCATTGACGGCGTGAATCCGCTCTCGTCGCCCTCCCGGGGGCCATCGGTAGGGCCCGGACATTTATCGGTTGGGCGGCGCGTTGCCCCATCGTTGCAGGGGTCACTCGCCATTCCCTGGGTCAGGGTTGCACGTTCCGTTTGACTGTCAAACTGCATCTCCGCCCCCTTTTTCCCTTTTTAGCATTTTTCGGGAAACGGCCATTTTTTCTGCTTGACGGCGGGGGCGGCCCTGCGTAGGTTGCCTTCCCACGCCGCCGGCGACGGCGACGCCCTCCAGGCGCCTAGGCCACGGAGACACCGCGTCAGGCAGCGTTTTATGGGGCCGTAGCTCAGCTGGGAGAGCGCTACAATGGCATTGTAGAGGTCAGGAGTTCGATCCTCCTCGGCTCCACCACTTTTCTTTAAGGGCTCAGCCAAGTGGCTGAGCCCT
>CAZHRQ010000059.1:0-11255 GCA_964535075.1 uncultured Rhodobacterales bacterium | reverse complement strand
TTCTATGTATGGGGCATCACGGGTCGGCAGACGCCCGCAGGGGGCTCACCGAGATCGGTGTGGCGGAGCCGGGCCGCAGATCCAACCGCACCGCCGCCATGCGACCGCTGGCATAGACCTCCAGCCGATAGAAATTATCCTGGGTCGGCAGCGGTTGATCGAAGCGGAAGACGTGGGTATCCCCATGAATGAGCAGCACCGGCCCCGTCACCCGGGCCAGACTGCGCCGTTCCTGACGCAGGCGGGCATCACTGCAGGGCGTCCCACTGCTCTTGAGGTCCCCCACGTGCAAAGTGACCGCCGGTGCCACATCATTGATGGTCGCCAGCAGGCGATGGTACTGCGCCCGTACGGCTGAACCGCCATAGGGCATGTCCCCCAGAGCCACCACCGTCACAGGGTCATCCCCCGCAGCGGCCACGCTCTGAGTTGCCATCAGGAACAGCATCCCCGCTGCGGCACACGGTTTCATGCGTACGCCCTCCCCTTCTCCAGTGGACGCTGACGCTCTGCGCACCATCGACACCCAGTATGCACGCGCCGCCTCCACCAGGGAATGCAGCCCTCGTCTTTCCGCCATGATCAAGGCAGCGTGGCAAACACCGGCTTTGCCGCATCAGCCCCCCCAACGCGACCGCCCCAAGGATCCTTCCGTCGCGCTCTCCAGGAAGCGGGTGGCAAAAATGCAACCGATTGCCCTCCTTTATCATTCTGCCGCCGTTTTATTGCAGCAAAGGCCCCGTTCGTGAGATATGGTTCTGGTCATGGATCGGGGCGATTACTGAGACACTGCCGTGCCGATGCCGGGGAATCTCCCCTTGCGTTGCAGGCTGATCGTCCCTACTATCCCCCCCATCCGCGTGTCCGGACACACAGGAAAAGAGGTATCCCATGAAGAAGACCCTGACCGCCGCGATGGCGATTACCGCCCTGACGGTGCTCCCCGTGGCCGCCCAGGCCCAAACCATTGAATTCGCCCCCGCCCAAGACTTGCAGGGTGGTAGCGGTGGCGGTGGCGGTACTGGCGCCACCGGTGGCGCGGCTGGTGGCGGCGCTGGTGGCGCGGCTGGCGGCATCGGCGGCGGCATCGCCGGCGTGAGCGGCACCGCCATCGGCATCGGCGCTGCGGCCGTGGCCGGTGTGGCGGCCATCGGTGTGGCCGCTGCTGGCGCTGGCGACGACGACGGTGGCAGCTCCAACAGCACCAGCAGCAGCGGCACCCACTAAGGCCGCTCCGCCAGGGCGGCCGGTACGCCGCCCGCTGCAGAAAAAATGAAAAGCACGCCGACGATCTCGGCGTGCTTTGTTTTATTAGAGACTTAATCCGCTCTATCGGCGCAAAGAGCCCTATTTCTCGGCCAAACGCGGCATCAACTCCACCAAGTTGCACGGCTTGTGGCGGCTGTCCAACTGCCAGCGCAGGATCCCATCCCAGGCATCTTTGCAGGCCCCCGTCGATCCGGGCACGGCGAACAGATAGGTCCCCCGGGCTATGCCGGCACAGGCCCGCGATTGCATGGTGGAGGTCCCGATACTCTGGTAGCTCAGCCAACGGAACAGCTCCCCGAATCCCGGAATGTCCTTTTCCTGCACGGCGGCAAAAGCCTCCGGCGTGATATCGCGCCCGGTAAGCCCGGTGCCACCAGTGGTGATCACCACCTGCACCTGAGGATCATCAATCCAGGTCCGCAGTTGCGCTTCCAGCGCGGCGCGGTCGTCGGGCAGCAACACCCGGTCGGCCAACAAGTGACCGGCCGCTTGCAGCCGGTCCACCAGCAGGGCCCCGGACGTATCGGTCTCCAACGTACGGCTGTCGCTGAGGGTAAGGATAGCGATCCGCACCGGCACGAACGGCCGCGACAGATCCAGACGGTCTTCAGACATCACAACGTCCTCTGCTCAATACCAGGGAAAGAAAGATCAGTTGGGTAAAACCACTGCTGCCAGCTCGGATTCGGGCAGCGGCCGGCCGGTGAGAAAACCTTGAATACCATCACAGCCAAGGATTTTCAGCCGTGCCCGTTGCTCGGCCGTTTCCACGCCCACGGCGGTGACCTCGATGGTCAGCGCATGGGCCAACCCCACCAGGGCGGTGGCAAATCCGGCCTCGCGCGGGTCGGTCATCAACTGGGGAATCAGGGCCTGCTCCAGCTTGATCATGCTCACCATGCCCCGGCGCAGGAAGCCGAGGGTGGCGCCGTTGGCGCCGAAACGGTCCAGGGTCACCCCCACCCCCCGTTCCCGCAGGGCCGCGAGATGGGGCAGGATCTTGGCCCGCTCCCGCTCCTTGGTGAGCACATCCTCCGCCATTTCCACTTCCAGGGCCCCGGGCGGCAGGTCATGACTTTTCAATAGCTCGGCCACCGAGGCCACCAGATCGGCCCGCAGCAACTGGCGCTCGGAAAGGTTCACGGCCACGGGCACCTGCCCGCCGCTGGCCGTCCACCACCGGGCGGCGGCGGCCACGGCTTCCCGCAGCACCCAGTCGCCCACCGCCTGGATGCCACCGCTTTCCTCCAGCACCGGTACGAAGCGGTCCGGCGCCACGGTGCCCAGGGTGGGATTCTGCCACCGCAGCAGGGCTTCCACCCCCACCACCCGTTCCTCGTCCAGGGTCCAGCGCGGCTGGAACACCAGCGAGAACTCGTTGCGCTCCAGGGCCGTTTCCAGGTGGTCCCGCATGGTGGCGCGCAGGTTGACCTCGGCGTTGAGGTCCGGCGTGAACACCTTGTAGTTGCCTTTCCCGGCCTGCTTGGCCTTGTACATCGCGGCATCGGCACAGCGGATCACGCCGTCGGCGTGCTCGGCATTATCGGGGAACAGGGCGATGCCGATGGAGCCCGACACCTGGCCTTCCTGACCGTCCAGATCAAAGGCGGGGCTCAGGCAATCCAGGGCCCGCTGCGCCACCCGGGTGGCGTCGTCCAGACTGTCGATGCCGGGCAGCACGATGGTAAACTCGTCCCCCCCCCAGGCGGGCCAGGGTATCGTGCTCCCGCAGCCCCTGGCTTAAGCGCACGCTGGCCTCCTTCAGCAGCAGATCGCCAGC
This sequence comes from uncultured Rhodobacterales bacterium, assembly GCA_964535075.1. Classification (GTDB taxonomy): domain Bacteria; phylum Pseudomonadota; class Alphaproteobacteria; order Rhodospirillales; family CAJXLG01; genus CAZHRQ01. The sequence goes on along the minus strand of CAZHRQ010000059.1, from coordinate 8,206 downwards.
GTCGTGGCCCAGGGTGTCGTTCACCGCCTTGAAGCCATCCAGGTCGATGAACAGCACCGCGGTGCGGGTGTTATTGGATTCAGAGGCCGTCACCCCCTCCTCCAGCCGGAGGTGGAACAGCGCCCGGTTGGGGAGCCCGGTAAGGTCGTCGTAACTGGCCTGACGGCGGATACGTTCTTCCTCCCGCTTGCGTTCGGTAATATCGCTAAACACCGCCACGTATTGCGTAACGCGCCCCAGATCGTCGGTGACCACGGCGATGGACAGACTCTGAGCGTATTCGCTGCCGTCCTTGCGGGTGACCCAGTGCTCACCACTCCAGTGCCCCTCGGCGGCCACCGTCTGCCACAGGCGGGCCAGATCCCGTTCGCCGTCCCGATCCCGGATGAGGGGGTCCGGGGCTTGGCCCTGCACATCCTCGGAGCCGTAGCCGGTCAGCGTGGTAAGCGCCCCGTTGACCAGGGTCACCTGCCTCTCCGCATCCAGCACCATCACCGCCTCATGGGCGTTGTCGAACACGGTGGCCGCCAAACGCATGGTTTCCTGGGAACGGCGCCGTTCGGTGATATCCCGGAACAACACCACCGCCCCCACGGCCCGGGCGCCATCCAGGATGGGCGCCACCGCATACTCCACCGGCAGCCCCGGCGGTTCCGCCCGAACCAGGGTGCCTTCGCCCTGAAAACGGCCATGCAGCAGCGCCGCCCGCAGCGGCAGCGCCACCCCGGCCTGAATGGGCGCTTCGTCCAGGTCTTCCTCGGCCCAGGCCCACACCGTGTCGGGATCGGCGGGCGTGACGGGCTCCCGCACCGGCGGCGCCTGATCGGCGGGGTCGTAGCGCAGGACATGGGCCACCGGCCGCCCCACCATGGCCTGGTGACGCACCCCCAGCAGGGTGGCCGCCGCCGGGTTGGCAAAGGACAAGGTGCCGTCGATGCTCACCCCCAAAATGCCCTCGGAGGCCGCATCGAGAATCAGTTCGTTCTGGCGGCTGAGGGAGGCCAGCTCGCGGGTACGCTCGTCCACCCGCTGTTCCAGATCGGCGTGGGCCTGGCGCAGGGCTTCCTCGGCGCGCTTGCGGTCGGTGATGTCCCGCAACAGACCGATGAACAGCCGCTCGCTGCCCTCCCGCATCTCGGTGACGGAGAGGTCCAAGGGAAAGTGGCTGCCGTCACGGCGCCGCCCGGTGACCTCCCGGCCCGCGCCCAGAATGCGGGGCGCGCCCCCGGCCAGATAACGGCGCAGATACTCGTCGTGACGGCTGGCGTCGGGCTCCGCCGCCAACATGCGGATGTTTTGCCCCAGGAGTTCTTCCCGTTCATAGCCAAATACACGCAAGGCCGCCGGGTTCACCGTCTGGATGGTGCCGCGGCTGTCGATGGTGATGATGCCATCGGCGGCCACATCCATGATCCCCTGCAGGCGCTGTTCCCGCTGGTTGATAGCCTCCAGCGCCCGGGTGCGTTCGGAAATGTCGCGCACCTCCACCACATAGCTCTGGCGGTGGGCTTCGAACACCGCCACCGAGACTTCCACGTCCCGTTCGCTGCCGTCGGCGCGCAGCAACAGCAACGGCAGGGCCCCTTCCTCCTCGGCCAGGGCCGGCAGGTCCTCCGCCACCATGGCGCGATAGTCGGGATGGACAAAATCAGCCAGAGGCCGGCCGGTGACGGTGACGGCGTCCGCCACCCCCAGCAGGGCCAGCCCCGCCGGGTTCACATAGTCGATGCTGCCCTGGGTGCATAGAAACACGCAGTCGGGCGCCGATTCCACCAGGCGGCGGTGGCGTTGTTCGCTGCGCAGCACATCCTCGGCGGCGCGCGTGCTTTCGGTAAGATCATGGCCGTAAATCAGGAATTCGCCCCGGCCCAGCGCGGTGATCCACAGATGCATATGCACGCCATGCCCATCGGCCCCCTGCATCATCACCGGCAGTCCGCCCTTTTCCTCGGTCAGTTCGTCCAGGGGGCTTTCGAAAATGGGGGCGAAATCGGGATGCACCAAGTCCAGCAGCGGCCCCGTCGCCCGCGCCTCATCCAGGTCCAACACCCGCCGGGCCGCCGGATTGGCATGCCGCACCCGGCCGTCCTGCACCCGCAGGGCGGCATCGGGCAGACTGTCCAGCAGATCCTGGTGTGGGGAACGGGAACGCGAGCCGAATGAGAACATGCCGGTATCCGTAGACCTCGGGGTTGCGGAAAACGCCGTCGGCACACCGCCCCCTGCCGGGCGCACGGCGCACCAACCCAATCGGAGGGGCGCCCTGTCCGACTCCCCTCCGTGGGAACGCCCTCTCGGGCCATTCCCGGCATAATCATGGCGGGAGCCCACCGCAGCAGCAGTACTCCGGGCCCCATGTCCCCTGCGGCCAACGTGCCCCGTCCTGCCGCGGGCAGCCCTACGTGCCCGGAGCCGACGGTGCCGCTCCCCCGGTTCCGGACCCTAATGCAATCCCGCGCCCATTACAAACGGCGATCACCGCCCCAACGCATCCTCCCTGATCACTTCATGTTGCAGCGTTGAGAAACCCTAACCCGGATCGGTGTTTTGCCCTTGTCGGGCCTGCCCCCCCTCTGCCATGATCCGCAGTAGGGAAAGGGAACAGGGAGTTCCGGCATGACCTCCATCCCCGACGACACGGCACACATCCTCTCCACCGATGGCCTGCAGGCCCTGATCGTGGCCCTGGAGGGCCACGGGTATCAGGTGATCGGCCCCCGTGAGGAGGACGGCGCCGTGGTCTATCGGCCTGTCTCGCGCCTGGCAGATTTGCCCCGTGGCCGCAGCGACACCCAGGGGCCCGGCCACTACCGCCTTCAGGCCACGGGCGGCGACGCCCTGTTCGGCTATACCCTCTCCCCCCAGTCCTGGAAACGCTATCTGCTGCCGCCGGAACAGGTGCTGTGGCAGGCCCGGCGCCACGGCCGGGGCTTCCTCACCGAAACACCGGCGGCCGATCCCGCCCGTGCCCTGCTGGGCGTGCGGCCGTGTGAACTGCACGCCATCCGGGTGCAGGACCGGGTGCTGACCGCGGGTCCCTTCAAGGACGGCGCCTATGCCGGCCGACGGGCGGACTCGTTCGTGGTGGCGGTGAACTGCACCACCGCCGCCGACACCTGCTTCTGCACCTCCATGGGTGGCGATCCCCAGGCCGGGGAGGGCTTCGACCTGGTGCTGACCGAAATCCTGGAAGATGACCGGCACGCCTTCCTGGTGCGCGCGGGCAGCGAGGCCGGGGCGGCGGTGCTGAAGGGGCTGGCCGATGCCCGCCCGGCCACCGAGACCGACCACGCCACCGCCGACCAGGGCGTGGCCCGTGCCCGGGAACAGCAGGGTCGGAAGCTGGACACCGACGGCCTCCCCGAGCTGCTGCGCCGCAACCTGGAGCACCCCCGCTGGGACGAAGTGGCCCAGCGCTGCCTGGCCTGCGGCAACTGCACCTCGGTCTGCCCCACCTGCTTCTGCACCACGGTGGAAGACACCACCGACCTCGCGGGCCAGACCACGGAACGGCGGCGCCTGCTGGACAGCTGCTTCACCGGCACCTTCTCCTACATTCACGGGGGCAACGTACGCCAGTCCATTCGGGCGCGCTATCGCCAGTGGCTCACCCACAAGTTGTCCTCCTGGGTGGAGCAGTTTAACGAACTGGGGTGTGTGGGCTGCGGGCGCTGCATCACGTGGTGCCCGGTGGGCATCGACATCACCGAGGAAAGCGCCGCCATCCGCGCCAGCGATGGCGCCGGCGCGGTCACGGCGGCCGAATAATAGGCAGGCACGAAAAACCAGGGGAGATCCGCCGCGACCCAGCGGCCGGCCTTCACAAGCGACGGGAGACCAAGGCCATGGTCCAGGTGCACGATCTGGAACGGGTGATCCGCGAACACCCCTTTTTCGCCGACATGGCGGAGGAACACCTGCAACTCATCACCGGGTGTGCCGCCAACGAGGTGGCCCCGGCCGGCAGCTACCTGTTCCGGGAAGGCAGCGCCGCCGATAAGTTCTATCTGGTGCGCTCGGGGGTGGTCGCGGTGGAAATCCACGCCCCGGCCCGCGACCCCATCGTGGTGCAGACCATCACCGATGGCGAGCTGTTGGGCTGGTCGTGGCTGGTGCCGCCCTATCGTTGGTCCTTCGACGCCCGCGCCCAGCGCCTAACCCGGCTGGTGAGCCTGGACGCCACCTGCCTGCGCAAGAAAATGAGCGAGGGCTGCCTGCTCAGCAACGACCTGCTACGCCGCTTCGTGCCGGTGATGGCCGACCGCCTGCATCACGCCCGGTTGCAGATGCTGGACCTTTACGGCGCACCCGAGGCGGCGACCCTCGGGCAGGAGGACTGAGCCATGAACGCCCCGCTGCCCGCCACCGCCGCCGGAACCTTGCGCAGCCTGGCCGGCGCGGAGCCCTTCGCCCCCGTGCCCTATCGGGTCCTGCACAACCGCACGGAGCTGGCTGACACCTTCACCCTGTCGCTGGAACCGGCGGACGGCCATGAACGGCTGCAGTTCCTGCCCGGCCAGTTCAACATGGTCTACCTCTTCGGCGTCGGCGAGGTGCCCATCAGCATCAGCAGCGATCCCGGCGATCCCGGGCCCCTGCTGCACACCATCCGCGCCGTGGGCCGTATCACCGAGGGTCTGCGCGGCCTCTCGCCCGGCGACCTGCTGGGTCTGCGGGGCCCCTTCGGGACCAGTTGGCCGGTGATGGAGGCGGCGGGCAGTGATCTGGTGTTCGTGGTCGGTGGCATCGGCCTCGCGCCCTTGCGGCCGGCCCTGTACCAAGCCCTGGCCCATCGGGAAAAGTTCGGCCGCATTGTCCTGCTCTATGGTGCCCGCACCCCGGCCGACATTCTCTATCGGGACGAGCTGGAGCAATGGCGGGCCCGTTTCGACCTGGACGTAGCCGTGACCGTGGACCGAGGCGACGAAATCTGGATGGGCGACGTGGGCGTGGTCACCAAGCTGGTGGAACGGGCGCCCTTCGACCCCCTGCATACCCGCGCCCTGGTGTGCGGCCCCGAGATCATGATGCGCTTCGCCGCCAAAAGCCTGATGGATCGCGGCGTGGCGGAATCCGAAGTGTTCCTCTCCATGGAACGCAACATGAAATGCGCCGTGGGGTTCTGTGGTCATTGCCAGTTGGGCGGCCAGTTCATCTGCAAGGACGGGCCCGTCTACAGCCATGACCGCATCGCCCCCCTGATGGCTGTGCGGGAGCTCTGATCATGGTCTCCTCCAAACCCAAACTGGCGGTATGGAAATTCTCCTCCTGCGACGGCTGCCAGCTCTCCCTCCTGGACTGCGAGGACGAGTTGCTGACGGTGGCCGGAGCGGTGGAGATTGCCTATTTTCTCGAAGCCACCCGCGCCACCATCCCCGGGCCCTATGATGTGTCGCTGGTGGAAGGCTCCATCTCCACGCCACACGAGGTGGAGAACATCCGCAAGATCCGGGAACAGTCGGGGCTGCTGATCACCATCGGCGCCTGTGCCACCGCCGGTGGCATTCAGGCCCTGCGCAACGGGCGCGACGTGGCCGAGTTCACCCGCACCGTCTACGCCCATCCCGATTACATCGACTGCCTGGCCACCTCCACCCCGGTGGCCGAGCACGTGCGCGTAGACCTGGAACTGCGCGGCTGCCCCATCAACAAATACCTGTTGCTGGAGGTCCTCAACGCCCTGCTCAACGGCCGCAAGCCCAACGTCCCCACCCATGCCGAATGCATCGAATGCAAACGCCACGGCAAGGTGTGCGTGATGGTCGCCAAGGGCGAGCCCTGCATGGGACCGGTGACCCAGGCCGGCTGTGGCACCCTGTGCCCCCGCCAGGATCGGGGCTGCTATGGCTGCTTTGGGCCCAAGACCTCCGCCAACCCGGCGCCTCTGTGGGAGCAGTTCCGCACCCTGGGCCTGTCGGACCAGGCCATCGGTCACCGTTTCTCCACCTTCAACACCCACGCCCCGGCCTTCCGCGAGGCGGTTTCCAGCCACCTTGCCGGCGCGACCGACGAGGACAGCCCGTCATGACCGAGGAACGCATCATCAATGTGGAGGCCCTGGCCCGGGTCGAGGGCGAGGGCGCGCTTTATCTGCGGGTGCGCGGCGACACCATCGAGGACCTGAAGTTCCGCATCTTCGAGCCGCCCCGCTTCTTCGAGGCCTTTCTGCGCGGCCGTCCCTACAGCGATGCGCCGGACATCACGGCCCGCATCTGTGGCATCTGCCCCATTGCCTACATGATGGGCGCCAGCCACGCCATGGAGGACGCCCTGGGCGTCACCGTGAGCGAGCCCGTGCGGCTGCTGCGCCGACTCATCTACTGCGGCGAGTGGATCGAAAGCCACGTGCTGCACGCCTTCATGCTGCACGCCCCCGATTTCCTGGGCTTGCAGGATTCGCTGCAACTGGCCCAGGACAAGCCCGAGGTGGTGGAAAAGGCCCTGCAACTGAAAAAGCTGGGCAACGACATCATTGAGGTGGTGGGCGGCCGCGCCGTGCACCCGGTGAACCTGAAGGTGGGCGGTTTTTATCGCAGCCCGGATCCCGAAGAGCTGGAGGCCCTGCGCGAGCGCCTGAAATGGGGGGCCGAGGCGGCGGAATGGGCCTGCCAACTCTTCAGCACCTTCGACTTTCCCCCGGTGGAACGGGACTACACCTTCGTGGCCCTGCGCCACCCCGATCACTACGCCATCGAGGAAGGCCGCATCGTTGCCAGCACCGGTCTGGACATCGGCCTGGATGAATACCCCAATCACTTCGTGGAAGAGCATGTGGCCCATTCCAACGCCCTGCATGCCCACATGGAGCCAGGGCACCTGCCTTATCACGTGGGGCCGTTGGCCCGCTACAACCTCAATTTCTCCCAGCTTACCGAACGGGCCAAGGACGCCGCCCGGGCGGCGGGCCTGGGCATTACCGTGCGCAATCCCTTCCAGAGCCTGATCGTGCGGGCGGTGGAGGTGCTCTATGCCTGCGAGGAAGCGCTGCGGCTGATCGACCTCTACCAGCGCCCGGAGGCTCCTGCCACCCCCATCACCCCCCGGGCCGGCACGGGCTTCGGCGCCACCGAAGCCCCTCGGGGTCTGTGCTGGCACACCTACAGCCTGGACGACACGGGGCACATCACCCATGCCCGCATCGTGCCGCCCACCAGCCAGAACCAGCGCACCATCGAGGAAGATCTGTTCGACGTGGCCCAGGCGCATCTGAACCTGGACCAGGAGAAACTCACGTGGCTGTGCGAACAGACCATCCGCAACTATGACCCGTGTATTTCCTGCGCCACCCACTTCCTGGACCTCACTGTGGACCGGGTGTGAGCGTCGGTGACGATTCCGGAAACACCGCCAGCGGACGGGCATCTGGTCATCGGCATCGGCGCCTTTCAGCGGGGCGATGATGCCGTGGGCTTTCAGGTGGTGGACGCCCTGGAAGCCCGTTCCCGCCCGCCGGGCATGACGGTGCGGGCCCACGCCGGGGAAATGGCCGGGCTGCTCACCCTGTGGGAGGGGTGGCCTCGGGTGACGGTCGTGGATGCGGCCCGCGATCCGGCACTGGCGCCGGGAACCTTGCGGGTGTTCGATGGCCGCACCACGGCGTTTCCCCGCGACCTGTTCCCCGACTCCTCCCATCTGGTGGGGCTGGCCCAGGCGCTGGCCCTGGCCCGGGCCCTGAACCGGCTGCCACCTTGCCTGACGGTGGTGGCGGTGGTGGGCAGCGACTTCACTCTGGGCACCCTCCCCCAGCCGGCGGTCACCGCCGCCGGCGAGCGACTGGTGGCCGCCCTGGCCAACAACCACCCCCTGGAAGACCTCTCGGCATGAGGGCGAACGACCGCGGGGGCCGGTATGGCTATGACCGTTGGGTGGAGGAATTCACCCATGAATTGGTGACCGAGCAGGCGCGGCTGCTGGAAGCCCGGCGCCACCGGGCCGGCACCCCGTGGCGGTTCGAAACGGCCGTGGCGGCCTCCCGCGCCTTTTTCCGGGAGCGTTTCATCGGCTACGCCACCTGCCACAGCATCACCCCGGCACAACGGGACCGGCTGCTGGCGCTGGTGACCTGCCTGGGCACCGATACCTTCCCTGCCACCGCCCGCGAGACGTTGGCCCGGGTGCTTGCCTGCCCCTCGACCAAGTGAACGACGCCCTAGTAGAGCCGATCGCGGTCAATGGGACCCATTTTCGGGTCCCATTGACCGCGATC
>CAZHRQ010000058.1:0-15277 GCA_964535075.1 uncultured Rhodobacterales bacterium | reverse complement strand
GCCGGCTGCAGATGGGCGGCTCCGACCAGTGGGGCAACATCGTCAATGGCGTGGAACTGACCCGACGGGTGGCGGAAACGGCGGTGTTTGGCGTGACCTCGCCGCTGCTGACCACCGCGAGCGGCGCTAAGATGGGCAAGACCGCCCAGGGCGCGGTGTGGCTGAACGAGGATCGGCTGTCGCCTTATGACTACTGGCAGTATTGGCGCAACACCGAGGACGGGGACGTGGGCCGCTTCCTGCGGTTGTTCACCGAACTGCCGCTGGCGGAGATCGCGCGGCTGGAGGCCCTGGGCGGGGCGGAAATCAACGAGGCCAAGAAGATCCTGGCCACGGAGGTGACCACCCTGTGTCACGGCCGCGCCGCCGCCGAGGCCGCCGCCGAAACCGCCCGCCAGACCTTCGAGCAGGGCACCTTGGGCGAGGACCTGCCCCGGCTGGTGGTGCCGGCGGCGGAACTGGCGGAAGGGGTGCCGCTTTACGGGCTGCTGACCCGGGCCGGCCTGAGCAAGACCAATGGCGAGGCGCGACGGCTGATCCGCGGTGGGGGCGCGCGGGTGAACGATCAGCCCTGGCCGGACGAAAACACGCTCGTTACCGCCGAGGCCCTGAGCACCGGCCAGATCAAGATTTCCGCCGGCAAGAAACGCCACGCGATTCTGACGGTGGGGTAGAGCGGAGCGCGGTCAATGGGACCCCATTCTCGGGTCCCATTGACCGCGTGAATCGGCTCTAAAGGTCAGGCCTGCCAGCGGGGCACCAGGGTGCGCTCGGGCGGGGGCGGGGGGGCGTCCAGGGCGGCCTCGGCCTCGGCCGGGGAGATCACTGCTTTATGGTGGCCGTCCTCCGCCGCCACCACCGCCGGGTCCTCGTCGGCATAGGCGGCCAGGATGTGGTCCCGCGGCATGCCGAAGTGGGGGCCGTGGGGGCAGAAGGCGTTGAAGAACACCTCCCGCAGGGTGTCGGCGTAGTGGCTGGCCTCTTCGGGCGTCAGGCCCGCCGCCACCGTGTAGGGCACCAGCGCCGAACGGCACAGGGTGCGCACGGGAAAGACCTTGGCCAGGCCGAATTCGGCCGGGCGGTTGAAGAGCGGCGTGCCTTCCTCCAGCACGAAGGGGCCGATGATCACCAGATCCACCGCCGCCCGCACCGCGTACAGCCGCTCCAGGGTCAGGCGCACGTCGGCCCGGGTCTCGCCGGGGAAGCCCACCATCAGGAACACGTGATTGCGCAGGCCCGCCGCGTGGGCGTCGTGCAGCACACGCCCGGAGGTTTCGGCGTCGTTGCCTTTGTCCATGCGGGCCAGCACCGCCTCCGATCCCGATTCCAACCCCCAATAGACACAGCGACAGCCGGCACGCACCATCAGGTCGAGAATCTCCGGCGTGAAGTCGGCCGTGGGCTTGGCCAGGGCATAGAAGCGCACGTCCAGGCCCCGGGCCAGGATCTCTTCACAAATCTTTTTGAAGCGCTTAGCGGAAATCATTTCGTCCACCAGGGTGAAGAACCGTACCCCGGTGGTGGCCACGTGGTGCGCCATCTCGTCCACCACTTTGGGCACCGCCGTGACCTTGTAGGTATCGGCGTAGGACGCAAAGTGGTTGCAGAAGGTACAGCGCCGCCAATAGCAGCCCCGGGAGCTGATCAGCGGCAGCACGGGCGCGGGCAGGAAATAGCCCTCCACCGTTCCCGGCCGCAGCAGGTCGGTGAAATCGGGGTGGGGCAGGTCGTTGGGGCGGGCGGGATTGGCCACCGTGTTGCGCATCAGCCCCTCGGCGTGGCGGATCAGGCCGGGCACGCTGTCCAGCGCCGCCCGGCCGTTCAGGGCGTCCAGCAGCCGGGTGAAGGCGTATTCGCCGTCGCCCACGATCAGGTAATCCGCCCAGGGCAGGGCCAGAAAGCCTTCCAGGGCCTGATCTTTGAAGAAGCCGCCGCCAAACACGGTCACCACCCGGGGATCCAGGTTCTTCAGGGCCCGGGCCAGCAGCACCGCATAGTGGATCTGGTCCGTATAGGTGACCGACAGCCCCACCACCGCCGGTCGTTCCGCCAGGATCTCCCGCGCGTGGTCCAGCACCGTCCAGGGCAGCGGCCCGTCCTGGAGGTGGGCGCGGCGGTCCTGGGTCAGCCGCAAGGGCCCCAGTAGCCCCATGAAGGTGTTGAAGGTGCGGGAGTGGTCGGTAAAGGCCGGGTCGCGATGGAAATCGGCCTGATGATAGAGCGCCAGCGCCGCCCCCAGGTCGGCGGCCGCGTCGAAGGTGGGGGTGGTGGTGCCGGCGGCCAGGGCGGTGGTGACGGCGTGGTGCCATTCCGCGTTGGTATCCCGCACCGTCACCCGGTACCCGCCCACCTGTTCGGCATGGCTCTTGAGCAGCGCCACCCCCAGGGGCAGGGCGGAAAACACCCCCGGGCCGTTCACCAGCACCGCCCGGTCGGCCCGCAGGGGGGCGGCGGGATCGGGGGACGGCGGCAGGGCGCGGTCGTACAGAATGTCCAGATGGTGGCGGGCATAGGCGGGCCGGGTGCGGCCGGCCTCGGCATGGAGGGTGCGGGCCTCGGCCGTGCGGCCCTGGGCCATGAGGGTGTTCACCAATGCCGCCGTGATCTCCGGGCGTTCCGGGGCGGCCGCCCGGGCGGCGCGATAGAGCTTTTCCGCCTCGGCAAAGCGGCCATGGTCGTGGTGGATGTGGGCGGTGGGCAGCAGCGCCGCCGGATGGGGCAGCAACGGCGCCAGGGCGCTCAGGGCCCGGTCGTGGGCCCCGATGCGCCGGGCCACCCGCGCCACCAGCAGGGCGGCGTCGGCGTCGCCCGGCCGGCCCGCGGCCTCGGCCGTGCGCAGGGCGTCCTGCGGGCGGCCCTGTTCCAGCAGCACCGCCACCAGGGCTTCCGCCCCGTCGGTGGCGTTGGGGTCCAGGCTGAGCGCCTGCCGGGCGGCGGTTTCGGCCTCTGCCAGGCGATCGGCGCGGCGGGCGGCGTTGGCCAGCAGCACCAGCCCCTCGCGGTGGTGGCGGTCCAGGGATCCGGCCCGCTGCAACACGGTGGCGGCGGTGACAAAATCCCGCCGGGTGAGCAGGTGATGGCCCAGGGCGCGCAGGGCGGCGGCGCGGTCGCCCTTATCCCGGGGAGTCTTGCGCGGAGGGGCCAGACTACGCCACGCCAGCCGCTCGGCCTCCTTATCCCGGCCCTGGTCCAGGGCGCGGGCGGCCTCCGTCAACAGGGCCTGAGGCTCGGGCGGCAGGGTGGTGTCCGGCATGGGCGCGGCCCCCTTGGCTGAGGACATCTGGGGTTCAGTGGGGGTTTTCGCAGCGGCTGACGAACTCGGCCAGGGTGTCCCAGTCGGCCAGCAGATTGCGCACCTTGCTGGGGGTGTAGTCGAAGATGGTCTGACCGTCGAGGGCGGCGTTGACGTAGTTCTGGCTTTCCCGCAACCGGGCCACCACCGGGTGGCCCATGTCGTCCAGCACGCCATCCAGGTGGCGGGCGGCGCGGGTGCGCAGCCGCACCCGGTTGGCGATGACGCCCACGCTGCGTTTGTTCTTGCGGATGGTCTTCAGGCCCTCAAGGTGCTTGAGAAAACGGGCCAGGCCGTCTTCGTCGAAAATGGAGGGCGTGACGGGGATCAAGATTACGTCGGCGGTTTCCACCATGTCCTTGACCCCGGCCTTGACCATGGCGGCGCCGGCATCCACCACCAGCCGTTCCAGGCTTTTGGGGATTTTCTGGTCGTCTTCCAGGTCCAGCGGCACGATGGCCGGCAGTTCCTTGGGCCGCCGTTTCACCCAGCGCAGGCTGCTGTGCTGGCGGTCGAGGTCGCCGAGGCCGGTGTGATAGCCCCGGGCGGCGAAGTGAGCGGCCAGATGGGTGGCAATGGTGGTTTTGCCACATCCGCCCTTGGTGTTGGCCACGGCAAAGGTCAGCGGACCGGCCAAGAGTTCCTCCCGTCGTTGCGTCACCCCCTGCCGCCCTTCTGCTGTCCGGACCTCCCCCGCTGGAAGGCCGTCACGAGCGGCGCTTGGTCCTTTACCTTATAGGGGTTGTGCCCCGATGGGAATCGGAAACCCCCTTTTATGAACGGGTTTCCAGAGCCTATCGCGGTCAATGGGACCCATTCTCGGGTCCCATTGACCGCGTGAATCGGCTCTATCTATTTGATTTAGAGCGGATCGCACCCGATCCGCTCTAGGCATCACGGCGGACAGGGACCGCGGGGCAGGCGGTGGTCGCCCGCCCCGCGATCCGAGTCCCCCGGGTCCCGGTTCAGAAAGTGAAGCCGAGACCGGCGGTGATCTCGTGCTGATCCATCTTCAAGGTGATGTCCTGGCCGGCGGCGGTGGTGCCGTTGAAGCTCTCCGGGAAGGCCCGGGTGTAGGCCAGCACCAGGCTCACGTTGTCCCGCAGCTTGATGTTGGCGCCCACGGAGGCGTGCCACTTCACGGTGGCGGGGGCCAGGGTGTTGAACAGCACCTCGTCGCCATCGGTGAAGTCGGTGGCGTAGGACACCCCACCGCGCAGGGTCAGCCGGTCGTTGACCTCGTACTGAGTGCCCAGCTTGAACACGTCCATGTCTTTCCAGCCGAAGCCGGCCCCGTTGTTGGTGCCCATCAAGGCGCCGGTGGTGCCCCGGTTGGACAGGGCCGAAACATCGCTATAGAAGATGCGTTGCCAGTCCAGGTTCAGGCGCCAGCCGGGCTGGGGGGCCCAGGAGGTGCCCACGGTCACGGAGGGGGGAATGTCAAAGTCCCCCTGTTCGGCGAACAGCCCGGCGTAATCGCTGAAGGCGCTCATGTACATGCGGCTGGTATAGGCCGCCCCCAGGGTCAGGGTGTCGGTGGCGTTGTACAGCGCCCCCACCTTCAGGCCGCCGCCATAGGAATACTCGCGGCCGTTATTGGTGACGTGGGTGGGGTCGGCGGACAGGGCCTGGAAGGCCGTGAGCCCCTGGGCGCTGAAGCGTTGCACCGCCAGCACCGGCGATACCCCCACCGCCAGCTTGTCGGTGAGACGGTGGCCGTAGTTCACGCTGAAGAACATCTGTCCCAGGTCCACCCCGGCCTCACCGGCGCCGAAGAGCCCGGGACCGCCGTTGGTGGGATACTGGGTGTTCATGCCGCCCTGGGCATACATGGAAAAGCCCACGGATTGATTGGGGTTCAGTTCCCAGTTGGCGCCGCCGCACACCTGGTTGAAAATGCTGTTGTCGCTGTCGTAGGTGCCGGCGAGGGCCTGGGGCAGCGGGCTGAGGGTATTGGCGCCCACCTCCACCGAACGGTTGGGCAGAAAGCTGCTCCAGCAGAACCCCGCCTTGTTGCCCACCTGCACGGTGGTGGCGGGGTTGTTGGTGGCGGCCAGCACGCTCTGGCCGAAGGCGGCGGTGGCGCCGGCCATGCCCTTGGCCACGGGACCATAGGCATGGGCGAAATAGCCGTTGGTGGCGGCGGCCGGCGCGGCCCAGGTCACGGCGCCCAACAACCCGCCCGTGGCGGCGGTAATGAACACCCAGCGTTTCATGTTGTCATTCCTCCCTGGAAGGGTTTTTACAGTTGTTTCTTGGTTTATTTTTGGTGTCTTTTTTGGTTCGGGTCGAAAGAGATCCGACCACGACTCCGTCTACTTTGTTTATGCGCATATTATAATGCAATCATGTTTTGCCGGGGGGCGCATCTTTCGGGACGGGCGTGGCGAAAAGCGCACAAAGTGGGCGAGAGCGAACATTTCCTGCTTGCGCCGGAGGGCGCCACACGGGAAAGTGCGGCGGTCGGCGGGAACCGGGTCTCAGGGAGACGCTCCCGGGGGGGAGTTTGGTTCGGTTCCGAAATTCGGAAGCCATTTCGGGGGCCCCTGCCATGATGGCTGCATTGTTTCTGGTATTCGTGCTGGTTCAGATCCTGGTCTGGACGGGCCGGCGCGCGTTGGCCCTGGGTGTTTTCACCGGCGGCATGGTGCTCGCGGTAGGGTGGTTCGCCCACCATGCCACCGATCACCTGTCGCTGACCTTCTGATTCGGAACGCATGATTCGGCGAGGGGGAGACACACCATGCCTGTGTTGTTGACGCCCGGGGTGGCACGCGCCCTGAATGCCCTGGCGCTGCTGGGGTTGGCGGCGGTGCTCGGGGTGGCCTACGGCTTCCAGTTCGGGTTGGGCGAATTGCCGTGCCCCCTGTGCATGCTGCAACGGCTGGCTTTCGTGGCCATGTCGGTGGGGTTGATGCTGAACCTGCGCAGCGGCCTGCGTCCCAGTCATTATGGTTTGGTGTTGATCGCCGCCGCCTTCGGCGCCGTGGTGTCTGCCCGTCAGCTGCTGCTGCACATTGCCTCCGAGGGGGGCGGCTATGGCAGTGTCCTGTGGGGTCTGCATTTCTATAGCTGGGCCTTCCTGCTGTTCGCCGGGGGCATTGTGTTGGTGGGGGTGATGTTGCAGGGCGACCATCAGTTCGCCGAGACGGACCTTGCCGAAAGCCGGGGACCGCTCACGGTGCTGGGGGGGCTGGCCTTTGTGGTGATCGTGGCGGTGAGCGGTGCCAATGTGGCCACCACGGCGCTGCAGTGCGGTTTCAGTGAGTGTGCCGACACCCCGACCCAGTACCGTTGGCTGGACCCGCTGCCGCTGGACGATCCCGATCGGGCGCCTCCGGCCGCGACCTCCGCGCCGGAGTCGGGTAGTGGAGAGTCGGGCGATTTCGGGCTGGATGACGATTTCATGTTCACCAGCAGCGACGACACCGACGCGGAAACCGCCCCTGAGGACGAAGGGACCCAGGACACGGCCACGGACGACATGTCTTCTGACGATGGGCTCTCTGACGATGGGCTCTCTGACGATGGGTCCTCTGAAGATGGGTCCTCTGAAGAGGGGGCAGGGGACGGCTCGGGCGACAGCGTGCCCGCGCCGCCGCCGGCTGCCAGCGATACGCCCTAAAACAATGGAGAGAGCCGATTCACGCGGTCACTGGGCGCCGAAAATGGGCCCCATTGATCGCGTTCGGCTCTGATACCAGCCGACCTCCCATTTGACTTCCTGGTCGGTCGGCTGGTCGGCCGCCATTGAGGCGGCGGCCAAGGCCCGGAGGGGCCGCCCGGCGAGGGAAGGCCCGGAGGGGCCGCCCGGCGAGGGCCGGGGGCGGTCACTTCATGGGCCGACCCGTATGAGGCGTCGTTCTGATTTTTTCGTAGACCGCGGAGGTTCCTGATGGCCGACTCCGACCCCGCCACCGTGCTCACGCCCCGGCCCTTGGGGCGGGTCAACTGGCTGGGGCTGTGGACCCTGTACGACCGGGAGGTGCGGCGCTTCCTCAAGGTCTACATGCAGACCCTGCTGGCGCCGGTGATCACCACCTTGCTGTTCCTGGCCATCTTCACCCTGGCCCTGGGGTCGGCGGTGCATTCGGTGAAGGGCGTGGCCTTCGCCACCTTCCTGGCGCCGGGGCTGATGATGATGCAGATGATCCAGAACGCCTTCGCCAACACCTCCTCGTCCATCATGATCGGCAAGATCCAGGGCAACATCGTGGACATCCTGATGCCGCCCCTCAGCCCGGCGGAGCTCACGGCCGGATTCGTGCTCGGGGGGATGACGCGCGGGCTGATGGTGGGGCTGGTGGCGGGCCTGACCATGGCCCTGTTCGTCCATGTGCCGCTGGCCCACCCGTTGATGGTGCTGTACTACGGCGTTTCCGCCTCGGTCACCCTGGCCACGGTGGGACTGATGGGGGGCCTGTGGGCGGAGAAGTTCGACCACCTGCAAGCGGTGAGCAACTTCGTGATCATGCCCCTGTCCTTCCTGTCCGGCACCTTTTACTCGGTGGATCGGCTGGAGGGGGTCTTCCACTGGCTGGCGTGGATTAATCCGTTTTTTTACATGATCGACGGCTTTCGCCACGGCTTTTTGGGCCATGGCGACGCCCCGGTGGCCCTGGGCCTCGCCGTCACCCTGGGGGTGAACGTGGTGTTGGTGCTGGGCTGCTACCGCCTGATGGCCCACGGCTACAAGCTCAAGGCCTGAGGCGGTTGAGAGCCGAGTCACGCGGTCAATGGGACCCATTTCTGGATCCCATTGACCGCGATAGGCTCTAGCGGCGGGGTCCCACCATACGACACAGGGACAGCAGGTCGCCGCCGCTCACATGGTCGCTTTCCATGCAGCGCCGCACCACCGGGTCGTCCATGCAGTCGTGGAGCGAGGGTTCCTCGTTGCCGCACCAGCCGTCGGCGGCGGCGGGCAGGGGGAGGCAGTCCTCCATGGGCTGGCCCGGCCGCCAAGCGGCGGCCTCCGCCCGGCGGAGGCGCCGGGACTCGGCCACGGAACGCAAACGGCTCAGGAGCATGGGTACGCCTCCTTCAGTAGCGCGCCCCGGCAAACGGGCCGCAGCCCATCCTTCAGGTATCGTTACCAAACCTTAACACCTTTGGTCATGGCGTACCAGGGCGCGCCCCGTGAGGGGTTTGACATGTCGCATTAAGAATAGTTTCCAGAGTCTTGATTTTGTGGGATTCCGCCAATCCGATTCGCGTCAGATTTTTTTCCATCAGCGAAAATCAGGGCAGGGGAAGAGCCGTTTTGCCCCCGACGCCGTCACGGAAATGTCGCCGTAACGCCCTGAACTGGCAGAGGAATACAATTTTACCGGCCCTGTTGTTTTTTCTTAGCATTTTGCTAACCTCCCTGGGCCCAGCGTGCGAATCACCACATGAGTTGTCGGCGTCGTTGCTGCGTGCGGACGTGGGCGCGGGCGCCGTTCCTTGTTGTTTCTTGCCGCTTTTCCTTGGGGCCTGGCGGGAAAACGATGGGGGCGGACTGTTCGGGGGCCGGGGATTCCGGGTCGCCGTGGTCTGAACAGGATGGCTCATCCTGGCGCACACGCCTGGGGCAGGCAGGAATCACGATGGGTGTATGAAGATGGTCAACGGAACGACAACAGGCCGACGGTGGCTGCGGGCCCTTGCGGTGGCCGCGCCGGTGATGCTGATGGCGGCATGCAGCAGCGTCACCGACACGGTCAGCTCCGCCACGCCCTCGCTGTTCGGCAACGTGGCGCCGGGCGAGCGCTGGAACTACCAGGGGACCATCACCCAGGTGGATCTGGTGCCCTATTTCAATGGCACGGCGGCCGCGCCCGGGGTGGACCTGGCGGCGCTGGCGCCCCTCTACCGGCAGCACGGTTGGAAGCCCCTGTGGGTGACGGATGCGCGTCTCACCCGGGCCCGGGATCTGGCCCGGTTCCTGACCACCACCCAGGGCAGCGCCGTGGCCGACCTGGACTTCGACGGCCAGATGCGCCGGTTGCGCGATGGTCAGGCGGGGCCCGACGCCCTGGCGCAGTTTGACCTTTCCCTCAGCCAGGGGGCGGTGCGTTATTTGCAGGCGGCAGAGGGCCTTCCGCCCGGCACCCCGCCCAGCGCCGATCTGGTGTCGCGGCTGGAGCACGCGGGGTCGGCCCCCAATCCCGTCACCTACCTCAAGGCCCAGGGCATCGAGGATGCCTTTGGCAGCGCCCTGGCCCAGGCGGAAAACCGCTATGAACAGATTCAGGCCCAGGGCGGCTGGCCGGCCATTCCCGCCGGCCAGACCCTGCGCCCCGGCATGACCGACCCCCGGGTGCCGCTGCTGCGGCGGCGCCTAGCCATGGTGAACGACTATCCGGCGGTGGACTATACCCGGGCGGTGACCCCGGTGGACTCGCCCTCCACCGTGTATGACGCCGCCCTGGTGGCCGCCGTGAAGCAGTTCCAGCGCCGCCACGGCGTGACCCCCGACGGCGCCCTGGGCAAGGGCACCCGTCAGGCCCTGAACGTGCCCGTTTCCGTGCGTCTCGCCCAATTGCGGCTCAACCAGCGTCGCTGGGGCGACCTGCGCCGCAAGCTGGGCAACCGCTATGTGCTGGTGAACGTCCCCGCCTACGAGGCCATGGTGATCGAGGATGGCCGTCAGGTGCTGAAGATGCGCACCGTGGTGGGCCGGCCCGAGCACAAGTCGCCGGTGTTCAGCGACGTGATCGAGTATATCGTGGTCAACCCCACCTGGACCGTGCCCAAAAGCATCGGCCGCAACGAAATGCTGCCCAAACTGCAAGAGGACGCCGTCGGCTTCCTGAAGTCGCAGCACATGAGCGCCTACCGCGGCGGCAAGAAGGTGAACCCGGCCACGGCCTCCTTCACCAAGAGCAATATCGACAGCTACACCTTTGTGCAGGCCCCCGGGGAATGGAACGCGCTGGGCAAGCTCAAGTTCATGTTCCCCAACAGCTATAGCGTCTACCTGCACGACACGCCGGGCCGGCACCTGTTCAAGCCCAACCGGCGGGCCTTCAGCCACGGCTGCATCCGCTGCGGCAAGCCGGTGGAGTTCGCCACCTATCTGCTGAAGGACACCGACTGGACCCGGGCCAAGATCGAGGAAGCCATCGCCAGTGGCAAAACCAAAACCATTCATCTGAAGCGGGACGTTCCCGTCCATCTCACCTACTTCACCGCCTTCGGTGACCAGGACGGCCTGGTCAACTTCCGCGAGGACATCTACGGCCGGGACAACATCAAGAGCGCCCGGCAAGCCCCCGCGCCGGCGGCGGACGACCAGGCCGCGCGGCGGCCCGTGTTCCTGCCTTGGAAGCAGGCAGCCGGTTATTCCGGATAACCTGGGGGGTGGGGCCGCTGCCCGTGGTTGCATCGGCCCCCGTCCTGAGCGAGTCAATGTTCAACCAAACCGCTGGCAGACAACCCTGACGGCGAGACACTTGAAGAACGGGGAAACAGCGATGAACACCGTATCCCGGCGCTCCGTGATCCGCGCGGCCGCGGGTGTTGCGAGCATCACCGTGGCCACCAACCCGGCGGCGGCCCTGGCGGCCCTGAGCGGCACCAGCACCCGCAGCATCGAATTCCACAATGTCCACACGGACGAGGCCCTGCGCATCACCTATTTCCGGGACGGGCAGTACATGCCCGATGCCCTGGCCTGGGTAAACTACGTGCTGCGGGACCATCGCACCGGGGAAGTGACCCCCATCGACCCGGAACTGCTGGACACCCTGTACATGGTGCGCCGGCGGGTGGGCAGCGGCTATGGCTTCAAGCTGCTGTCGGGCTACCGTTCGCCCAAGACCAACGCCATGCTGCGGCGGCACAGCGGCGGTGTGGCCCGTAATTCCCTCCACATGAAGGGCATGGCCGCCGACGTGCGCCTGGAAGACATCTCGCCGAGCAGCATCCGCTCGGCGGCGCAATCGCTGCACCAGGGCGGTGTGGGATACTATCCCTCTTCCGGCTTCGTGCACATCGACGTGGGCCCGGTGCGTAGCTGGGGCGGCTGACACCGATCCCGGTCAGGGGGGCCCCTTTCCGGGGCCTCCTGACCGCGTGACTCGGCTCTACCTATTTGTTTTAGAGCGGAGCGCGGTTACGGCTGTTTAGCCCCGGCCATGAAGGATTTGCCCCGGCCCATGAAGGATTTGCCCGGCCCATGAAGGATTTGTAAGTACCCCCGGCCGGGGCGTTTCGCCATTCTGAAGGCGTCTTCCTGGCAGGGATCCATCCCCCTACCGGATGGAACGTTGGCCCAACCTTCGTACTCCCCCTTCCTGCCGGGAAGACGCCCGCCCCTCCTTTTCGTGCGGCCTGAGGGCCCGATCCCCCCTGTTAACTGACGCCGAGACCGTCGGCGTGGTCCGGGGGCGGCACCAGATCGATGGGGGGCAGGGTCAGGACCATGGACACCACATGGGCCTGGCGGGGCGGCGACCAGTCGGTGCCAGGTCGGCATTCGGCATGGATGCGGCCGCCATGGCGGACCATCACCTGATGGCACAGGGCCAGCCCCAGGCCGGTGCTGCCCGAGCCGTTGTCCGTGGCACTGGACTGTTCAAAGGACCTGAAAATGCGCTCCAGGTCCGCCTCGGGAATGGGAGTTCCCTCGTTTTCCAAGATCGCTTGCACCCCGCCCGCCTCGGTGAGACGGCCCCGCACGATCAGGGTGGAGCCGGTGGACGCGAACTTCACGGCGTTACTGAACAGGTTCTGGATCACCCGTTTCATCAGCCGGGCATCGCACCAGACCCGTCTCAGGCATTCCTCGTCCACCATGCGGAACCCCAGTTGGGCCTCCTCCAGCCGTCCCTGGAGGGCGTGCCGGTTTTCCCGGAACAGGGCCGCCAGATTGGCCCAGTCGGGGGCGAAGGGCATGCGGCCGGAATCGCCCCGGGCCAGATCCAGCACGTCCTCGATGGTTTCGTGCAACCGGTCCACGTTGGCCAGCAGCCGTTTCAGCTTTTTTTGGATCAGCGCTGGATCCGCGTCCTTGTCGATGTAGCGGCCGATGGTTTCCGCGTGGCCGCGGATGGTCATGATAGGGGTGCGCAGTTCGTGGCTGACATTGGCCAGCAGCTCGGCCTTGGCCTGGGCGGCGTTTTCCGCCGTCAGTCGCGCGATTTCCGATTCACGCATTTCCCGTTCCTGGGTGATCCGCCCGGTCACATCGCGGAGCAAACCCACCACCGTGGGCACGCCCTTGAGATCGGTGCGGGTGCCATGAATTTCCGCCACCACCTCGGTGCCGTCGGGCCGTTGGATGGTGGTGTGATAGCTGGCCGTACGCACCTCTCCCGACAACCGCTGTTCCAGCCGCGCCAGGACCATCTCGCGGTTCTCGGGCTTGAGCACATCGGCCACGGGCAGGTCCCTCATGCACTCGGGCGATCGTCCCACTATGCGGGCCAGGGTGGGATTGGCGTAGCGGAACACCGGGGTGGGATCGTCGGGGCCGGCATGCTGGATCAGATAGGCCCCGGTCATGGGGTTTTCCTCGATCAACAGACGCAGTTTTTCCGCTTCCTCCTCCAGGCGGCGCTGCACTTCCTTGCGGTCGGTGAGATCGCGGGAGATGGCCAGCACCAGCCGCTGGTGGTTCAGGGTCAACAGGCGGGAGGATATTTCCACCGGCACCCGGCCGCCAGTGCGGGTGCACAGGTTGGTCTCCGCCAGCAAGCTGCCCTCGGCGCGCAGATGCTCCATCTGGCCGATCATCTGCGGGTGTTCCTCTACCGGGGTGAGGTCTCGCACCGACGTGCCTCGTAGCTCGATGGGGGTATAGCCCAGCAGGCGGGCGCCGTTCTCGTTGACGTCCTGAATGGTCTCGGTGCTGTCGTTGACCAGGAACACCCCGTCCCCCGCCCGTTCGAACAGGGTGCGGTAGCGCTGCTCACTCTCGGCCAGGGCCTCGGCCACCTGGTATTGGGTGGTGACATCCAGGGCCGCCACCAACACCCGGGGCGCCATGATGTTGGCTTCCAGCAGGCGGCTGACCATATGAACCCGGCAGACGCCCCGTTCGGGAGACCGCTGCAACAGGGAGACCTCGCACTGGGCCTGCCCTTGGTCCAGGGCATTCTGCAGATGGGTTCGCACCCGATCCCGGTCGTACGGGACGGCCAGCTTGGCCAGGCCCCGGGTTTCCAGGGGCGCTGGGGAGTCGCTGAGGAGGCGCAGGGCCAAGGAGTTGGCCTCCAGGATATGCCCCCGCCGATCACACAGGAAATACGCCATGGGCCCGGATTCAAACAGCGCGTAGTAGCGGTCCTTTTGCTCCTCCAGTTCCTGCTGTATCTGACAGAGTTGCAGGTTCTGCGCCCGCAGTTCCTCTTGATAGTTGCGCAGTTCCTCCAAGGCTTCCACGAACCGGACCTGGGCCCGGCTCATGGTTTCAAGGCCCGGAATGTGCCGTGTCATGACCGATCCTCCATGGAAAACAGTGGGACAGGCCGGCACCCCCGGCGTCAGGCCGCGTGCATCGGCAGGTGCAGCCCGACGCGCAGGCCCTTGAGGTCCGGGTCGGCGCCCAGCAGCAGACGGCCGCCATGGCGTTCAGCGATCAGACGCACAATGGGCAGTCCCAGGCCGGGGGCGCCGCCGCTGCCCGTCAGGCCGATGAAGGGCTCGGTCACCTGGTCCAGGATATCCTCCGCCAGCCCCACCCCCGTGTCGGCCACACTGAAGGTGGCGTGACCGTTGGCCGTGCCCAGGGCCACGCGGATGACGTCGTCGGGGCTGACGGTGGCCTCCAGGGCATTGGCCAGAAGTTCCCACACCGCCTGATCCAGCAGCACCTTGTCGCCCCGCACCGGCAGGTTTTCCGGCAAGGAGTCGGGAATGACAATCTCCAGGCGCCGGCCCAGGTTTTGATCGGCGGCATCGCGCAGGCGGCTGACCTGATCGGACACCAGTTGCCGCAGGCACAAGCGGCTCATGGCGCCGGTGCGGCCTTCCAGCAGTTGGGCCAGCAGCACGGACCGGGCCGCCAGCCGGTGTAGCCGCGCATGTTGTTCGTCCAGCAGGTGGATACAGGTTGCCTGGGCAGTGGCGGCGCCGGGCTCCAGACCCTCGTCGGCAATGCCGACCAGGGTGGCGCAGATGCCCGAGCGCAGGACTCCCATATGCTCCAGTTCCCGCACCAGATTGCGGCTGTTGCCTTCGATCACCCGCCCCACTTCCTCGGCAAAACGCAGGCTCAGCAGGCGGTCCACTTTGACGGTGAGCACATCGGAGCGGAAGGACGACTTGACCATGTAGTCGATGGCGCCGGCTTCCAGGCCACGAATCTGATCGGCCACCTCCGCCCGGGCGGACAGCACCAGGACCTTAGTGGTGCGCAAATCCGGCACCGACCGCATGCGTTCGAGGACCTCGAATCCGTTGAGGCCGGGCATCATGATATCGAGAATCACCAGGTCATAGGCCGTGGTCTGGATCTTTTCCAGACCCACTTCCCCATTCTCCGCTTCCTCTATCTGATGGCGCTCTTCCAGCGTATCCGTAATGACATCACGAATATCTTCATCATCGTCGACGACAAGAATGCGGCCCATGGATACCTCCTTCTGCGAACCGTATCTCCCTGTGCGAAGGCCATGGGCCCCCCCTGGCTCCGCACCACACGCACTTTTGTGTGCGCTCCAGACAAAGGATCCCCTAAACAGCGTAGGCCTACAATACTGATATTTGTCGGTATTGACCTCCGCCTCTACAACCAAAGGATAAGCGGGCGAGGTGGGAAGAAGAATGGAAATGGGGAAAAAGGAACAAGGGACACGTGGTTTCCCGCGCGGCGCCCGATCCGCAAGAATGTTAGCCCTGATCCTTGACATCAGAGTCGGAGGTTTTGGGCGAAATTTAACAAAACCAGACCATCCGCCATGCGCGGACCCGTTTTTGACCGAGTGCCTACCGGGGAGGTGTCGTTTATACGGGTCGGCCCATGAATTGACCGACCCCGGCCCTCGCCGGGCGGCCCCT
>CAZHRQ010000057.1:13019-15488 GCA_964535075.1 uncultured Rhodobacterales bacterium | reverse complement strand
GAGCGCTCGCCTCACACGCGAGAGGTCACTGGTTCAATCCCAGTACCGCCCACCACGGGCTTTGCCGCCATGCCCGATCTGTCGCGTCTCACCCTGACTTGGCGTATTATACGGGTCGGCCCATGAATTGACCGGCCCCGGCCCTCGCCGGGCGGCCCCTCCGAGCCTTGGCCGCCGCCAACCTGTCGCGGGAGGCCGACCGCCTGGATCAGGAGGTCACCCGCTTCCTGGAATACATGAACACCGTGGTGTCACCGCGTTCCCCTGCCTTGCGGCGGGGGCACGGGGGTGGTAATCAGCCGGTACCGACGTTTCTCGCGGCGGTGCCCCTTTGCCGGGGCGCGGCCGCACCACACAGGAGACCCCCATGGAGAGCCCGGCGCTGCATCATCCCCGGCTCCAGGCGCTATATGCCCTGTGGGCGGGCCAGGGCCACCAGGGCGAGCCCCCCTGCACCGGCGACATCGAACCCGCCGACCTGCGGCCCTGGATCGGCAACATGATTCTCATCGACGTGGAAGCGGCCGGCAGCGATGCCGCCGGGCCCGTCTATCGCTATTCCTACTATAGCCAGTTCTTCGCCTACGAATTCGGCGAGGACAAGGCCGGCCAGTCCATCGATTCCCTGCCCGAGGACCGGCGCACCCTCATTCGCGCGGAATACGACCGTGTGGTGGCGGAGGGGCAGCCGGTGGCCCGGGTCTACACCGCCGAATTCCAGGGCCAGTCCCGCACCTGGGAACGGCTGGTGCTGCCGCTGTTCAGCCCCGACGGCCCGGTGGATAAGCTCATGGTGGCCGCCTACGAATTGGACGACACCCCGTGAGGCCCCATATCGACAAGAACGCCGACGCGGGGCACACTTGAGGCCATTCGTGTAAGGGGGGAGCAAACGATTGGGGAGGGGCGCGGCCTCTCCCCGCAGATGGTAGTGAGGAGATCCGGCTCGTCATGAGCGACCAAGCCTGGCAGGACACCGACGACACCGCCACCGACCTGACGGCGGACGAATTCAATCTGTGGTGCGCGCTGAATAATCAGCCGTTCCGCATGATCGAACACGTCTGGCCCGATGGCGCCATGGAATGGGACATCGAAGCCCATCCCGGCACCCCGGAACAGCGGGTGGTCTACGGCACCGGGCAGTCGGAGGAAACCCTGGCCGCCGCCCTGGCCTTCGCCTTCATCGCCGGTGTGGACTGGGCCCGGGACGCCCACGCGCCGGAGGAAGAGGATACGGACGGCCCCGATCCCTTCGGCGCCGACGCCGTGGCCGCGGAAACGGAAACGCCCTGGATGAGCCAGGAGTGGCGGGACACGCCTTATCCCGCCCCCGTGGACAGCCATGAGGACGCCTTCGACACCGTCGGCGACAGCTTCGACGACGAAGAGCACGACGAAGACGAGGACGCGTTCTCCCCGCCCGAGGACGCGTTCTCCCCGCCCGAGGACGAGGCGGCGCTGGCGGACGCGGACGACGCCGTGTTGCCCGACGCGGCCCCCCGGACGGCGGAGGAAGCGGAACAGGCGGCGTATGACGACGTGCTGCCCCCCGACCCCGCCGATACGGAAGCGGCGGTGGAAGACCCCGCGGACCCGCCCGGCCCCCAGGGGGACCCGGCGGCAGAGGCGGGTTTCAGCCCCGATGCCGATTTCGAGGCCGTGTTGCGGGAAGCGGTGATTCCGCCCCTGAACCATGACCTGCCCCAGGCCGCCGATCCAGCCTGGCACGAGGACGAGACCCTGCGTCCCGATCTGGCCGCCCGTCTGCGCGACGACGACAGCCACGACGCCCTGGCCATGGCCCTCACCGATGATGGCACCTTCGTTTCGGTCACCGGGCCCGAGGATCTGGAGAGCGGCCTGCCCTGGGACATGGAAGAAGAAGCGGCCGACCCCGCCGAGGCCTGGGGGGGCGACTGGGACGACTCCGCCGAGGAGTGGGACGAAGACCAGCCGCCCCAGGGGTATGATCCGCCCGCCTATGACCTGATGCAGACCCCGCCCGCCGATGAAATCGTCCACGATGAACAGCGTCTGGCCGAAAACGCCCGGGCCCTGGAGGTGGTGCTGCGCAACTTCAAGGTGCGGGGCGAGATCATGGAAGTGCGGCAGGGGCCGGTGATCACCCTCTATGAACTGGAACCGATTCCCGGCACCAAGTCGGCCACGGTGATCAACCTGGCCGACGACATCGCCCGCAGCATGTCGGCGGTGTCGGCGCGGATCGCGGTGGTGCCGGGGCGCAGCGTCATCGGCATCGAGCTGCCCAACGAACGCAAGGAAACGGTCTACCTGCGGGAGATCCTGGAAGCCGACGCCTATCAGTTCACCTCCGCCCGCCTGCCCCTGGCCCTGGGGAAGGACATCGCCGGCAGCCCGGTGGTGGTGGACTTGGCGCGCATGCCCCACCTGCTGATCGCCGGCACCACCGGCAGTGGCAAGTCGGTGGGCATCAACGCCATGATC
>CAZHRQ010000057.1:0-13009 GCA_964535075.1 uncultured Rhodobacterales bacterium | reverse complement strand
CCTGTCGCTGCTCTACCGCATGCCGCCGGAAGAGTGCCGCATGATCATGGTGGACCCCAAGATGCTGGAGCTGTCGGTCTATGACGGCATTCCCCACCTGCTGACCCCGGTGGTCACCGATGCCAACAAGGCGGTGATGGCGCTCAAGTGGGCGGTGCGGGAAATGGAAAGCCGCTATCGCGCCATGGCGGCGGTGGGCGTGCGCAACATCGAGGGCTTCAACGAGCGTATCCGCGAGGCCCTGGCCGCCGGGGAGGTGATCTCGCGGCAGGTGCAGGTGGGCTATGACCGGGAGGCCAAGGAGCCCATCTTCGAGGAACGGCCCATGGAGCTGCGCACCCTGCCCTATCTGGTGATCGTGGTGGACGAAATGGCCGACCTGATGCTGGTGGCCGGCAAGGAGATCGAGGCGGCCATCCAGCGTTTGGCGCAAATGGCGCGGGCGGCGGGCATCCACCTGATCATGGCCACCCAGCGGCCGTCGGTGGACGTGATCACCGGCACCATCAAGGCCAACTTCCCCACCCGCATCAGCTTCGCGGTGACCAGCAAGGTGGACAGCCGCACCATCCTGGGCGACAACGGTGCCGAACGCCTGCTGGGCCAGGGCGACATGCTGTACATGGCCGGGGGCGGCCGCCTGACCCGCATCCACGGCCCCTTTGTCTCCGACACGGAGGTGGAGGCGGTGGTGCACCACCTGAAACGCCAGGGCGAACCCGACTATCTGCACGCCATCATCGAGGAAGATGAGGAAGGGACCCCGCTGGTGGAAAACAACGCCAGCGCGCCTTCGGAAAGCAGTGGCGGCGGCGAGGTGACCTTCGGCGACAGCGGCGACGACCTGTACGATCAGGCGGTGGCCCTGGTGCTGCGGGAAAACAAGGTTTCGGTGAGCTTCATCCAGCGGCATTTGCAGATCGGCTACAATCGCTCGGCCCGGCTGGTGGAACGCATGGAAAAGGAAGGCGTGGTCAGCGCCGCCAACCACGTGGGCAAGCGCACCATTCTGGCCCGGGACGGGGGATAGAGCGAATCGCCCCCAATCGGGTTCACGCTGTGAACCGGATTGGGGGCGTGGCTCCGCTCTAAATCAAATAGATAGAGCCGATTCACGCCGTCAATGGGACCCGAGAATGGGGTCCCATTGACCGCGATCGGCTCTAGTCCGCCAGTCTTCCAGCCACGCCAGACGCTGCTCCACCAGGGCCAGGTCCAGCGCCAGCCAGCCGCTCAGGGGGTCGTCGGCGCCGCCCTGGTGGTGGTCGCGCAATTCCTGGAGGCGGTCCCGTTCCTCCTCGTAACTTTCCGCCAGCACATCCATCTGATGGCTCTGTTCCTCTGGCGGCAGCAAGGCCATGAAGCGGAACTTCAAGGCCACGATCAACTTGGAAATGTCGGCGGTGGCCCGCACCCGCGCCGCCATCAGCCGGGCGAATTCCGTGCGGCCTTCCGCGGTGATGGCTAGCAGGGCGTCATCGGTCATGCCGGTCCCCTCCGCCGCGTCCACCAAGCCCTCGTACAACAGCAGCTCGATGGAGGTGCCCAGCAGCTCCAGCGACGGTCCCATAATGTGAGCGATGAAGTGACGCACTTCCTGCGCCACCGCCGCATAGCGCCGGGGTTCCTCCATCAGCAGGCCCAGCGCCCCCAGGCGCACCACTTCCCGCGGGGTCAGGGTGTTGTCGGCGTACATGGGCCCCCTCGGTGGCGTGATGGGTCGGCGGTTCAGGCGGCCCGTTGCAGGCCCAGTTGCCCCCAGACCGTCTGCATGGCCGCCACCAGATGATCCATCAGGGCGTCATCGTGGGCCGGCGTGGGGGTGAAGCGCAGGCGCTCCGTACCCCGCGCCACCGTGGGATAGTTGATGGGCTGCACGTAAATGCCGTGATCGTTCAGCAGGCGGTCGCTGGCTTCCTTGCACAGGGCCGGATCGCCCACCAGCACCGGCACGATGTGGCTCATGGAGGGCATCACCGGAATGCCGGCCTCGGTAAAGCGACGCTTAAGGGTGGCGGCCCGTTCCTGGTGACGTTCCCGCACTTCGTTGTGGGCCTTCAGCCACTGGATGGAGACGGTGGCGCCCGCCGCCACCGAAGGGGGCAGGCTGGTGGTGAAAATGAACCCGGGGCCATAGCTGCGCACAAAATCCACCAGCCGGGCCGAGGCCGCGATATAGCCGCCGATCACGCCAATGGCCTTGCCCATGGTGCCCTGCACGATGTCGATTCGGTCCATCACCCCGTCGCGCTCGGCCACGCCGCCGCCGCGGGCGCCGTACATGCCCACCGCGTGCACCTCGTCCAGGAAGGTCAGGGCATTGTGCTTTTCCGCCACCGCCACCATGTCGGCGATGGGCGCGATGTCGCCATCCATGGAATAGACGGACTCGAACGCCACCAGCTTGGCCCGTTCCCGGGGATAAGCGCTCAGCAACTCGTCCAGGTGGGCGGGGTCGTTGTGGCGAAAGATGTGCTTTTCCGCGCGGGAATGGCGCACGCCCTCGATCATGGAATTGTGGTTGTGGGAATCGGAAAAGATCACGCACTCGGGAAGGTGCTTGCCCAGGGTGGACAGGGTGGTCATGTTGGCCACCCAGCCGGAGGTGAACAGCAGCGCCTGATCCTTGCCGTGCAGGTCGGCCAGTTCCTGCTCCAGCAACACGTGGTAGTGGTTGGTGCCGGAGATGTTGCGGGTCCCGCCGGCGCCGGCGCCACAGGTCTGCACGGCGTGGGTCATGGCGGCCAGGACCTCGGGATGGTGGCCCATGCCCAGGTAATCGTTACTGCACCAGATGGTGACTTCGTGGACGCCATCGGGACGATGGTGCCGGGCCCGGGGGAAGGCGCCCACCTCCCGTTCCAGATCGGCGAACACGCGGTAGCGCCCTTCCTCCCGCAGCGCCGCCAGTCGTTCGCCAAAGAACTCTTCGTAATCCATACCTGTTTGCGTCCTGTATGCTGGGAGAAGGCTGCCATGGAACCGTCATCCTACTCCCGCCGCTTCACCCGAGGCAACCTCTGCTAACCGACCAGACTTTCCAGATCCGGGAAGGGATCGTCGCCCGCCGCCACCGTGAACCCCAGGGCATCGAAGGCCTGCTGCATGTGCGGGGCCAGGGGCGCCACCACGGTGAGCCCGCCCTGGCCGGAAGGATGCGGCAGGCGCAGCGCCCGCGCCTGGAGATGCACCTGATCGGCCAGGGCCTCGCCGCCGATGAACGCCTCGCGGCCGCCGTACTTGCCATCGCCCACGATGGGGTGGCCCAGGGCGGCGCAGTGCGCCCGAAGCTGGTGGGTACGGCCGGTGCGGGGCTCCAGGTGCAGCCACGCCGCCCGCTTGCCCGCATGATCGCGGGTGACGAAATCGGTCAGGGCTTTCTGACCGTCCTCGTGGTCGGGGCGCACCCGCTCGCCGGCCCCGCTCCCGCCGCCCTTGGCCAGGGGCAGGTCGATCAGGCCGTGGTCGGGCCGGGGCACCCCCACCACCACCGCCCAGTAGATCTTGCGGGCTTCCCGGTGGCGAAAGGATGCCGTCAGCGCCCGTGCCGCCGCCGCCGTGCGCGCCAGCACCAGCACCCCGGCCGTGTCCTTGTCCAGCCGGTGCACCAGGCGCGGCCGCTCCGTCAGGCCGAAGCGCAGGCCGTCCAGCAAGCCGTCCAGGTGGTGCCGGGTGCCCGAGCCCCCCTGCACCGCCAGCCCCGCCGGCTTATCCAGGGCCAGCACCCAGTCGTCGCGATAGAGAATCCGTTCCTTCAGCGCCGCCACCCGCTGGGGATCGGGCGGAGGCGGCGTCCCGGCGGGGCGGGGCTCGGGCAGGGGCCCCAGAGGCGGCACCCGCACCACGTTGCCGGCGGCAAGGCGGGCGCTGGCTTTCACCCGGCGGCCGTCCACCCGCACCTGCCCGGTGCGCAACAGCTTTTCCAGCCGGCCGTGGCCGAGTTGGGGGTAATGACGCCGGAACCAGCGGTCCAATCGCGAGTCGGCGTCCTCGGGCTGGACGGTAATCAGGTCAACGGACACGGGGCGATCCTATGCGGCCAGGGCCTTGGTGATCATCATCCCCAGGTACAGGCCCGTCACCCCCAGCACCACCGAGGCCAGCACATAGTGAATGCCGGCGGTCCAGTGATGACTGGTCATGAGGGTTACCGTATCCAGGGAGAAGGTGGAAAAGGTGGTGAAGGCGCCCAGGAACCCGGTGACGATCAGGGCGCGTATCTCGGGTGGCGGGCTCCACACCACGGCGCTGGCCTGGATCACCACGCCCATGAGAATCGAGCCCAGCAGGTTCACCGCCAGGGTCCCCCAGG
The DNA here is from genome assembly GCA_964535075.1 of uncultured Rhodobacterales bacterium. Lineage (GTDB taxonomy): Bacteria > Pseudomonadota > Alphaproteobacteria > Rhodospirillales > CAJXLG01 > CAZHRQ01. Next base: position 8,697 of record CAZHRQ010000057.1, on the reverse strand, counting down.
GAAAGCCGGGGCCCATGACGCTCACGGCCACATGGCCCACCAGATGCCGCATCACCGCCCCGGCGGCGCCGCCCACGGCGATGACGCCCAGGGTGAGGGGGGAAAGGCTCATGAGGACGACTCCGATGATGGGGCGGCGGTGCGCTGGTGCCGCAACCGGGCCCAATAGGCCAGCCGCCGGCGCACCTCTCGCTCGAATCCCCGGTCCGGCGGATCGTAAAAGGTCTGACGGTCCATGTCTTCGGGAAAATAGTCCTGACCGGAAAAGGCATCGGGGGCCTCGTGGTCGTAGGCATAACCGGCCCCGTAGCCCAGATCCCGCATCAACCCGGTGGGGGCGTTGAGAATGTGTTTGGGCGGCATCAGGGACCCGGTGGCCCGGGCGGCTTTCTGCGCGCCCTTCAGCGCCGCATAGGCGGCATTGGATTTGGGAGCGGTGGCCAGATAGAGCACCAGTTGGGCGATGGCCAGATCGCCCTCCGGCGCGCCCAGGCGGTCATAGATCTGCCACGCGGTCACGGCCTGGGGCGCCGCCTGGGGATCGGCCAGCCCCACGTCCTCCACGGCGAAGCGGGTCAGCCGGCGCAGGATATAGTGGGGATCCTCGCCGCCCTCCAGCATGCGGGCCAGCCAATACAGCCCGGCATCGGCATCGGAGCCGCGCAGGGACTTGTGCAGGGCGGAAATCAGGTTGTAGTGGGCCTCCTGGTGCTTGTCATACAGCGGCGCCCGGCGCTGCACCGTGGCCGCCAGGGCCTCGGGATCCAGGGGCGGCGTGTCGGCGGGCAGGGCGTAGAGGGCCTCCAGCATATTGAGAAAGGCCCGGCCGTCGCCATCGGCCATGGCCCGCAACACCGGTCGGGACGCCGCCGACACGGGCGGCGGCCGGCCCAGGGCCGCCTCCGCCCGGGCCAGCAGGGTGTCGAGGGCGGCCTCGTCCAGCCGCGCCAGGACCAGCACATGACAACGGGACAACAGGGCGGCGTTGAGCTCGAAGGACGGGTTTTCCGTGGTGGCCCCCACCAGGGTGACGGTCCCGTCCTCCACATAGGGCAGGAAGCCATCCTGCTGGGCCCGGTTGAAACGGTGAATTTCGTCGATGAACAGCAGGGTGCCACCGCCCATGGTGCGCCGTTCCCGGGCGCGTTGAAACACCTTGCGCAGGTCGGCCACGCCGCTAAACACCGCCGACAGGGGCTCGAAGGCCAGATCGCCGTGATCAGCCAGCAGGCGGGCGATGGTGGTCTTGCCGCACCCGGGCGGCCCCCACAAGATGATGGACGGCAGAGGGCCGCCGGTCAGCATGCGGGTTAATCGGCCCTCGGGCCCCACCAGGGCGTCCTGGCCCACCACGGCCGCCAGCGATTGGGGACGCAACCGGTCGGCCAGGGGGCGCGGGGCCTCGCGGGAAAACAGGGACTCCACGGCGGTCAGCCTCCGAAGGACAGCGTCCGCCCCCGCCGACGCACCTGCACCCGCCAGCCGTTGGCCCCCCGCTGTACCAGGGTTTGCACCTGGCCGGCGCTGGCCACCGGCTGCCCGTTCACCGACAGCAGCATGTCGCCGGGGCGCAGACCGGCCCGCGCCGCCGGGGTGCGGGCCATGATGCCCGTGACCACCGCCCCTTTCATGGCCGGCGGCAGGCCCAGTTGCCGGTTGAGGGGCGGGGTCATGGTGCTGATGGTGGCTCCGCGCAACGGTCCCCCGCCCTGGAGAGTCACTTCCGCCGGCCCGTTGCCGGGCGCGCCGGTGTGGGGAGACGGGCCGGGCACGGCCTGCGGCTTGGGCGGCACGAAGGTTACCGACGGTTGGCCGCCGCCCCGGCGCGCCTGAGCCCCTCCGGCGCCCTGATTGACGGTAACGGTGAACTGGCGTCGGCCCCGCTGCGCCGTCAGCCGCACCGGCTGCCCCGTGCGGGTGGCGCGGTCCAACTGGGTTTTCAGGTCGCCGGTGTGGCGCAGGGGGGCGCCGTTCACGGCCAGCAGCACATCGCCCTGGCGCAGTCCCGCCCGGCGGGCGTCTCCGTCGGGCGCCAGGGCCTGAAGGTAGATGCCGCCCGGCTGGGGCAGGCCCAGGCGGCGGGCGGCGCGGGGGCCCACGTCCTGGACGGTGATCCCCAGCCACAACCCGCGATGGCGGGCCGGGCGTGACGGCGCGGCCGCCTCTGGCGGGGGTGGGGTTTGCGGGGGCGCGGCCTGCGGGGACGGGGTGTGCGGGGGGGTGGTTTGGGCGGTGTGCTGGCCCCGGGTCAACCGGTCCACCACCGTGCGCACCAGATTGCTGGGAATGGCCAGTCCCACGCCGGTGGATTGGCCGGTGCGGGAGATGATGGCCGTGTTGATGCCCACCAGTTGCCCCTTCATGTTCACCAGGGCCCCGCCGCTGTTGCCGGGATTGATGGGGGCGTCGGTCTGGATGTAGTGATAGCGGCCGGCGCGGTCGATGGGGGTGCGGCCCATGGCGGACACGATGCCTGAGGTCACCGTTTGCCCCACGCCAAAGGGGTTGCCCACCGCGAGCACCAGATCACCCACCTCCAGGGCCTTACTGTTGCCAAAGGACACGGTGGGCAGCCGGCCCGCGTTGAGCACCTGCAACACCGCCAGATCGGCGCGCGGATCCCGGCCGACGATGCGGGCCGGGTACCTGCGTTTGTCGGACAGCACCACCTGGATGGCCTGGGCGCCGTTGATCACGTGATCGTTGGTCACCACCAGGCCGGAAGACTCCACGATCACCCCGGCGCCCTCGGAGCGCTGCACCGCCTGCGGCACGCCGGCCCCGGGCATCATGAACTGGCGCATGAGCATGTCGGGGGTGGGGGCGGCGCGGCGGGCGGCGAAGATGTCCACCACCGCCGGGGCCACCTTCTTCACCACCGGCGAAAAGGACATGGCCATGTCGCTGCGGCTTTGCGGCACCTGCTGCCCCCAGGCGGGGGTGACCAGCACTGCCACCACCAGCATCACCCACAGTCCCCAACGCCGTTGCCCCATGGCTGCCTCCCTTGTGCGGTGGCCGCGCCGTGTGCGCGCGGCCCTGTCCTCTACCGTGACCCGTGTTTCGGAATCTGGGTTCTTCGCCTCCCGGGTCAAGCGACCCCGTCGTCCACGGGCGCCCTCTGCGCGGGAGCGTCCAGGGCGCACAGGGCGGGATTGGCCTCGGGCACGGGATCCTCGGCCACCGGTGCCACCAGCCACGCCTGCACCTGGGCCTCTTCCTCGGGAGAGAGGGTCCACTGGGCATTGCGGCACAGGTTAAGCAGGTTCTGGGCGAAGGCCAGCGCCAACTGGGCCGGGGTGAGGTCGGGCGCGGCAAAGTCGAAATCCTGATAGGTCAGCCCCAGCAGCACGAAGTTGATATACCGTCGGCTGATGGCGTGATGGCCACGGGTGCACAGGTCGCGCACACAACGGGAGGTTTCCGACAACTGGAACGTGCCCTGGGCGGCCACGGCGGCGGCGATGTTGCGGAAGATGATGGCGTAATCCTCGGGCGCCAGCCGGGGCGCCCCCGTCACCGCCGCCACCTGATCGATGATGGCGGCCATGTCCGGCGCCACGCCCGCCAGGCGGTCCCCCACGCCGGGCAAGGCGCTCACCTCGCCCCGCAACACGGCCGTGTCCCGTTCCGTATCGCACACGTACTCGGGGTCGGTTTCCAGCAACGCCACCTGATAGCCCGCGCCGCTGCCCACCAGGGCCTTCAGGGAGCCGACGCCGGCCCAGCCGCTGATGTCGATGCGGTCGCCGAAGCGTTCGTGCAGCACCTGACCGATGCGGCTGAGCAGCACCGGGCCGCCGGCCGCCTCCAGTTCCGCCTGCACGGTGGTCATCAGGCGGTCGCGGAAGGCGCCCAGGGTTTCCGCCGCCGAGAGACCGTCGCTGTTGCCGGCGGCCATGAAGCGAAAGCGGCGCTCCGGCCCCTCCAGCGACAGCCCCGGCACCAGGGTGCAGATGTCGGCGGCCAGGGCATGGGCGGTGCCGCGCCCGAACCACCAGCTAGGGCCGAATTCGGGATAGCGCTGGCAGATCTGGGACAGTTGCCCCCCCTCCAACACGCCGGTTTCCTGCACCCGGCGGTGCACCACCTCCGCCACCTCGCGCACGATGGGGTCGTAGCGACGCAGGATTTCGGGGTCGTCCGGCGCCGGCGGCTCGCCCCGTCCCACCAGCCCGGTGCCGTCGGCCTCCTCCAGGCTCACCTCCAACGCCTCCTCGATAAACTGCTCCATGGGCACGGCGATGTCGGCGGCCAGGGAATAGGCGGCGGCGGTTTGGGGGTTGGCCAGGATGGTGGTGCGCCGGTCATGGGTGCGCAGCCGCAACAGCACCGGCGTGAAATCGGAATCGGAGGACAGGATGATGAACTCGTCGAAGCGGGTGCGGTGCTCCAACAGCTCCACCACGTCCAGCACCATATAAATGTCGGCGCTGTTCTTGCCCCGGCTGGTGAGCGGGGGACAGTCCACCACGGAAAAGGCCGCCCGGGTGTACTGGGCCCGGTACTTGCCGTGCAACTGGGGCGTGATGTAGCAGCGCCGCACGAGTATGGCCCGGGGCGGGCGGCGGCTTTCGCCACGCTCCTGATCGTCCAGGTGGCGGCCGTCCATGAACCAGCGCACCCAGCGGGAGGGATCGGTGGCGAAGCGGCGGGCCGCTTCGCGGTTGATGGATTGCAGGCTGATAAAAACGTTGTCAAAATCCACGAACAGGGCGGTGCGGATACGGTCCCTGTCTTCCGGTGTCCGGGTATCCATGGTCTTCCCCCTGCGACCTAGAGCCTATCCATTTGTTTTACAGCGACGTCACGCGTCCAATTCGGTTCACAGCGGGAACCCGATTGACCGCGATAGGCTCTATCTATTTGTTTTAGAGCGGAACGCGATTGCGCGTTCCGCATCGGGTATCGTGATCACGGCAATACACCGTCGCCGCACCATACCCCGGCCCACGCGGGGATTCAAAGACTGCTGGTTCCCGGATCCTGATAGTAGCCATCGGGCAGACCCGCGCGGCGGCGGGCGACCACGTTGAAGGGCGGTTTCAGGCGGCCGGAGAAGTATCGGGCCAGCAGGTCGCGATAGGTGGCCCCGGCGTCGGGCCCCGGATGCAGGCTGTGGAACCAGCGCACCCCGGCGGCCACGTGCGAAACCTCGTCCTCGGCAATGGTGGTGAGCACCGCCGCCGAATCGGCATCGCCGGCCGCGGTCAGGCCGGCGATGGTGGCCGGCGTGGTGTCGAGCCCCCGCGCCTCCAGGGTCATGGGCACCACCGCCAGCCGCGCCGCCAGATCGTGGGCGGTGGCGGCGGCGGAGCGCCACAGGCCATCGTGGGCCGGCAGGTCGCCATAGGCCGCCCCCAACGCGGTCAAACGGTCGGCCAGCGCCAGGAAGTGGTCGGCTTCCTCCGTCGCCACCCGCACCCAGTCGTCCACGAAGGCATCGGGCTGGCCCTGTTCCCAGCGCGCCAGCAGATCCCAGGCCAGATCAATGGCGTTGAGCTCGATGTGGGCCAGGGCATGCAGCAGCGCCACCCGGCCCTTGAGCCCGTGGGGGCTGCGCTTGGGCATGGCGCGGGGCGGGTACAGCACGGGATGCGCCGGTCGGGCGGGCCGGTCGGGCGGCGGCGGCCCCGGGGTGCGGTCCAGGTTCCCGGCCCGCCAAGCCTCGGCCAGCCGGCGGGTGCGGCGGGCCTTGTCCCAGGGGTCGGCGGTGGTGAGCACCCACAGCGCCGCGCCCCCCACACTGGCGGGCAGCGGGGCTGTCACAGGGCCTTCACCGCCGCCAGCACCGCCTCCACGTGGCCGGCCACCTTTACCTTGCGCCATTCCTGCCGCAGCACGCCCTCGGCGTCGAACAGGAAGGTGGCGCGTTCGATGCCCATGGTGGTCTTGCCGTAGTTGGTCTTTTCCTTCCACACGCCGAAGGCCTCGCACAGGGTGCCGTCCTCGTCGGCCAGCAGCGGAAAGGGCAGGCCCAGCTTGGCGATGAAATTGGCGTGCTTCTTTTCGCTGTCCCGGGAAACGCCCACGATGCGGGTGTTCAGGGCCGCGAAATCGGCCATGTGATCGCGGAAGCCCTCGGCCTCGCGGGTGCAGCCGGGGGTGTTGTCACGGGGGTAGAAATAAAGAACCAGCGGCGCCCCCCGCAGGTCGCCGTCGGAAAGGGGGCGGGTGCCATCGGTGGGCAGGGTGAAGGCCGGCAGGGGCATGCCCGGACTCAGGGTCATGACAGGGGTCTCCTTGGCATCGAGCGCAAAAACATCAGGCCCGAAACGTCAGTGCATCTGGGCGTCGTCGTGGGGGCTGTCCAGGGAAAAGGCGGGGATGGTGACCTTGAACTGCGCGCCGTCCTCCGCCTCCAGCAGGTAGGTGCCCAACATGATGCCCGAGGGGGTGGGCAGCGGCGTGGCGGAGGTGTATTCAAAGGTATCGCCCGGCGCCAGCAGGGGCTGTTCCCCCACCACGCCCGCTCCCTCCACTTCCTGGCGGCGCCCCAGGTTGTCGGTGATCAACCAGTGACGGCGCAGCACCTGCACCCGATCCTGGCGGTGATTGGTGATCCGGACGTGATAGGCCCACAGATAGCGGCCATCCTCGGGGGAGGACTGATCGTCCAGATAATGGGGGGTCACCTCCACGGTGACCTCATGAGTGGTTTCCGAAAACATGCGCTCACGCCTCTTGTTTTTCGGCATCCTGCGCGCCCGGACGGCGCCTGTCGAGTCCCGCCCCTCGCCTCGGATTGCATATTTTTTGCCCACAGACAAAGCTTGCCTACTTTGTAATCAATTTTCTTGTCAGCGGGGGAGGCGGGCGCTAGGCTAAGGGTAGGTTTTCCCGGGCGGGGTGGGCTTTCCGCCAAGACAAGATGGGTTCCGCGCCCCCCGGGCACAAGGCCCCGCGCGCCATTTCCGCTTTCTCTCTGGCATAAGGACGTTTTTTCCATGGACCGTTCCGCACTGGCCTCGCCCGCGGCCGATGCCGACAGCCGGTCGCTGAGTGCCATGTATGAAATCAGCAAGATTCTCGGGGCCTCCCTGGCCTTGGAACGCTCGCTGCATGATGTGGTGAATCTGCTGTCCTCCTATCTGGATCTGCGCCGGGGGGTGGTGGCGTTGCGGGAAGCCGGCGACACCCTGGCGGTGGTGGCGGCCAGCGGGGCGTCCCTGACCCAGGCGCGGGCCGGCGGGGGCGGCGTGGTGTGGCCGGCGCTGCAACAGGTGCTGGAGACGGCGGTGCCGCTGGTGGTGGCCTCGGTGGACGACGACCCCCTGTTCAGCGGCTACACGCCCTCCCCCGATCTGCTGGACGACGAACAGGTGAGCTATTTGGCGGTGCCCATCCGCACCACCGACAAACCCCTGGGGGTGCTGTCGGTGGAGCGTCACCACCCCCCCCATGCCCGGGGGGGAACCTTCAGCGCCGACGTGCGTTTCCTGACCATGGTGGCCAATCTCATCGCCCAGTCGGTGCGGCTGCACCAGGCGGTGGTGGCGGACCGGCAGGTGCTGTTGCAGGAAACGGCCCGCCTGCATAAGCAGGTGAGCGCCCAGCAGCGCCACGATCTGGCCCTGGACGATCTGGACTCGCCGCTGATCGGCAGTTCCGATGCCATGCAGCGGGTCTATGCCCAGGTGGCGCGGGTGGCCAACACCCACCTGACGGTGCTGTTGCGCGGCGAAAGCGGCACCGGCAAGGAACTGGTGGCGCGGGCGGTCCACCAGCACAGCCCGCGGGCGGACAAACCCTACGTGGCGGTGAACTGCGCCGCCCTGCCGGAAAGCCTGCTGGAATCGGAGCTGTTCGGGCACGAGAAAGGGGCCTTCACCGGCGCCACCCAGGCGCGCAAAGGCCGGTTCGAGCTGGCCGACGGCGGCACCCTGTTCCTGGACGAAATCGGCGAGATCACCCCGCCCTTCCAGGCCAAGCTGTTGCGGGTGTTGCAAGAAGGGACCTTCGAACGGGTGGGGGGCACCCGCACCGTCTCCACCGACGTGCGGGTGATCGCCGCCACCAACCGCGATCTGGAGGCCATGGTGGCGGCCGGCGACTTCCGGGCCGATCTCTATTACCGCATCAACGTGCTGCCCATTTTCCTGCCACCGTTGCGGGACCGGACGGGCGACGTGGCGGAGCTGGCCCGTTATTTCCTGAAGCAGTTCAACCAGGCCCACGACCGCACCCTCCGATTCGATACCCCGGCGCTGAAGGTGCTGACGGCCTGCACCTTCCCCGGCAATGTGCGGGAACTGGAAAACTGCGTCAGCCGCGCCGCCACCCTGGCCCAGGGCGACACCACGGTGCGGCCGGAGGACTTCGCCTGTCAGCATGGCGGCTGTTTGTCGGCCGCCTTGTGGGAAGGGGTGCTGCCGGGCACCGGGCGGCCGGTGGACGCCACGCCCCCCTCACCACCGGCATCCTCATCATCGGCATCCCCATCGCCGGCATCCCCATCGCCCCCGCCGGCGGCGGAGGGCGAAGGTCCCATCCCCGAGGACCTGCCGGAAGAGGACCGATTGCGCCTGGCCATGGAGCGGGCCGGCTGGGTTCAGGCCAAGGCGGCGCGCTTGCTGGGTCTGACGCCGCGTCAGGTGGGGTATGCCCTGCGCAAACACGGCATCGAAATCAAGCGCTTTTGAGCTTGTCACGGGTCAGTTTTCAGCGGGAAGAGGCTTGACGGAATCGGTGAGGTGT
>CAZHRQ010000056.1:0-15535 GCA_964535075.1 uncultured Rhodobacterales bacterium | reverse complement strand
TTCACGTTGCGCCAGGATGGCCGTGAGGCCCTCGGCGGCGGCCAGGCGGGCTTCCACGGTGCCAGCGTTCATGGGGGGCGTCTCCTTGCTTGACCAACCCACCCGCCTCTGGCGACGGGGGGCACGAGGCGGTATTGTGCCACAGCGTGGCCACCCCGCAAGCCGCCGCCCCATGCCCGTGGGTCCGAGGAGGTATCCGCCCATGACATCCGAACCCGCCGCCCCCGATGCGGGGCACCGCCTGATGCGTCTGGCCACCTATGCCTCGGTAGGGGTGGCCTCGTTCCTGATCGTGGTCAAGCTGATCGCCTATCAGGTGACCGGCTCCGTGAGCCTGCTGTCCAGCCTGCTGGATTCGCTGCTGGATGCCGCCGCCTCGGTGGTGAACCTGTTCGCCGTGCGCCAGGCCCTGCAGCCAGCGGACGATGACCACCGCTTCGGCCATGGCAAGGCGGAGCCCCTGGCCGGCCTCGCCCAATCGGCCTTCATTGGCGGCTCGGCCGTGTTCCTGTGCCTGGAAGCGGTAGACCACCTGTTCAATCCCACCCCCGTGCGCCACAGCGGCGTGGGCATCGCGGTGATGCTGCTGGCCATCGTGCTGTCCTTCGGCCTGGTGCTGTTCCAGAAGAGGGTGATTCGCCGCACCGGCTCGGTGGCCATCAGCGCCGACCATTTGCACTACCAGTCGGACTTGGTGCTCAACGCCAGCGTGATCGTGGCCCTGCTGCTGTCGGTGAACCTGGGGTGGCGCTGGGCCGACCCCATGTTCGCCCTGGGCATCGCCGCCTACATTCTGTGGGGCGCCTGGGGGATCATGAGCAGCAGCCTCGCCATGCTCATGGACCGGGAGATGGACGAAGAGGACCGGCAGCAGGTGCTCACCCTGGCGCGGGAAAGCCCCCATGTGCAGGATGTGCACGATCTGCGCACCCGGGTAAGCGGCCAGCACCAGTTCATTCAGTTCCATCTGGAGCTGGAGCCCACCCTGCCGCTGATCCGCGCCCATGCCATCGCCGAGCACGTGGAACGCCGCATCCGCAAGACCTTTCCCAAGGCGGAGGTGCTCATTCACCAGGATCCGGCCGGCTATCGTGAGCAATTCCATTCGAATCTGGTCTACCGGGATTAGAGCCTATCGCGGTCAATGGGACCCAAAAAATGGGTTCCCATTGACCGCGATAGGCTCTAAGCATTTTTTCATGTTCTCCACAGGGTGTGGATAACGTTGTGGAAAAACGGGGAAAACCTGTGGGCGCCGTTCTGGGAACAGGGCGGGAACGCCTGCTTGACCCGCCCATGCGGGCCCCGTACCGTGCTCCTCCCTTTGGATGACCCGCGAGGACCCTGCCCATGAGCCACTTGTCGGCGCTCGCCCACCGCATCTGGGATATGAAATACCGCTTGAAGACCGTGGACGGCGAGCCCGTGGATGGCGTTATCGCCGACACTCACCGGCGGGTGGCCCGGGCTCTGGCGGCGGTGGAGCGCGACCCCGCCCAGTGGGAGGCGCAATTCTTCGACGCCCTGAGCGATTTCCGCCTGCTGCCGGCCGGGCGCATCCTGGCCGGCGCCGGCAGTGATCGGGCGGTGACCCTGTTTAACTGCTTCGTCATGGGGAGCATCCCCGACAGCCTGGGGGCCATTTTCGATCATCTGCGGGAAGCGGCCATGACCCTGCAACAGGGGGGCGGCATCGGCTACGATTTCTCCACCCTGCGGCCCCGGGGGGCGCCGGTGCATGGCGTGGGGGCCGATGCCTCCGGGCCCCTTAGTTTCATGGAGGTGTGGGACGCCATGTGCCGCACCATCATGTCGGCCGGGGCGCGGCGGGGCGCCATGATGGGCTGCCTGCGGGTGGATCACCCCGATATCGAGGCGTTCATCGAGGCCAAGAGCACCCCTGGTCACCTGACCAACTTCAATTTGTCGGTGCTGGTGCCCGATGCCTTCATGGCGGCGGTGGAGGCCGATGACCCCTGGGATCTGGTGTTCGGGGACGTGGTGTACGGCACCGTCTCGGCCCGGCGGCTGTGGGAGCGCATCATGCGCGCCACCTATCAGCAGGCGGAGCCGGGGGTTATTTTTATCGACCGCATCAACCAGCGCAACAATCTGGCTTATTGCGAGACCATCAGCGCCACCAATCCCTGCGGCGAACAACCCCTGCCGCCCTATGGCACCTGTTTGTTGGGCTCGGTGAACCTGGCACGGCTGGTGCTCAATCCCTTCACGCCCGAGGCCACCCTGGACGAAGATTCCCTGGTGGCGCGGGTGACGGTGGCGGTGCGCCTGCTGGATAACGTGATCGACGTTTCCCGCTATCCCCTGGGCGAACAGGGGGAGGAAGCCCGCAACAAGCGCCGCATCGGTCTCGGGGTCACGGGGTTGGCCGATGCCCTCATCCAGTGCGGCGTGCGGTACGGCAGTCAGGAGGCGGCGGCCCTCACCGAGCACTGGCTGGGCACCCTGCGCAATGCCGCCTATGCCGCCTCGGTGGCGTTGGCGCGGGAGAAGGGACCTTTCCCCCTGTTCGATGCCGAGCGCTATTTGGCGGGGGAGACCTTGCGGTCCCTGCCGCGCGATCTCCAGGCGGCCATTGGCCGTCACGGCATTCGCAACGCCTTGCTCACCTCCATCGCCCCCACGGGCACCATCTCGCTGCTGGCCGACAACATCAGCAGCGGCATCGAGCCGGTGTTCAGTTTCGAACACCGCCGCCGGGTGCGGGAGAACGACGGCCGGGTGCGGGAGGAAACCATCAGCAATTACAGTTGGCGGTTGTACCGGCGGTTGAAGGGGGAGGACGCCCCGCTGACCGATGCCTTCGTCATTGCCGAGGACCTGACCCCGGCCGAGCACGTGCGCATGCAGGCGGCGGCGCAACACTACATCGACAGCGCCATTTCCAAGACCATCAACGTGCCCGCCGACATTCCCTTCGAGGCGTTCCAGAACGTCTATCGCCTGGCCTATGACAGCGGGTGTAAGGGCTGCACCACCTATCGCCCCAATGCCATTACCGGGGCCGTGCTGACCCATGCCAACCCGGACAACGACACCCCGAGGACCGAGACCGCGCCGGCGCCGGTGGCACCGCCGGAACCCCCCCTGGAACGGCCGCAGATGCTGCCCGGGGCCACCTACAAGCTGCGCTGGCCAGAGAGCGATCATGCCATCTATATCACCCTGAACGACGTGGAAGATGCCGGCGGCCGGCGGCCCTTCGAGGTGTTCATCAATTCCAAGAACATGGAGCACTACGCCTGGACCGTGGCCCTCACCCGCATGATTTCCGCCGTGTTCCGGCGCGGCGGCGATGTGTCCTTCGTGGTGGAGGAGTTGAAGGCCGTGTTCGATCCCCGGGGGGGACACTGGATGCAGAAGCGCTATGTCCCGTCGCTGCTGGCCGCCATCGGCGGGGTGATCGAGGAACACATGCGTCGCATCGGCTTTCTGTTCTCGGCCGAGGAGGAACAGGCCGCCGCCGTGCTCGGCCCGGACACGCGGCCTTGTCCCCGCTGTGGCGCCCCCACCCTGACCCGGCAGGAAGGGTGTGATACCTGCCTGACCTGCGGCTATTCCAAGTGCAGTTGATTAGCCTGCGCGTAAAAGAAAGATCGATCTGAGCCTTTGCATCATCCCCCGTTGGCCTGTTAGCGTGGTCGGGCGTCATGGGTTGGCCGTCGTCCCGGTGGGGGCGGGGGCCGGCCCGAGCTCACGCTTGGAACCCAGGAGTTTTCATGAAGCGTACCAGCCAGACCCTAACCGCCACCCTCGCCGCCGCCCTGGCCCTGTCGCCGGTGGCCGCCCTGGCGTCCGACCACGGGAAAGGCGCGTCCTTCTCCGACAGCCAATTGGAATCCTTCGCCGAGGCAGCCAGCGACGTGGCCCGCATCCAGCACGCGGCCCTGCCCAAGCTGCGCGCCGCCGACAGCCAGGAAGCGGTGAAGCGGGTGGAGGATAAGGCCCGCACCCAAATGGAAGAGGCCATCCGCGATGCCGGGATCAGCCTGAAGACCTACACCCAGATCGGTCAGGCCCTGCAAGGCGACAAGGATCTGCAAAACCGGGTGCGTACCCTGATGCAGGGGCAGAACTGACCCCTGTTCTTGTGGCATTGACCTGACACATAAAAGAGGCCGCCTTCGGTTCCTGCGAAGGCGGCCTTCTTCTTAAAAAAGAGTACCCTACTTGCGATGCCGGCGCCACACCCGGCGTTGCAGCGGCGTGAGACGGGCGCGTCGCCGGTGGGCGGCGCTTTGGCGCCGCATGGGCGAGGGCAGGGGCCGGAGGGGCTTCTTGCTGGGGCTGCGGCGTCGGCGGCGGGGCTGGCGGCGCGGTGGTTTGCGGCGTCGCGATGAGTTCGCCGCCGGAGCCGGTTCCTGTTCCGGTGTCGCGTCCTCCGGCGCTGGCGAGGCGGCGGCCGGCGGGGTGTCCACCGTCGCCACGACGTCCACCGTCTCCACGACGTCCACCGTCTCCACGGTGTCCACCGTCTCCACGGCGTCTTCGTCGCCCCCGTCCTCGTCGGCCTCGCTGCTGCCACGGCCGGTGCGCGGAGTGAGGGGGATGGCGGTCAGCAGAAACGCCGGGGTATAACCGCCGAAGCCCACCGCATCGTTGGGGATGGACAGTTCGCCCACGTCATCGGGCTGGCCCCGGCGACCGCGTCGGTTGCGGCGGTCGCCACGCTCGGCCCGGGGTTCCTGACGCGGTTCGGCGCGTTCGGTGTCTGCCGGGGCCGCGCTGTTGTCGGCCGCGCTGTTGTCGGCGGCGGGCGTGTCCCGCTGCCCGCTTTTGCGGCGACGGTTCCGGCGGTTGCCACTGTCGCCGTCCCGGCTCCGGTTCTTGTCCTTGTCCCGGTTTTGCTCCGCGTCGCCATCGGTATCGTCCTCGGGCGTGAGCCCGTCCAGTTCGTGGCGGGGCAGGGGGCGTCCCAGGAGCTTTTCAATCTGCGCCAGGTACTTGGCATCATCGGGGGTGGCGAGGCTGTAGGCGCGGCCCGACTTGCCGGCCCGGCCGGTGCGGCCGATGCGGTGTACGTAGTCGTCGGGGGAGGTGGGCAGGTCAAAGTTGAAGACGTGCGAAACCTCGCTCACGTCGATGCCACGGGCGGCCACGTCGGAACACACCAGCAGCGGGATTTCCCCGGCCTTGAATTTCTGCAGGGTCTCGGTGCGCAGGGACTGGGTCATGTCGCCATGCAGCATGCCGGCATCGAAGCCGTGGCGTTGGAGCGAGCGCGCCAGCACGCCCACCTCCCGCTTGCGGTTGCAGAAGATGAAGGCGTTGCTCACGTCCTCGGCCCCCAGCAGCCGGCGCAGGGCGGCGCGCTTGTTCTTGGGACCGGCCACGGGCACCAGGGCCTGGGTCACCGTCTCCGCCGGGGAGGCTGGCGGCGCCACCGAGATTTCCTTGGGAGTCATCAGGAATTCGTTGGCGAGATGCCGGATTTCCGGCGGCATGGTGGCGGAGAAGAACAGGGTCTGGCGGATGCGGGGCAGCAGGGCGACGATGCGGCGGATGTCGGGAATGAAACCCATGTCCAGCATGCGATCGGCTTCGTCGATCACCAGCACCTTCACGTCCTGGAGGATCACGGCGCCGCGCTCCAGCAGGTCCAGCAGCCGGCCCGGGGTGGCGATGAGCACGTCCACGCCACGGTCCAGCAGCCGCACCTGTTCGGTGAAGGCCTCGCCGCCGATGAGCAGGGCCATGGTCAGGCGGTGGTGGCGGCCGTATTTCTCGAAGTTCTGGCTGACCTGGGCCGCCAGTTCACGGGTGGGCGCGAGAATCAGCGAGCGCGGCATGCGCGCCTTGGCCCGGCCGTGCGCCAGGATGTCGATCATGGGCAGGGTAAAGCCCGCCGTCTTGCCGGTGCCGGTCTGGGCGCATCCCAGCACGTCCCGTCCTTGCAGCACGAGGGGGATGGCCTGGCTCTGGATGGGGGTGGGGTCGGTATAGCCCGCCTCCGACACCGCTTGCAGGGTTTCAGGCGACAGACCGAGATCGGCAAAACTCATGGAGAACAACACTCCCGAAGACAGGACTCAACGCCGGCACGCTGTCCGCCGCGCCGCGCAACAGGGCACGGGTCGGCCGGAGGGGGCGGAAACCACCGGGGAAGCGGAGGGCGGGGGCAGGAATGAAAGCATGGTAGATACTCATCCGGTCCCATCATAGGGGGGTGGCGGTCCATGTCAATGTAGACTTTCCGCGCTGCCTCCGGTGCCTTATGCTCCTGCCACGGGACGGCGCCCCGTTCCGACCGAGTTCACAACGGCCCGGGGAGGACGACTCATGCGTCTGGAGGCCCAACGCAGCGCGCTGCTGCTGGTGGATGTGCAGGAACGGCTGACCCCGGTGATGCACGATCCCCGCCGGGTGCTACACCACGGTTCCCTGTTGTTGCGGGCGGCGCGGCGGCTGGAGATCCCCGTCCTGGCCAGCGAGCAGTATCCCAAGGGGCTGGGCCCCACCATGGTGGACCTGCGCCAGGACCTGCCCCAGGACGCGGTGTGCCCCAAGAACAGCTTTTCCTGTTGCGGCGACGACACCTTGATGAGCCGGGTGCGCGGCCTGGAACGGGATCAGGTGGTGATCGCCGGCATCGAGGCCCATGTGTGTGTGTTGCAGACCGCCCTGGATATGAAGACCGCCGGTTTCGGCGTGTGTGTGGTGCGCGATGCCTGTTCCGCCCGCAACCCCGACCACGAGGACGTGGCCTGGGCTCGGCTGTTGCAGGCGGGGGTGACGGTGGCGGTGACCGAGATGGTGCTGTTCGAATGGCTGGGCCGGGCGGGCACCGAGGCCTTCAAGGAAATTTCCGCCTGGATCAAGTAAGACCAGGAAACCCCGGGAAGGAGAGGAACCCATGGCCGGCACCCTGATCATGTTGCCCGCGTTGCTGAGCGACGCGGCGCTTTACGACCACCAGCGCCGGCACCTGGCCGATCAGGTGACGGTGATGATCCCCGACCTCAGCGCCCACGACAGCCTGGAGGCCATGGCGGCGGCGGTGTTGGCGGCGGCGCCGGAGCATTTCAGCCTGGCCGGGCTGTCCATGGGCGGCTACGTGGCGTTCGAGATTCTGCGTCAGGCGCCGGAGCGGGTGGACCGGCTGGCGCTGATGGCCACCAACGCCCGGCCCGATTCCCCGGAGGCGACGGAAAAACGCCGGGGACTCATCGACTTGGCCCAGCGGGGGCGGTTCCACGGGGTCACCCCGCGGCTGATCCCCACCTTCGTGGCCCCCGACAACGAGGAAAACCCAGGGGTGACCGAGCCTCTGTACGCCATGGCGGAGCGCATCGGCAGCGAGGGCTTCATCCGCGAGCAGCGGGCCATCATGGGCCGTCCCGACAGCCGCCCCGGCCTTTCCGGCATCACCTCCCCCACCCTGGTGGTGGGCGGCGCCGACGACCAGCTCGTGGGCCCAGACATGCTCACGGAAATGGCCGAGGGCATTCCCAACGCCCGGCTGGTGATGGTGCCCCAATGCGGCCACATGATCACCCTGGAACAGCCCCAGGCCGCCACCGCCCTGTTGCAGTACTGGTTGCAGCTTCCGTGACGTCCTAACCGGGATCCTTCATGCAGGCAGGCGGCGAGCCCGTGGGCCAGCCCGCTCCGTCGCTGGACCTGGCGCAGCACCAGAAGGCCCCCGTCCGACGATACGGTGCCGCCGTCAAATATCCTTGTCGAGAACCGGTGACAGACCGGGTAGCGGAAGGGTAAATTCGTCCATGGCGGGTGTTGCTTTCCGGGAAACCGTGTTTTTGGCGTCGGTACCCAGAAAATACGGAATCTATGGATCTTACGCTACACCCGCCAATCCCGGTGAATAATACGGGTTAAATCCCGTTTATTGCCGAAAATGGCCTCTTAATGCCCCGAAAATTCGCCAAACGCCGGAGCGGGGCGGTGGTGATGTGAGCGCAGGCGTGGCAACAAAAGCTGCAAACGCGCCAGATTTCTGGCATACCATTGGCCATGATGGCTGGTTCGTGCGATCAGGTCGCAAGGCCAATCCTGATCGCGGTGCACAATAGAAGCTTTGTAAACTTTGGATATTTTGGCTATGCTGACTTGTAAGATGTCCGATTAATATGGTGTAAATGGCATCTTTTACGGGGGAAGGGCTTCAGGATGTCTAACGCCAAACAAATATTAGCGATGTTGCGGAGCCGGGCGGAGGGCGACGACGAGCAGTTTTATTCAATTGCTTTGCAAATCGCTGCTGCCGAAGCACGGCAGGGCCGCCGGACGACTGCTGAGGAACTTCGCGCCACTGTGGAAGCGGCGCGCTCCGGGTCCGGATCGAACGTCCCCATTCAGATCGCCAAGCCCCGTGGCGACCTGGAAGGCGTCATTGAGCTGCGTGAGCCGCGCTACGTCTTGAAGGATGTCGTTCTTGATTCGCGCCTTCGGGAGCGAATCGACGATCTGGTCCAGCAACAGGCCAGGCGGGACTGGCTTCGGGAGCATGGGAAGGTTCCCAGCCGTCGTGTCCTGTTCCTCGGGCCGCCTGGGTCGGGCAAGACCATGTCGGCCGAGGCGCTTGCAGGGCAGCTTCGCCTGCCGTTGTTCGTTGTTCGGCTTGAAGCGCTTATCACGCGCTACATGGGCGAAACAGCCGCCAAGCTGCGGCTCATTTTTGACGAAACCGCCAAGCGCCGTGGCGTGTATCTCTTCGACGAATTCGATGCTGTAGGCGGAAAGCGCAGCGCCACAAACGACGTGGCGGAGATGCGGCGGGTACTGAACTCATTCCTGCAATATGTGGAAGAGGAAAACGCGACCGACAGCGTCGTCGTTGGTGCGACCAACCACCCGGAGCTGCTGGATAAGGCGTTGTTGCGCCGCTTCGATCTTGTGCTCACTTTCGAGATGCCCTCGGATGACGAGGTAAAGCGAATTGTGACCATCGGCCTGAGACCATTTAAGACCGGGCGGCTTGCATGGACGAAGATCATTCCCGCAGCCGAGGGCTTGAGCCAGGCCGAAATCTCGAAAGCGGCAGAGGACGCGGTGAAAGCCGCCATCCTTGAGGAAAAAAATTCTGTTACCACGGATCAGCTTCTGCGGCGCTTGCGGGATCGCCGTGAAATGCAGGAGGCGTTCTCAAATACCAAATCGGGGTAGGAAGAACCGATGCCTCCTGAATTTGACCGGCCCCATATCGATATCTCCCAACTTGCTGAGTCTGGACGTTATCGCTCGTCCTCCCCGAATATAGGAGACGGGCAAGCGCCTCGAATCCGTGAGGAACATGGTGCGATGCTCCGGGGACAGCTTCAGGCGGCTTTCCGCGCGGAACATGATGCGCGCGACCAGATAGAGCTTCCGGAAGACCTCGCACCAAGCGAAGGCGCGTATTACGAAGTTGAGCTGCGACGAGGCGCCAAGGCGGAAAAGCTCGAACGGGGAAGTAAGAAGGACGAGAAGATCACCGTCGGTGCAACGAAAATCGATCCGGAAACGGAGCGGGTTTCCACTGTTGTGTTTGTACCCGATGCATCGGTTCCGGCTCTGGAGCAGATTTTCGAGGATTACGCGACCGGTGAGTTGACCGAAACGGGAAAACCGCAGCGTCGGGGTTATATCGAGCCCATTGAGACGATCCGGCGCGCCCGGCTTTTTTCCTTCTGGACCGACGATGCGAACGCACTGCCACAGGCGGCGCAAGATCGTATCTGGTGGGAGGTCTGGTGCAGACCGGAATCTGCAAACGAAACCGCCGCCGTGTTCCGGCGCATGGAATGTCGCATCGCCGATGAAGATCGCTGGCTTAAATTTCCCGAATCGACGGTCATTCCCGTTCTTGGCAGGCGCGCCGAGATCGAGCTTGCGCTGATTGTCGCCGATGGAATCATGGAGCTGCGCCGGGGCTCCGACACGCCGAACTTCTTTCTGGAGGAAGAGCGCGAGAACCAGCATGACTGGGCGGCCGATCTTGCCGAGCGAACTGTATGGCCTGGTGTCGAGGTGCCGCGTGTCTGTCTTCTCGATACCGGTGTCAACAGAGCCCACGTCCTGCTTGAGCCTGCCCTGGCCGAGGGTGATCTGCTGACTGTCCATTCCGACTGGCCGAACACGGACAACATTCGGGACAGCCATGGCACCGAAATGGCGGGCCTGACTTTGCACGGCGATCTTTTCGCACGCCTGCAAGACGGGCAAGAGTACCGGCTTCGTCACCGACTGGAATCGGTGCGCATCATGCCCGCCGACGGGTTCGATCCGAACGAGCCCGCACGTTACGGCTCCATCACATTGAGCGCGGTTGCGCTCGCTGAAATTCAAAATCCTGACCGGGATCGCGTTTTCTGCATGGCCGTTACGAACGAGGACCGTTCCGGCGCGCGCGCCAGCAGTTGGAGCGCCTGCGTCGACCGGGCGGCGGTGGGGCAGGCGATTGGCGATGAGGACGATCTTCCCCGGCGCATGTTTTGTGTCTCTGGCGGCAATATCCGAAACGCGATGCAGGCTGATCGTCTTGATCAACTTGACGAATATCCGATTGAAGACCCGGCGCAGGCGTGGAACGCCCTCACCGTCGGCGGCTATACCGACAAGACCGAAATCGATCCCGCTGACCCGTATTTCAGGGAGCACCGACCTGTGGTGGAAGCGGGCGATGTCAGCCCTTTTTCCCGGAACTCCACCGGATGGCATTCGGGCAAGACGCCGATCAAGCCCGAAGTCGTATTCGAGGCCGGAAATCGGGCCGTCTCAGACAACGGTCGCGATCTGGTCGATTGCCCGTCCCTGGAATTGCTGACGACCGGAGCCGATGTTGATCGTCTGCCCATCGTCAACTTCGCGGCAACCAGTGCCGCGACCGCGCAGGCGGCAAGGCTGGCCGCACGCCTGCAAGCTGACCATCCCGATTTTTGGCCGGAGACAATCCGGGCGCTCATCGTCCACAGTGCCGAATGGACCGAGCGTATGAAGGAGCGCCTGTTGAATGAGGGCCGCTTGCGGGAACGCAAGCAGCTTGTTCGTACGTTCGGCTATGGTGTGCCGTCCTATCCCCGTGCAACGGCGTCAGCCCTCAGCGATCTGGCACTGGTGGCCCAGAAAACGATCCAGCCTTACCGGTGGAAAAAAAACGGCCCTGTCTTCAACGAATGTCATTACTACCCGCTGCCCTGGCCGCAGGACGTGCTTGAGCAGTATGGCGACCAAGAGTTTCGCCTCAAGATAACGCTGTCCTATTTTGTTGAGCCGAACCCCGGAAAGTCAGCGGCCATCGATCCCCAGCGCTACCAATCCTTTGGCCTGCGTTTTGATCTGAAGCGCCCGCGCGAGACCGCCGATCAGTTCAGAAAACGAACCAATGCCCAGGAGCGCGAGAACCCGCATCAGGCCGGACCGCAGGCTGAGCGGGATAGTGGTTGGTTGTTGGGGCCAAATAGCATTTCAGCCGGTTCTCTGCACTGTGATGTCTGGCGCGGGACCGGCGCGCAACTTGCCGCCCGCGGCATGATTTGCGTGAAGCCTGTCTCGGGCTGGTGGAAGGAACGAAGAACCTCTGCGATTTGCGAGCAACAGGGACGGTATGCCTTGGTTGTCACGCTCACGGCCCCTGAGGTCGATTTGTACACGCCGGTCAGCACCGCCATCGAGCAGCTCATCGCGCAACGTGTCGGTGTGGATATCCCTATCCCGGATTATTCATGACGCCCTAGATAAGGGTTGTCGCGGAATGCGCCCTCAACCGGAGTGGGTTCTGGCGCGAGCGGCTGCGCACCGTCCGTTTCGGGGCGATCCGCTCTGGGGCGTCATGAATCATCCCGGTTAGGTTACGGCCCCGGTTCCACGAAACACAGGGTGTAATCGGGGCATTCGGCGCAGTTGGGGCTTTTGCACACCACGATGCCTTCCATCTGGCACAGTTGGCGGTAGAAGAACTTCTTCCACTTCATGCCAAAATTGCGCTCGGCCAGGGCGGGGAAGTGGCGGGCCAGCAAGGCGCTTAGTTCCTCCCGTCGTCGCAGGCCCAGGGCCTCCCACAGGTGGCCGGGGCTAAGACTGCGCCGGGCCACCGCGTGCGCCATCCAGGTGCGCACCGGGGCGCCGTCCGCCCGGTGGGCGAGCAACAACCGGCGCAGGTCCGCCTCCTCCAGGGCCTGTTCCCGGTCGCCGGGGTCGTCGGTCAACATGCCCCCCCGGCTCGGGAACAGGGCCGCCGCCAGAGCGCGCAGGGCCGGCGGGTCCAGGCCCAGCGCGGTGCCGGGGGACACCCCTTCGTGCCGGGCCTGGGCCAGGATACAGGCAAAGACGTGGGCATCCAGCAGGCCCGGATCCTCCAGCCCCTCGTCGCGGTCGGCGGCCCGCTCGCCCATCAGGGCGTGGTACAGGGGATCAGGCGGCCAGTGGGATATGGGTTTGACAATCATTGCCGCACACCTGTCCGCAGGCATTGCATCCGATGCAGTTGCCGGGGTTGGCCACTGTCATCACCTTGCGTTCGATATCCTCGTCATCGTCGAAGGGGTCCACCATTTCCCCTTCATCGTTGATGCCCATGAGTTCCAGCACCCCGTGCCCACAGACCTTGAAGCAGCGGCCGCAGCCGATGCATTTTTCATCGTCGATGGCTTCCAGATACAGGGGCGTCCAGGGGCTGCCGTCCCGGGTGATGAAGGTCCGTTCGTCGCTCATTTTTCAGGGTCCCTTACACCTATTTCGCGGCCTTGAGGGCGGCCTGGGCCTCCGCCAGTTCGGCGTGCAGGTCGTGGGCCTTGCCGGCAATTTCGGGAATGCGTTCCCAGTTCTGAGGCAGTTCCTCCGACAGGTCGTGCAGGTCCATGGCGGCCTGACGGGCGCGGCTGCGGAGTTTCTTGACCTTGTCCTGAAGGGCGTCCGTATCGGTCATGGCGGGAAGTCCTTAGATTGTTACGCCTTGGCGGTTTTGGGGAAGCGTTCCACGGTGGCGGCACCGTCCACCACCAGCTTGGCGCCGTACTCGGCCAGGGCTTCGAAATCGGCAAAGCCAAAGCGGTGCACGTCACGTACCGTGAGGTCGATGGCCACCAGCCGGCCCACGGTGAACACCACCCGGCCGAAGCCTTCCGACGACACCTTCATCAGCGGCGAGGCCACCAGGCCGATCTCCTGCTCCAGGGTCATGGCCACCGCCTTGTAGAGCAGGTCCATGCGCCACAGCAGCTTGGGGTCGGGATCGCCGATCACCGGAATCTCCTGGCGTTCCTCCTTGGTGAGCACGTAGGCGCGCAGCAGTTTGGGATCAGGGCGGTTTTCCCAGATGCCATAGCTGTCGTGGGCGCGGATCTGGGCCAGCAGATTGCGAATGAAGGGCGTCTGTGGCACCGGCTGCTGCAACAGCGGATCGTCGGCGTCGTTCTTTTTCTTTTTCTTCTTGGGCGGTTCGGTGGTTTCGCTCATGGCCTTAGTCCTCGTCCACGAAGGAGGGGGTGTCGCCGGGGGTTTCCATGGCCTTGCGCAGCCACGGCGGCGGGGTGCCGGCCAGCATGTCCTGCACCCGGGTCAGCACGGACTCGATGGGCTCGTCCGGGGCTTTCATGGGGTGCACCCGCTGCTTGACCACCTTGGCGGCGGCGGGGCCGCCGATGGCCTTCACGAACAGCAGGGTGCAGCCTTCCAGGGCCTTGAGCCGGGGGGTGATGCGGTCATCGTTGTCGTCGGTGTGCACGCCGTCCTCGGCGCTGCGCTGATCGAACTGGATGGCCTCCACCAGGCGGCAGGTTTCGGGGCCCACGTCGTAGACCACCATGGTCGGGGCGCCGGCGAAGTGGGCATTGACGGACTTCATGTCCTGGGTGGCGAGGGCAACCTTCACCGTCTTGTCTCCTGTGGCTGGGCCGGGGGCACCGGCCGGGGCGCCCTCAACCACA
This sequence comes from uncultured Rhodobacterales bacterium, assembly GCA_964535075.1. GTDB lineage: Bacteria > Pseudomonadota > Alphaproteobacteria > Rhodospirillales > CAJXLG01 > CAZHRQ01. The sequence goes on along the minus strand of CAZHRQ010000056.1, from coordinate 1,652 downwards.
TGCAGTCTGCGGGGTGGCATGATCCGGCTCCTCCGGCAGGGGGTGGGCGGCATGATGGGCGGCGTGCATGAGGGTGTTGCCCAAGGTGAACACCAGGTCGCGGCTGCCGCGATAGCCCACGCTCACCTGATGGGCGGCGCCCAGGGTGTCGAATTGGGGAAAGCCCAGGCGCACCAGCGGGACGTGATGGCGCTCGGCCAGGCCCCGCCCGTGGGCGTGGGTGATCACCAGATCCAGGTCGGCGGCGGCGGCTTCCAGGTCGGCCAGATCGCCCACCACCACTTCCGCCACCGGCAGGTCCTTGAGGCCGGCGGGGCCGGTGGGGGTCACCACCCGCGCGGCAAGGGCGCCCAGGTCCTGTAACAGCGGCACCACCGCCGCCACCTGATCCGCCTCGCCGGCCAGGCCGATGCGCCGCCCGCCGAAGAAGAAGTGCGCATCCAGCATGGCGTCCACCAGTTGGCTGCGCTGGCGTTGCACCCGGGCCGGGGCCGGCCGGCCGCTCAGGTCCATGAGGGCCTTCACCAGGGTATCGGTCCCGGCGAGGCCCACCGGCGCCGGCAGCACCGGGCAGGGGAGGCCGGTGCGGGCGGTGAGGGTTTCCGCCGCCGGTCGCATGCCCTCGCCAAAGGCCAGGGCGCCGGCGGCGCCACCCAGGGTGCGGATGGCTTCCAGGGGCGTGCCGCCGTAGCTGGTGGGAATCCAGCGGTCGGGGACGTGACCGTCCAGGGAGCCGGCGAGATCGGGCAGGATCACGGGGTCGAAGCCGAACAGCTCCGCCAGATCGCGCAGGGCCTCCACGTCGCCCGGGGTCATGAAGGCGCCGGGCAGCAGCACCACTCGGCCGGGATCACGGGGGGTGTCGGCGGCGGCGAGGGTGTCGATGAGGGCGGCCACGGCCTGGCCCCAACCTTCCTGCAATCCGCCCAGGTCATCGGGCGTTTCCGCATAGACCAGGGCCGTTTCCCGCAGGGCGGGGTAAGTTTCGGGCAAGGAGGGCAGGAAGCCGCGGATGTCCTCGCCGCGGGTTTCGGCCAGGCCGGTGGTGCAGATGCCGATGAGGGCCGGATCGGCCTTTTCCTTGATGGTGTTGCAGGCCTCGCCCAGATTGTCGAGCCCGCCCAGGATGGTGGTGATCTCGTTGAGGGCGGTGGTCTGCAAGGGAATGGCCTCGCGGAAGTGGCGGACCATCAGCACCAGGGCGAAGGCGGTGCACCCCTGGGCGCCGTGGAACAGGGGCAGGGTGCGATCCACGCCGAGGAAGGCCATGGCCGCGCCCAAGGCCGGGCTCATCTTCAGTGGGTTGGTGGTCAGGGGCTTGCGGGCGTTGACGACGGTGGCCATGTCATTGTCCTCCCGGGGCGGCGGGGTGATCGGCATCCCAGGGCGCCGGGCGGCGCACCGCCTGCCACACGGGATTGCCCAGGGCGGCGTCGATTTCCCGGGCCAGGATCAGCAGGCCGTCATAGCCGGCATAGGGAAGGTGACGTTCCTGGTTGATGTCCAGCCACGGCACCCGGGCCTTCAAGGCCACGAACTGGCTGCGTCCGCCGGAGAGCATCATGTCCGCTTCGCCATCCCGCAGCATGGCGTACATCTTGGGCGCGGGAATGGCGCCGAAGAGCTGGCTGTCATCGCCCAGCAGGTCGCGG
>CAZHRQ010000055.1:0-16205 GCA_964535075.1 uncultured Rhodobacterales bacterium | reverse complement strand
TCACGCACCCAATCCGGTTCACAGCGTGAACCCGATTGGGTGCGATCCGCTCTAGAGCCTATCGCACCCTGATTAACGATACCCGCGCCGTTCCAGGTAGCGCTGGTGGTCGTCCTCGGCGGGATAGAACACCGCCGGTCCGGCCACTTCCGTGGCCACGGGACGTCCATCGGCGGCCAGGGCGGCGCGGGCGGCCCCCGCCTGGGTCTCATCCAGGGCGAAAATCACCGACCGGTACTGGGGCCCCACATCGGGCCCCTGCCGATGGTACTGGGTGGGGTCATGGATCTCCAGGAACACCCGGAGCAGGGTTTCATAGGACACCTGCGCCGGATCGAACAGAACCTCCACCACCTCGGCGTGACCGGTGGTCCCGGTGCAAACCTGTTCGTAGGTCGGATCGGGCACGGTACCGCCGGCATATCCCACCTGCACGTCCAGCACCCCGGGCACCCGCCGAAATTTGAGCTCCACGCCCCAGAAACAGCCGGCACCAAAAAGGGCCCGGGCGGGCGCTCCTGGTGTTGCGGTCATGCGCTTCTCTCCTGCCGCGCCCGCCCCGAGGTCCGTGCGGCCCCGGGGACGGAGGATGATCTTCCCCGCATGTGGCCCTAGAGCCTATCGCCGTCAATGGGACCCAGAAATGGGTCCCATTGACGGCGTGAATCGGCTCTATCTATTTGTTTTAGAGCGGATTCACGCCCCCAATCCGGTTCACAGCGTGAACCCGATTGGGGGCGATCCGCTCTAGGCGCCGGCACAAGAGGCCCCCGGGCTCAGTGCGGCAGGAAATCCAGGCGCCGCGGCGGGTAAAGGCCATGGGCCTTGAGCAGATCAATCCACGCCTTGCCCTGATGATACCGAGACAATCGCGCGTTAAAGGCCTCCATGTCCGCGCGCGTGAAGCGCTTGTGGGACAGGCCCACGCTCAGGGGCACGGTGTCCAGGGCCGTCCGCACCAGCGTCAGCCCCTGCAAGAGCCCGGCCGCCCGCAACCGCGGTTCACTGTCCACCAGCCCGATCAGGGCCGCATCCAGGTCTCCCGCGGCCACGGCCTTGGCCAGGGCGGCGTCGCTGTCCAGGCGCACCAGCGCTTCCTCTTGCGAACAATCCAGACGCGGATAGCGAAAACCGGTGCGCCCCCCCAGCGTGTAATGGCTGAGGGCGGAAATGGTCCGCAAATGCGGCCGCACCTTTTCCCGAGTCAGGAGGATGGTGTAGTTGGTATAGAGGGGATCGGTGAAATAAGCATGCAACACGCGCTCGGGCGTCGCCAGCACCGGCACCCCCACATCAAGGGTCTCCGCCGCCAGACCGGCATAGATCTCGGGCGGGGTCATGGCCTGGACCTGGGGATCATACCCCATCTCCCGCAGGATATGCAGGGCCGGCACCACGGCCAGCCCCGTGGCCCTGCCGTCTTCGACCCCGGCAAAGGGCGGATTCTGCGGCACGCCCACCTGAATGGCCGTCGCCGCCGTGTCCGCCGCGTGAGCGGGCATCATCGCGCCCACGAGCGAGAAAACCGCCAGAACCACGCGGCCCCGACGCCAGATATCACCAAAGCGCATGGCCGATCTCCTGCCATGGTTGAAGAAAAAAAGAGGCTCCGCCCAAAGACGCCGTGCCTGCGGACCGGGGCCCATTCTGGCAGCGTGCCGGAAGTAGACCCCGGTCACAAGACCACAGCGTGTGCTGGCCGCGGGTGCGGGGGCCGGCGCCGTACCCCTTCCGGGGCCGAAACGACATTTCATTCGGGAAACAGGTGGGGGATTGCTACCCTGACGCGGCAGGGGAAGGATCGTGGACCGGCGGCCCGTGGAAAGTCACCCGGCCCGCCAGCGGGAGGAGGGAATCGTGGCCTTGCAGCGTCCCATCGGTTTGATCGGCCTGACCTTCATCGGGGTCAGTGGCGTCATTGGCTCGGGGTGGATGTTCGCCCCCCTCATGGCCGCCCAACAGGCGGGACCGGCCAGTCTGGTGTCCTGGGTGATCGGCGGTCTGGCCATGTTGATCCTGGCCCTGACCTTTGCCGAGATTACCGCCATGCTGCCCGTGGCCGGCGGTCTGGCGCGGGTGCCCCAGTTCGCCTATGGCAACGTGGTGGCCGTGGCCATGGGCTGGACCGCCTGGGTGGGCTATCTCACCACCGCCCCCATCGAGACGGTGGCCATGCTCCAGTATCTGGCCCACCACGCCCCCTGGCTCTTCACCGATGCCGACAACGCCCGATTGTCGGTGAGCGGCATGGTCGCGGCCGGGAGCGTGCTGGCGGTGTTCACCTACGTGAACGCGGTGGGGGTGGCCTTTTTTGCCCGCCTCAACACCTCCATCACCTGGTTCAAGCTGGTGGTCCCGGTGGTGATCATGATCACCCTCATGGCCGGGGCCTTCCGGGTGGAGAACTTTTCCGAAGCCGGCGGATTCGCCCCCATGGGGATCAAGGGCATTCTGGCGGCGGTGTCCACCGGTGGCATTGCCTTTGCCTTCATCGGCTTCCGCCACGCCATCGACATGGCCGGCGAGACACACGACCCCGGCCGTAACATCCCCCGGGCCCTGATTCTTTCGGTGGTGATCTGCCTTTTGATCTATGTCGGCATTCAGGTCGCCTTTATCGGCGCCCTGTCGGAGCACCACGTGGCCCAGGGCTGGGGCGCCGTCACCTTCAACCAGCATCTGGGGCCGCTGGAGGGGCTGGCCCTGGCCCTGGGGTACCTGTGGCTGGTGAGCCTGCTCTACAGCGCCGCCGTGATCTCGCCCTTTGGGGGCGCGCTGGTGGCGGTGGCCTCCAACGCCCGGCTCACCATGGCCATGAGCCAGAACCGCTTCTTCCCCGCCCTGCTGGCGAGCCTGTCCCTGCGCGGCGTGCCCCTGCACGCCCTGCTGATCAACTTCGTGTTCCATCTGGTGTTCCTGGTGGCGGTGCCGTTCAAGGAATTGGTGACCCTGAACAGCGCCGCCCTGGTGCTGTCCTTCTGCGTGGGGCCGCTGGGCATCGTGGCGCTGCGGCGGATTCTGCCGGAACGCCCCCGGCCCTTCCGGCTGCCGGCGGCGCTGCCCGTGGCCCTGGCCGGGTTCATCGTGGTGACCTTCATCGTCTACTGGAGCGGCTGGGACACCATGTGGCGGCTGGCGGTGGCCCTGGGGGTGGGGCTGCTGGTCTATGCCGCGCGAATCCCCTATACTCACGGACCAGAAAGCCGGCCCGACTGGCGTCAGGCCCTGTGGCTGGTGCCCTATCTGCTAGGACTGGGCGTGATTTCCTTCCTGGGCTCCTTTGGCGGCGGCCAGGATATGCTGCCCTTCGGCTGGGACCTCCTGGCCTGCACCGTTCTGGCCGTGGCGGTGTTCGCCCTGGCCATCCGCACGCCCCTGGACCGCGCCAAGCTGGACCAGTACCTGGCTGAGGAAAACGCGTACGAGGCCGAGGAATACGGCCGATCCTGATCCGGCCAGCCGGATCATTATCCGGGAGACTCCTCATGACCCTGTCCCGTGCCCTGATCGCCGGCGGCCTGATGATGGCCGTCGGCGTGATCGCCACCGCCCCGGCCCACGCCGCCCCGGCCCACGCCGTCGATGACGACGCCGTGGCCCGCTACTGCGCCAAGCGCTACCAGCACCGGGCCGATCCGCCCCCGTCGCTCATGAACCGGCTGTTCCGGTCCCCGCCGGGCATGGCCACCGGCGCCCCGGCGCCCCAGGTGATGACGGAGTCCGCCGCCCCGCCACCGGCCCCCACCCCCAAGCGGACGGCGGCGCCGGTGGCGGATGCGGTGGCGCCCTCCCCCCTTCCCCGCCCGTCCCGCGAGCGCTATCCGGAAACAGAGGTGCGCGGCGTCCAACGGGTCACGGACGCCCCCGTCTCCACCTTCGCCGCCGATGTGGACACCGCCAGCTACACGGTGGTGCGCCGTCACCTGACCGACGGCCAGACGCCGCCGCCCGATGCGGTGCGGCCGGAGGAACTGATCAACGCCTTCGACTACGGCTACACCCCCGCCCGCACCCGCCAGGAGGGGTTCCGTCCCGGCGTGTGGGTGGTGCCGGCGCCCTGGAACCAGGACCGGGTGGTGATGGTGGTGGGGCTGAAGGCCTATACGGTGCCGGAGAACCAGCGCCCACCTGCCAATCTGGTGTTCCTGATGGACGTGTCGGGCTCCATGCGGGCGGCCGACAAGCTGCCGCTGGCCAAGCAGGCCATCTGTCTGCTGGCCCACAAGCTGGGACCCCGCGACCGGGTGAGCCTGGTGACCTATGCCGGGGCCAGCGGCGTGGCCCTGCCCCCCACCCCCGGCAACCAGACCGAGACCATCCTGGCCGCCATGGATGACCTGCGGGCCGGGGGCAGCACCGCCGGTCAGGAAGGCATCGAACTGGCCTACGCCCTGGCGGAAAAGAACGCCACACCGGGCAGCGTCAACCGCATCCTGCTGGTGACCGACGGCGACTTTAACGTGGGGATCAACGATCCCCGGGCCCTGGCGGGGTATGTGTCCAAGCGCCGGGCCGCGGGCATTGGCCTGTCGGTGCTGGGCTTTGGCCGTGGCAACTATCACGACACCATGATGCAGGCCCTGGCCCAGAACGGCGACGGCGTGGCCGCCTACGTGGACACCCTGGGGGCCGCCCAAAAGGTGCTGACCCGCAGCGTGGCCCAGGCCCTGGTGACCGTGGCCCGGGACGTGAAGATCCAGGTGGAGTTCAATCCCGCCCGGGTGTTGGAATACCGCCTCATCGGCTACGAAACCCGGGACCTGGAGGAAGCGGACTTCGCCAACGACGCCAAGGATGCCGGCGACGTGGGCAGCGGCCACACGGTCACCGCCCTCTATGAAATGGCCCTGGCCGGGGAACACACCCCCCTGTTGGGGGCACGGCGATACGGCGGCAATCAGACGGCCCCGGCCCCCTCGGCCAGCAGTCGGGAGCTGGCCTTCGTGAAAATCCGCTTCCAGCCGCCCCAGGGGGGCCCCAGCCGCTTGATCCAGCGGCCAGTGACCGATGCCGACCGGGTGGCCTCCCTGGCGCAAGCCCCGGCCGACGTGCGATTTGCCACCGCCGTGGCCTGGTTCGCCATGACCTTGCGGGGCGACCCCATCGCCGGCGGCCGTCCCTGGCCGGCCATCGCCCGATTGGCCCGGGGCGCCGTGGGCGCCGATCCCTGGGGCGACCGGGCCGGCTTCGTGGAACTGGTGCAGAAAGCGCGGGCGGTGGTGCGGTAAGGCTCAGATTTCCACCCGCACCCCCACCTCGATGATGGCTTCCGGCGGCAGGCGATAGAGAGCCGGCCGCCGGGCCGAGTTGCGCAACAGAAAGCCGTGCAGCGCCGCAAGCAACTGGGTGCCCAGTCCCGCCTGGGGATCGGGCACCGGCACCATGCGGCCCACGAACCACGTGGCGGCATCGGTATCCAGGGCATAGCCCAGGCGCTCCATGCTTTTCAGGGCCACCGGCAGGTTAGGCATCTGCATGAAGCCGTAGGACACCACCACCTTATAGAGCCCCGGGCCCAGGTCGTGCACCGCCAGCCGGTCGGCGGCGGGCACCCGGGGCCGGGCCCGCATGCGCACGGTCATGATCACCACCGTCTCATGCAACACCGGCAGGCGCTCAAGCTGGTGGTCCAGGATGGGCGGCACCACGCCGGTACGGGGGCTGAGATAGACCCCCACCCCCGGCACCCGCGGCACGGAACATTCGTCATCGTCCAGCTCCGCGCCCAGGGTGTCCAGGGAGCGATTGAAGCGCGCCCGCACCCCCTGGCGCAATTGATTGGTGCCCCGTCGCCACACCAGCATGGTGACGGTCACCGCCAGACCGATGGTCAGGGGCAACCAGCCGCCATCGGGAATTTTCAGGTAGTTGGCCCCCATGAAGGCCAGATCCAGGGTCAGGAAGAACACGATCAACGGCATCACCAGCCACCCCGGCCACTTCCAGCGCCGGCGCATCATGGCCGCCAGCAGCAGGGTGGTGATGCCCATGGTGGTGCTCACGGCCACGCCATAGGCGGCGGCCAGGTTGTCGGAGGACTGGAACACCAGCACCAGACCGATGGTGGCCATGGCCAGGAGCCAGTTCATCAACGGCAGATACACCTGCCCCGCCTCGTGGGACGAGGTCTGGCGGATGTCCCAGGGGGGCAGCACGTCCAGTTGCACCGCCTGTCGGGTCAGACTGAACACGCCGCTGATCACCGCCTGGGAGGCAATGATGGTCGCCAAGGTCGCCAGGGCCATCACCGGCAACACCAATAAGGGCGGCGCCAGTTCGTAGAAGGGATGGGCGGCGTCGGCCGGTTCCCGCAGCACCAGCGCCCCTTGACCGAAATAATTCAGCAGCAGGGCCGGCAGCACGATCAGGAACCAGGCGCGGCGGATAGGGGTGCGGCCCACATGGCCCATGTCGGCATAGAGTGCCTCGCCCCCGGTAACCACCAGGAACACCGCCCCGAACACCCCCACCCCCACCACGCCGTTGTGCAGGAAGTAGTTGGCGGCGTGATGGGGCGACAGGGCCAGCAGCACCACCGGCGTTTGCAGAATGGAATGCACCCCCAGGGCGGCCAGCACCAGGAACCAGACCAACATCACCGGCCCGAAGACACGGCCAATCACTTCCGTGCCCCGGGACTGCACGGCGAACAGGGCCAGCAGGATGCCCACGGCGATGGGCAGCACCCAATGGGCCAGATGGGGGAAGGAAATCTCCAGGCCCTCCACCGCCGACAGCACGGAAATGGCCGGCGTGATGGCGGCATCGCCATAGAGCAGCGCCGCCCCGAACAATCCCAGCACGATCAGCGGTGCCTTGCCGGTGAGGCGTCCCTCTCGCAACGGCGCCATCAGGGCGGCCAGGGCCAGGATGCCCCCTTCGCCATGGTTGTCGGCCCGCAGGACGAAGATCAGGTACTTGACGGAAATCACCAGCACCAACGACCAGGCGATCAGCGACAGCACCCCGAACACGTCCACCGGGTTGGGATGATCGGCGCCGGGCTGGCCCAGCAGCGCCTCGCGCAAGGCGTAGAGCGGACTGGTGCCAATATCGCCGAACACCACCCCCAGCGCCGTCAGCCACAACGCGCGGCGGGTTTCCGTGGCCTCTTCCGTCATGGGTTGTGCCCCCTCTCCTTCTTCCCGGGGCTCTTGATAGCAGGGTCGCGCGGATGGGGGGCTGAAATTCCTGTTACCGGGTGGCGTCTGCGCCAGGACCGGCCTATATACGGACCGATTTTGGTCTAATCCGGCAAGGAGTCTCTGGTCATGCTGTATACCCTGCGGTGCGCCAACGGCCACACCTATGATGCGTGGTTCCGCAGTTCCGCTGATTACGAGGAAAAAAAAGCCACGGGCACCCTGGCCTGTGCGCAATGCGGCACCCATGACATTGGCAAGGGCATTATGGCGCCGGCGGTGGGCGGCAGCCGCGACAGCGATCCCGCCCCGGCCCCGAGCTGTGGCATGGGCGGCGGCTGTGGCGCCGGCATGTGCGGCCTGAACTAGAGCGGACCACACCCCGCTCTAGGCTCATCCCCGGGTGCGCGGCGGAGAAAATAATCGCCGCGCAATCGGCCCTTGACTCCAAGGGGATCCCTGGCCTAGAAGGGACGCCCGGTGCATGGAACAGCGGCTTCCGCTTTTCCGAATTTGATCGCCGTTCATGGATGGGTGGCCGAGTGGCCGAAGGCGCTCCCCTGCTAAGGGAGTATACCTCAAAAGGGTATCGAGGGTTCGAATCCCTCCCCATCCGCCATACCACATTCCCAACACATTGATTACCGGGCGTTTCTTTCGCCCCCGAATTTTTCCGACCCATACTGTAGCTCATCCTGGCGATAACCCTTGCCGCGAATTCCGATGGATGGTTGCGGCCTCGCGGCCTCATTGTCGAGGGGGCAACAAAAGAGCTTGACTGGGATATTCCCCCCCCGGAAACGCCAAGGGGCCCGCCATGGAGGTCGAGGCAATTTTGTCCTCCTCACGCGCGTGCGTTGTGACTAACCGGAATCTCTGTCCCCGTCTGTCCCAGACGGGCGTTCCCCGGGGCTGATTTCCTTCGAGCCTGAAACAGGGGCTAACTATATGATTTTATTGGCGTTGTATGTGATTTTCTACTTCCCACCGGACGAGCGCCCGTGTGCAAACCTCTAGTTATACCCGTTTCAGGCTGCGTCAGTCCTGACAGAGCCCCCATGCCTGTGGCAGCATAGCCATCATTACGTGGTGTCCAAGACCCCAAGACCCGTGCCGTAGCACAGCGAGATGAGGCCGACCATGTCCGAAATCCAAGTTCCACAGGGTGACCCCAAGCGGCAGTTGACCAGAGCAGTGGCTGAGTGGCTTGCCGGGACGAACCCTGTTACCGGGCTCCTGACTTCCATCTACCGAGTGACCCATCCTTCCGAACTCGATCAGATGATTGACCAGTGGCGGAAGGACATCAGCGCAAAAGTCATCGATAATGCTGCGGCGATCCGACGCCTGGAAGACCTACTTCGTCCACGCCTGCAGATGTCGGAACTTGCGGTCGCAGTTGGGGTCTGGCTAGCAAGAAATTCGCCCGATGGATTGCCGCACGAAACCACCGAAGTGGACGATTTGGCATCCGAATTCCCGGACGAGGCCCCCTCCACTGTCAGGGAGTCCGTTACCGAACTAGAAGATATGGACTTCGTAAAATGGAGTAAGGCGCTATCTGGAAACGGGTTTGTGAATCCTACCTACAAGCTGTTCTTCTCTTTCGATGGCCCTGCTCTTGGCTATCGGACACTGGATGATGCCGTTACCATCGCGGAGACTGTATTGTCGATGGAGCAAGGCTGCATTACCGCAGAAAGCGTGGAAGAGAGTCTGGGATGGGAGCGCCGACGATTTAATCCTGCTTTGGCCAAGGTACTGACTTACATTGACCCCATGCGGGTAAGCAAAGAGATACAGGCGGAGTACCCGGCCAAACGTTTTCTCTTGATGGATGAGGACCGCTTCCGCATCCGCCGGTTTAAGAGTCGGCCCGATCAGTAAGATTTGGCCGACTCTGACCATCAGACAAGCCGATGACAGTCCTGTCACGTGGTTTGCCTGCTCAGGCGTGATCGATCAGCACGCACTGGGCATCGTGCACGCAGCGGGTCACCCGTTCCATGTCGGTGCCGGGGGGAGCGGCATTGGCATAGTTCTGCAACGCCGCCTGGACCCGGGCCGTGGGGGCGCCCGTGCGCACCAGGCAACGCGCCGTGAACGCCCACGTGCGCCACGCGTTGTGGCCGTCGGCCTCGCGGTAGGCTTCGAACACCGTCAGCGCATCCTTGCACCGCCCCAACCGCATCAGCGCCACGCCGCGGTTGGCGTTGGCCTCCACATAGAGCGGGTCCTTCTCAAAGGCCCGGGTAAAGGCCTCCAGGGCCTTTTTCGGCTGGCCCGCATCCCCGTAGGCAATGCCGCACTGGTTCAGTTTCACCGCTTCCGTGGGCCAGCCCCGGTCGCATTCCTTCACCATGGCCTGCACCGGATCCGTGACCGTCCCGGGCGCGACCTTGGGGGCGGCGCTGGCGGGCGGCGCGGATGGCGGTGCCGGCTGGTCGGGCGCCACAGGCGGCGCGCTTACGGCGGCCGCCTCCGGCGACGGGCCCGATCCTCCCCCAAGAGGATTGAGATCCCGGGTGAGCTCGTTGAGAGAGGCACACCCCCCCAGAATCACCACCATCCCCAACACACCCGCTCGGCCGTAGGTCATTCCGCGCCCCCTTCCATGGTCACGCCCTTTGCTCCCGATTCAGGACTCGCCATGGGCCAGATCCTCCACCGCCCCCCGATCCAGACGGAAGCGGTTGCCGCCCAAGGCCGTCAGCCGGCCCCCGCGCCGGAACTCAGCCACCGTGCGACTGGCGGTCTCGGTGGTCAAACCCAGCATGGAGCCGATGTCTTCCCGCGACGGCAGGGTGAGGGTGTCCTCTTCCCCCGCCAGGATCAGGATCAGCCGCGCCAGCCGTTGCCGCGCACTGCCTGTGGACAACTGGGTGAGCCAGTCATGGGCCTCATGCACGGCCCGATGCCAGCGCTGCATCAGTTGCCGATGAATGGCCGGCGTTTCCCGGTTGAGCCGTTCCACCACCTCCCGCGGAATGCGACACACATGCACCGGCTGCAGGGCGATGGCCGTGTGTTCGTACTCCGCCGCCAGCAGGATTTCCAGCCCTGCCGTGTCGCCCTGGCGCAACAGGCGCACGATGCGCTGCCCCCCGTCGGGCAGGTACTGCACCAGTTTCAGGCTGCCCTCCCGCACCGTGAACAGGGCGCGCCCCGGTTCTTCCGCGTGGTACAGGGCTTCCCCGGCCGTGAAATGGTGCTCGGTGATGGGCAGGTGAATGAGATTGAAATCCTCGTGGTTGAGGTCGGCGAACAGCACGAGGTCACGGACGGAACACTTGCGGCAGGGAGCATCCCCGCGCCATGCCGCATTGATCTGGCTGTCCTTCATCCCCCACCTGTTGCCTGAAGCTCATGAAGCAGACGCGCTACCGACAGGCTGACCGCCCCGCGTCCACCGGTCCAAGAGGGGTATTGTGCCCCAAGGCTCCCCACTTTCAAACCATGGTGAGAGGATTTTTTCCGACCCCTCAGGTGGGAGGTTCCCTTTCCTCCAAACCCGGCGCCTCCGCCGCCAGTTCCGCCTGGAGGGTTTCGGCGCTCACCGGCGCCTGGTCACCGCCCTTGACCGGCAGGGTAAAGCGAAAGTGGCTGCCCGCCCCCTCTTCCGATTCGGCCCAGATGCGGCCCCCGTGCCGCTCCACGATCTTGCGGGCAATGGCCAGACCGATACCGTTGCCCGGCGCCTGATCCCGCCGCTGCAACCGCTGAAAGATGAGAAACACCCGTTCCAAATCGCGGGCGGGAATGCCCCGGCCGTTGTCGCCGACACTGATCACCCAGAACGGACCTTCCCGCCGGAAGGTCACCGCGATCTCTGGGGGCCGGTCGGGCTGGCGGTACTTGAGGGCATTGCCGATCAGGTTCTGGAACAGCCGCAGAAGCTGGCTGCGGTCGCCATGGACGGTGGGGAAGGAATCGGCCACCGTGACCGTGGCCCCGGCATCGGCCACCGCCACCCGCAGGTTGGCCAGGGCGCCCGCCACCACCTCGCCCAATGGCAAAGGCGCCAGGGCGCCGCCCTGCCGGTCCACCCGGGAGTAGTCCAGCAGGTCCTGAATCATGCTCTGCATGCGTTCGGCCCCGTCCACGGCAAAATCCATGAACTCCCTGGCCTCGTCGTCCAGCCGGGAACCGAGGCGGGTGCGTAGCAGCTTCACGTAGGAGCGCACCATGCGCAGCGGTTCTTGCAGGTCGTGGGACGCCACATAGGCGAACTGCTCCAGCTCCGCGTTGGACCGCTCCAGTTCCCGCACCAGGGACTGCAACCGGGTCTCCACCTGCTTGTGCGTGGTAATGTCCACCATAACGCCGATCAGGCCGCCGATACGGCCATCATCGTGCCGAAAGGCCGATTTGGTGATCAGCACCTGACGGGGCTCGCCGCCGGCCCGGGGCATGGTCACGTCCAGGACCTGCATGCCACCGGTGGTCAGCAGCATGGAATCGGCCTGACGGGAGCGCGCCTGCACCCCCTCGGGCAGCAGTTCGGAAAAGGGACGGCCCACCAGTTGATCCCGGCGCGCGCCGAAGAACCGGGCCATGGCCCGGTTCACGCCCATCATCCGGCCCGATTCCTCGGTGAAATACACCGGGTGGGACAGGGTTTGCAGCAGGGTGTTGGCAAAGGCCAACTGGTCGCGCAGGGCCCGCTCGGCGGTCTTGCGGGCGGTGATGTCCCGCAGCACCAGCACCGAACGGGCGCAGGGCCCGCGTCCCTGCGCCGTTTCCCGCACCGGGTGGACGGTGATTTCCATCCACCGTTCCTGCAACCGCAGTTCGGTGCTGACGGGGGTGCAGTCCTGCTGTGCCTGGGCCAGGGTGGTCTTTATCTGGGCCGCCAGCGGTGCCGGCAGCAGGTCCGTCACCGGTCCCGGTCCGTCACCGGGCACCACCCCCCATTCGGATTCCGCCCGCTCGTTGGCCAGCAGCACGGCCCCCTCCTTGTCCAACAACAAGATGCTGTGGGCGATGGCGTTGAGAATGGCACGGCGGGTGGTCTCGCTGGCCCGCAGAGCGTTTTCCGCCTCCCGGCGGAGGGTGATGTCGTGAACGGTGGCGATGGTGCCGGGGGGCGTATCGTCGTCGTCTCCCTGCAACACCGCCGCATGCAAGTTGACCCGGCGCGGCGGACTGCCATCCAACGGCGTCAGGGTGACCTCGTATTCGGTCGGTTCCGGGTCCCCCGCCAGACGACGGCGATAACGGGCGAGAACCCACTCCTGATCCTCGGGCGCCAGCACGTCGGTCAGGGGACGACCGATCAGGTCCTCGGGCCGCGCCCCCACCATGCGCGCCACGGAGGCGTTGGCGAAGGTGAAACGGCCCTCCTGGATCATCACCAGCCCGTCCTGGATGCTGTTCACCAGGGTGCGATAGCGGGCCTCGCTGGCCCGCACCGCTTCATGGGCCTGGCGCTGAACGGTGACGTCGGTGATGAAGGCAAAGGCGCCCAGCACCACGGCGGGATCGTCCTCGTCGGTGAGCAGGGTGGCGTTGACCCGGCAACTGCGAGTCTCACCGGGCGTGGCCGGCACCGGCACCCGCACCACCACCGAACGCTGACGGTGGTTGGTGCCCTCCCCCACGGCAAACAGCCCGGCGAGAGTCTCCCGATCCTCGGGGGTCACCAGATCCAGGGCCGAACGCCCCAGCAAATCGGCTTCTTCCCGGCCGGTGAGCATGCACAGGGCGTGGTTCACCTCGACCAGCCGCCCGGCCGAATCCGCCATCAGGAATCCTTCCTGGCTGGCGTCGATCAAGGCGCGATAGGGCCCCCGCCCTTCCGGCCGCTCCGTGTCGGGAAAGGCCAGGGCCACCGTGTTGCGCACGGTGGTGTCTTGGATGAACAGCACCAGGGTGGGGGTGTCGCCGGGCGGCAGGCGCAGGCTGCGGGCCGTGACCGTCCCCCATACCACCGCCCCCGTACGGGTATGGAAGCGAAGGGTGCGCGGTGGTGGGGTGCCGCCCCGCGCCGTTTCCTGTCGCAACGCCCGCCATATGGCCCGGTCGGCGCTCAGCACCAGGCTGTCCAGGCCAATGGGACAGACCGCCGCCGCATAGCCCAGAAGGCGTTCCGCCGCCGGATTCAGGCGGCGCACCCTGCCCTGGGTATCCAGGCACAGGGCCGCTTCGGGGCAGGCGGCCAGCAGGGCATCCACACCGGAGGCCAGATCGGCGGGAGAGTCGGGGGAGGCGGTCTCCGGCAGGCGGGTCACCTGCCCCAAAAAGCCCGTCACCCGGCCCTCCCCGTCGGTGACGGTCTGTAGGCACAGCGCCACCTGCCCGGCGCCGGAGGCCAGGGTCAAGGGTGGCGTGGTCACCGTGGCGTCACCGTGGTCGCAGCCGGCGTCCAGGGCACGGGCCAGGGTGGCGCGGTCCGCCGGGGCCAGCCACAGGGCCAGCCCGGCCTCCCCGTCGCCGGGACCCAGCACCGCCGCCAGCGGCCCCGAAGCCTCCCGCACGGGCCAGGGCGCCTGGGGACCCAGCGCTACGAACGCCGCGTGGGAGCCCGCCCCGGGAACCGCCCCGGCCGGGGTGAGAGGGGAACCCGTTGTATCCATTTGGTCGTCCGGCTGTTCACACCATCTCCGTTCCGGATCGCCATCACCGATCCGGATACGCCTTCATCCTTCCCTTCGGCGCGGCCCGCCGAGCCTGACCCCGGATTATCATAGCGTCTCCAGCCCGTCGCCGATACCCACAACCGAGATTTCGCAGGAAAGCAACATATTGCCTCTTGTCATGCGGGCTCCGGTCACGAATCCTTGGCCGTGGAACCAAAAACGGGACCGCCAGCGTGCGTTTGGGCGTGACCGGCACCATCACCTGATCCCATCCGCATGCCGGTGCGCCGGCCGCAAGGCTTCGGCACCGGCAGGGAACGAGGACTTGCGACCATGAATGATGCCTGGGAAACTCGTGTCTCACGACGCGCTTATGAAATCTGGGAACGGGAAGGACGGCCCTGGGACCGCGACATGCATCACTGGATGCAGGCGGAGGCCGAACTGAAGACCGAGGAGGCCAGCCGGGAAGCCGACCGCTTGATGGCCGACAGCCCCAACGCCACGGAGGCCCGCCGCATGGCCGAGGCGGCCGAGGCCGCCGCCCTCGCCGACCGGATTTTCGACCCGGCGCCCTCCCCGTCGCCGGCGCCCTCCCCGTCGCCGGCGCCCGAACCCGTAGTGGCGCCCCAGCCTGCGGCAGCATCAGAGCCCGCGGCGGCATCAGCGCCTGCCGCGACACCCGACTCCCACCACCCCCGACCGGTGGCAATCCGCACCCGAGTCTGTCTGGGGACCGCGCCCGACACCACCGTGCGCCTGCCGCCCCAGGCCCGAAGCATCCTCAAGGCGCTGGAGGCCTTGGGGGGCGACACCACCCGCGAGGCCCTGGAGCAGGCCATGCCCGCCCACGTCGCCTCTCGCCAAGCCATGAGCCGGGTGTATCAGATGCACATCCGCACCCTCTCCGAAGGCGGGTTCGTGACGGTCACTATCAGCGAGACCTGACTCGCCGTCTCACACCGTCCCTGCGGGGACGGCGTGCCCGCAAATGCCAACCGGCCCTGCACCCACCCAAGGGGGGCCGCAGGGCCCCGCCAGGGACGGCTCCGCCGCCCCGCCGCCCCACCACACGGGCGCAAGGACGCGAGGGCGACTCATCCGCCGCCCTCCCAGCAGTCGCGAGGACAACATGACCCAGAGCCAAACCGGTGCTACCCCCCCTCCCGAGCCCACCGGCGATGCCGCCCACATGGCCGCGCTGTTGGCGGCGCGCCACGACGATCCCTTCGGATGGCTTGGCATGCACGAAACGCCGGAGGGCCTGGTGGTACGCGCCTTCCTGCCCTGGGCCCACAGTGTGCAGTTGATCGACAATGTGTCAGGTCAGAGCCTGGGTGAAATGCTGCGCAGCCACCCGGACGGCATCTGGAGCATCGAGCTGCCAGGGCGGAATGACCGCTTCGCCTATCGCTTCCAGGTCCAGGGCGACCTGGACCCCGTGACCTTGGAAGATCCCTACCGCTTCGGCCCGCAACTGGGCGAGCTGGACCGGCACCTCATCGGCGAGGGCAACCACCTGCGCCTGTGGGAGAAGCTGGGCGCCCACCCCATCACCGTGGACGGCGTGGACGGCACCTGCTTCGCCGTGTGGGCGCCCAATGCCCGCCGGGTGAGCGTGGTGGGCAACTTCAATGGCTGGGACGGCCGCCAGCACCCCATGCGCCGCCACCCCGGCAGCGGCATCTGGGAAATCTTTATGCCCGGCGTGGGGCGGGGCGAGGTCTACAAGTACGAGCTGCTGGGCGCCGACGGCAACCTGCTGCCGCTGAAGGCCGACCCCATGGCCCTGTTCGCCGAAAAACCGCCGGCCACCGCCAGCATGGTGCAGGGCCTCAGCGACTACGCCTGGACCGATCACGACTGGATGACCCGGCGGGCGGAAACGGTGGACCGGGGCGCCCCCATCAGCATCTACGAAGTGCACATGGGGTCCTGGCGCCGTAAGCCCGAGGAGGCCTACCGTTCCCTCACCTATCGGGAAATGGCCGCGGAAATGGTGCCCTACGTGGCCGAGATGGGGTTCACCCACATCGAACTGCTGCCGGTGAGCGAGTTTCCCTACGACGGCTCCTGGGGCTATCAGCCGGTGGGCCTGTTCGCGGTCACCAGCCGCTACGGCTCTCCCGATGACTTCCGCTACTTCGTGGATCAGTGCCACGCCCACGGCATCGGCGTGATCATGGACTGGGTGGTGGGTCACTTCCCCGAGGACGCCCACGGCATGGTGTGGTTCGACGGCACCCACCTCTACGAACACGCCGATCCGCGCCAGGGCCGGCACCAGGACTGGGGCACCCTCATCTACAACTACGGCCGGAACGAGGTGGCCAACTTCCTGCTGGCCAACGCCATGTTCTGGATGGACTACTACCACATCGACGGCCTGCGGGTGGATGCGGTGGCCTCCATGCTGTACCTGGACTATTCCCGGGAAGACGGGGACTGGATACCCAACAAGTACGGCGGCAACGAGAACCTGGAG
>CAZHRQ010000054.1:14523-16307 GCA_964535075.1 uncultured Rhodobacterales bacterium | reverse complement strand
CAAAAACGGCCTGAGAAGGTATATGGTATAGCACCTTTTCCTCTTTTTCGAAAAGATATAATTGATCCTTGTAAACATAAATCTCACCAAGCAGAGTTAGTATACCAGCCAGAGTTTGTCCGATTCTGCGTTGCCTCATACTAAGGCTTTCCCCCTCGATTTTTTGTCTTGCCTGTTCGAGGCTTTCTATCTCGGGACTAATCATTTTCATTAAATAATTTGTCTATTACAAGTCGATGTTCTAGGCCCTTAATGTCCGCAGCGTGCTCGATTAAGGCCTGTAAGAACACTGCTAATTCGGCCGTTTTTTTGAAGTTTTGCCCTTCGAAAACGTGTACATTCCCTATAAAGAGATCAGTAATTGTTCCTTTTACCTCTATTTTGTAGTCTTTTAGGGCAGCAAAAGAAAAACCGTAAAAGTTAGTACCTCCAGTTTTGAAAATCCGTATACTATGCTCGTAAACGATTATTACAAGCTGACCGAACCGAACACGGTCTTGTCTTTCAAGTTTGATCTCTAGATTGTTTTTCATTTTCCTTTTTTTGGTTAGACTCTTTGTCCCGGGGAGCACGAACAAGTCGTAGAGGTTTGGAAGCCGCTCCCCAGAAAAAAAAGTCTAAGTTTAGGTTAAAATGCTGCTTGTTCATAATTGCTTCCAATAGCAATATACACGCTTCCGAAGTCAATTGCAAGCCTTAATTTACGTAACATTTTTGGTTGAATGTGCAGCAACCTCAAACAAGACACTAAATACTATAGGGTAGACACCTATGACGGCATGTCCTATAGTATACAAAACTATAGGACACTTTTAAGACACCACAAGACACCACAAGACACCCCCGGTGTCTTGTAAAAGTCCTTACCATTACTATGTTTTTGCCACTACAAGACACTAAGACACTAACTTTAATAATAAATATTTATTATTTATTATTAAAATGAGGGAAAATAGGGGAATAGCAGTAATAACAAGGGAAAATAGGGGAAATAGGGAAGTAGGGAAAAAAGAAAATATATATAAAGGTTTCGAAAGTGGTGTCTTGTCCGTCTTAGTGTCTTATAGGCACTTTCGAATCGTAACATTTTTATACTATTCTATATTTACAAAAAAAACTCCCCGTACTTTAGCGGGGAGCAAAATTAGGCAGAAAACAACGCCCTAACCTATACGGTGCTTAGGGCGGCCGCTTTCAGGCTATTTGTGTCAATTGAAACGACTTGCAGGGGCTTTTAGCCCCAACAAGCCTAACTTATTAATACCAATGCGACAGTAGTTGCCGACTTAGTAGTGGTATAGTATAGCATTCACTTGAAATCCAGGCCAGAAATCTGTTATAGTCTGATATGGAACAGAAAACACTAGAAGCTAGCCTTGGCAACGGCTTCGTAATTCATTTAATTAATTTTTTAAACGGTAATATAGAGACAAAAAACCATGATCAATTAGTTGATCTGTATACGTATTTTACTCGTTCTTTACTGAATTATTTACAAACTGAAGACTTGGACTCGCAATTAGTCAAGGAACTACTCAGTCAAGTTAATATTGCATTTTTCGATTATATTTCTGAATAATGCTAGTATATTGCCCCTATTTGACTAAGCTTCTGGAGGGTACGGGAGGTGGCAACACTTTTGTTCGTAATTTTATTGGCGGTGCCAGGTCTAAGCCTGTAGTGTTTACCGAAAACATTGAGTCCGATTTTGACCTAGCTTTTTTTGTTGCGCCACATCTTTTTCAAAAAGGCGATATTCAGGGAATTAAGCAAAAAAAGAAGCC
>CAZHRQ010000054.1:10995-14513 GCA_964535075.1 uncultured Rhodobacterales bacterium | reverse complement strand
GGCTTGACGGCGTTCCTGAGGATTCGCGAAACAGCGGTAATGGAACCTCTAGATTACTAGAGTCGACTAATGCGGCAGATCACATCATATACCAGACTGAGTTTGTTAAAAAAACTGTTGGTAGATCTTTAAGACTAGAGAACAGTCGAACAAGTGTTCTTTACAACGGGGTTGATACTAATATTTTTAATCCTAAACCAAAGGTCCAACTTTTCCCCGCAGGATTTAAGTATATATACGTAAATCACTACCGCAAAGACCCCAACAAACGCTTTGAAGAAATTGTTGAACTGTTTCGTAACATTAGCTCAAGAAGTCGAGAGTATCGACTGGTCTTGGTTGGTAGATACCCAACGGGTTGGGCAAAACACAACTTTGGTTTTTTCAAGGGAGAGCAGATGTTATATTGTGGCCCAAAATCGGGCTCAGAACTCGCTGACATAATTAAATCGTGCGACCTGATGCTGCACCCAGCTTTTGCAGATCCAAGCCCTAACGCCGTATCTGAGGCGCTTGCCTGCGGGCTTCCAGTGTTCGCACACCCGTACAGCGGAGCTGCGGAGCTAGTCGAGAAATTTGGTGGTAAAAATATTAATTGGAGCTGGTATAGCGTTGTTGGACGGGACCCTGATCGGCTTCCAGACATGCTGACAGAGGTTATCCACAAATCAAAGCCTTATGTTATGAGTTCCAGGGTCCAAACAATTGAAAAAATGGCTAATGAGTATATTGAGTTATTTGAAAATGTTACGCAAAATTATGAGCAAAAGTAGAGAGCAACTAAACGCTTGGTTAAAAAGCCTTACGATAGATGGCAGTTGCCTGTTGGACGTTGGGGTGCAGGACAAACCTGTTACAGAGCGCCTTGGAGAATGTTACGTAAATTGTTACAAAACACTAGATGTTGATCCACAGTGGAATCCTGATTTTGTATTTGACTTAAACGAGCCCTTGCAAAACGCAGATGCCTTATATGGCAAGACTTTCAGTTACATTGCAGCAATTGAAGTGCTAGAACATTGCTGGAATCCTTACCAAGTGTTACGTAATTGTTACGATTTACTAAAAGATGGTGGCATGATAATTGCAAGTTTCCCATTTATCAATCCCATACACGATTATTTTGATTTTGCAAGGTATACGGAACAGGGCATAACTTTTCTTTTGGAAAAGGTTGGCTTTAGGGATATAGATTTTTCTTACAGATTCGCAACATCGGGACGTCAAAATCTGCTAGACTTTTACAAAGCAGAGGGAATGAGAGTAAGTAAGATAAGACCTAAAAAAGACCACGAAAATAAACACATCATTGGCTACATGTTTAAAGCTAAAAAATGACCGCAATGAAATACATTCTAAAATTACAAGAGCTTCTGCACGTTGAAAATTTGAGAATTACGCAAAGACATTTGCGCTGGCTTGAGAAAAAAATCAAGCAGCAGATAATCGTTACTTTTTGGCTTGGGTTTACTTTTGGAGCGGTTATCAGTCCTTGTATAGCTTATTTTGTTATTCTTTATATACTTTAGGTGAAAATTTTAACAGTCGTTGATAAGTTAGGCTCTGCAATTCATAAACTAGCCTTGGCGAATCAGAAGTATAATACGCATTTTGAAAATGTTATCATTCCGTTTCACCCCAAAAGGCCAGACCAGGGCCAGATTGATTTATTCTTAGAACACATTGAAACAGCCGATTTGGTAGATTTTCAGTATTGGAAAACGGCACTAAAGATTTTAGAGGATTATCCACAATACTTTGAAAACAAGAAAACGGTTCTGCAACACCATAATCCTTATTCGATTAGAGAGAGCGATTGGCGGCAGTTTGACCGTGTGGTAGTAAATAATAAGGGCATTCAGGCCGATTTGCCTTATGCAACCCTAATTCCTAATGCAGTAGAAGTGAATGAGTTCAGTTTGGTAGAGCCTACTGAAATAAAAAATAAAGTGGGTATGGTAGCAGCAAGAATAGAGTCTAGCAAGGGCATATTCGAGGTTGCACAAGCTGCTAAAGCTGTTGGTATAGACTTTCAGTTGGTAGGAAGGGCAAGTGATAGGGGTTACCTGCAAAAAGTTTTAGATGTCGGTAACGTTGATTTTTTAGAAAATGTTGACGAAGAAGAGCTTATTAGCAGTTATGCAAATATAGATTTTCTTAT
The DNA here is from genome assembly GCA_964535075.1 of uncultured Rhodobacterales bacterium. Classification (GTDB taxonomy): domain Bacteria; phylum Pseudomonadota; class Alphaproteobacteria; order Rhodospirillales; family CAJXLG01; genus CAZHRQ01. The sequence goes on along the minus strand of CAZHRQ010000054.1, from coordinate 12,352 downwards.
TGTCAATTCTAATGATAATTTTGAGTCGGGGCCCTTGCCAGCCTTGGAAGCTATGGCAAGCCTTGTGCCAGTGATTACCCGTCCAGGTATTGGTATTTTGCCAGATTTAGACAGCGGGGAGAATATGATCGTAACAAAAGACCTAATAGGCACGTTACGTAAATGCTACGAAAATGAAGAGGGGTTAGCCAAACAAAAAGAAGAACTAGCAGAAGCAGCCTATAAGTCTTTAAGGCCTTATGATTCTAAGTTTAGAGCTTGGAGGTACTCAAAATTATATTATGAAGTACTGCACGACCAGCCGCTAGTAAGTATTGTTGTGCCAACGGCTGATAATCCTAAAATGGTTGTCGATATTGTCAAAAGAGTGAATGATCAGACCTACAAAGCGATCGAGCTTGTTTTGGTTGACGATGGGGATGTGAAGTTAAAGGTGTACGCATCCTTTTTGAAAAACTTACTCAAAAAAAGCCATGTACCAGTCAAGTATATTTCGCTAGATCATGAATATCCCCAAACGTACAATCTGGCAAAGGCACGCAATTTTGGTGCGACTTTTGCTCAAGGGGAGTATCTACTTTTTTGTGACGACAGGCTTGGGCTTGCCCCTGATGCTGTAGCAAGGTTCATGGACTCCCCGCCAGACAGCAGGTCTTGGCATTTCGGGGATAAGGGAGCGCAGAAAAAATCGTTTGTGGAAAATTTTTCTATAGTTAAGCGGAGTGCGTTCATTCAGAACGGAATGTTTAACACGGTTATTGACGAGTACGGAGGGATTACACAAGAAACTGTCACTAGGTTTAAGCGGAATGGCTTTAGTTTTAAGTATAAAGAGGCCGCCAGGGCGAAAGTGCTTAAGAGTAGTGGTAGCAGGTGGCAGCGCAGATACTCTGTTAACAATATGAAGTTTAGAATTTATCAATTGTATGGTTAAGTTTAATTTGGGTTGCGGGGAGCAACAAATCGAAAACTTTGAAGGTGTAGACATCCAAGATTTTGGGCAAACACACGTAATGGATATATGGGAGTTTATACTTGCTAACGACCAGTTAAACGTGTGTGACGGTTTGCGAGCGCATCACTTCTTGGAGCATTTCAATTATGATGAAGTGGTAATAATACTTAATTGGGCGCACAGTTTCCTCAAAAAGGGCGCAGAGTTGTATGTTGAAGTTCCTCACAAGGACAAGAATGCCGCTTGGTACTTGACTCATAGAAGCTTTTGGACAGAATCAACATTTAAAGGTTTAGAGGATTCGAGGAAAATAAACCAATATCTTAACATTAAACCGTGGCATATTAAGAAGTTAGTGACTAATAATAGATTAGATATACATTGTATTTTAACGCCATCGAA
>CAZHRQ010000054.1:2003-10895 GCA_964535075.1 uncultured Rhodobacterales bacterium | reverse complement strand
TTAAGCCACCAGCACGAGCTATTCAAACTGCCTTTCATAAGCGAATATCACTTGCTGATAAATCCTTTCAAGGGTTGGGATTCTGCAGGCCCGCCTATTAACCCAAAGGTAAAATTTGTAACACATTTCGACGCTAAAGAGAACTATGACCTAGCAATCTTACACTACGACCAGCAGTGCATAGAGCCTAGGATCAGTAAAGGCCGCATTTTAAAGGACATATTAAAGGTTTTGCCTGCGGATCTGCCTAAGGTTATTATCAATCACCAAACGCCGTTCAGTGATAGACTTGCGAGCGAAAAGGTAATATCCGAGACGCACCAGCTTATAGGCCACATTCCTATGATCACAAACTCTAAGCAAGCTGCTGACTTGTGGGGTTGGGGACACCCGATTATTCATGGGTTAGATGCAAGCGAGTATTACGACCTGCCAAAAGAGCCAAGAGTAGTGACCGTGCTTACTCCAGCCGGTATGGAGGCGGCTTACAAGCGGGACTTTATTCATGATGTAATGGAGCTAAGCTTAGAACGTAACATTCCTTTTTACTGGGTGGGCGTGAATAAACCTAGGTTTTCGGACCGCGAAAAGTTTAAGGATTTTTTAGGGCGCAGCCTGATATACTTTAACGGCACGCACCACTCCCCGATGCCCCGAAGCCGAACAGAAGCGCAGTTAAGTGGTTGTGCAATTGTAACAACTGCGTATCATGATGCGACAGATTATATAACACACGGTAAGACTGGATATATTGTAGATAGAGTCCCAGATTATCGGGCAGAAGACAGGCTAAAGGCTAAAGACGCTGTAGATCTGCTTGAAGGATTGATAAATAACTATAAGTCTACACTTGAGATTGGACAGAAAGGAAAGCAGGTTGCAGTAGAAAAACTAAACGTTCAATCTTTCCAAAATCAATGGGAAGCATTTTTAATTGAGTACGGAATTTTAAAATGAAAGTGAGAATAATCAGCAACGAGAGTTTTAACAACAGGCCACTGAATAGTGTTGGCAGCTCAAGGATTAGGGGCCGTTGGTTGGCCAAATATTGGGACGAATTGGAAAAATATAAAATCGGCGAAGCGGCTGATGTTATGATTTTTCAGAAGGTTTACTGGAAAGAAATGTTGGAAAGTTTCAATGGCCTAAAAATCCTAGACCTTTGTGACCCAGATTGGCTGGACGGCGCACCTGTTATAGAGGCAATTAGCCATTGTGACGCTGTAGTTACCTCAAGCGCAGCTCTGGCAAGTGCACTCGCTAAAATGACGGATAAGCCAGTAAAGCACATACCAGATCGTTTTGACTTACAGCTTTTCCAGGAACCTAAAAAGGAGCATAAAGAAAAGGTCAGAAGTGCTTTTTGGTATGGGTATTCTCATAAGTTTGAGCCAGTTGTAGCCGCACTTCCTTACCTGCGCAAAGAGAGTATAAAGCTAACTGCTATGAGTGACAGGCCCATTGTTGATGCGTACGAGTGGATCGAGTACGACTTTTCTAACATTCACAGTGAAATGAAAAAACACGATTTTGCGGTGCTGCCCGAAGGGGAAAAGCGCAAGTTTTCAAGTAATAATAAAGAGGTGGAGGCTTGGCTTTGTGGTGTGCCGGTTGTGAAAAGCTATGAGGATATGCAGCGGTTGGTGACCAGAGAGGCGCGCGAGAGTAAAGCACGGGCGTGCTATAATCGGGCAGTGAAAGATTACGACGTGAAGTTAAGCGTTCAAGAGTATAAGGAATTATTAGCAGATTTAACGTGAGAATTTTAGAAGTTATATTGGCTGTGCTGTTGCCGCCACTGGCGGTCGTAAACCGCGGTTGCGGGGCAGTTGTGATTACTTTCTTTTTCACGCTCTTTGGTTGGGTCCCAGGGGTGATTTGTGCGTTGCTTATTTTGTTTAACGATGACAACAAACCTATTATAGTTGTAAATAATAATTAAATGCCAGCACCAACAGGAAATCAAAATGGTCGGGTTCATGATGACGCGAAAGTTGCTGCGGCAATTCACGCCTATGTTGACGATTGCTTACGAAAAAACAAAGTGCCTTTTGCCGAAATGTTGGCCGAACTTGCCAGAGTTAATACTGAAATTTATGGGAGGCTGCCGAAGGGTGAATATATTTATACCTTTACAGCCAGCGAAAGAAACCCTTTGAGCAAAGCGGCACGAAAGAGGCTTAAAAGGGTTCAAAAATATATGCTTAAAAACGGCGGGCTAGAAGGTGTCTATAATTCAACAATCGCTAAGCTTTTGCTAGACGCGAATCATGGCGTCAGAGAAACGAGAGTATCGAAAAATGAGCATACTGGCAAGAACGGAGCCCCGCTTCTGAGCTCTATGACAGATCAAGAGCTCAAAGACCTTGCAGCTTCACATGGATTTGACAAGGCTGTAGAAAATGAGCCTGAAAGCAAATGACATTCTGCGTTTTGAGCTACAAGCGCGCAAGAGTTTAGCCTTTTTTACGAAGACTATATTTGCCAGAGCCGTAGAGCTGTCTGGTATGACTGGCGTTGACAGACAAGGGAATACAAACTTTTTTGTTTACGGCGATTATATAGCCGATGTTTCCGAGTTCATGCAACACAACCCTTATACTATAAGAGTTTCGGCGCGTGATCATTTTAAATCTACTGGTATATATGCGCACTTCCTTTGGACTCTTTACACAAATCGAACCAACAATCTGGAGTGTCAGTACTTTTCATATAAGACAGATTTGGCCGCCTATCATATTTCAAAGATTAAAAAACTTATACAGTCCAGCCCAGCTTTTGCGGCTTGTGAGGATGCGAAGTTGTCTGCGCAAGGGGTCATTGCCTATAAGTGGCAAAATAGCGACGCAGTGGTTACTCTTGAGCCTAATGGCCTATTGAGTTTTAAACGAGGGCAGCATCCAAACGGTCCAATGTATATTGACGACCCGCTGAAAGATCCGAGTAATAAACTAGAACCGACTGTTATTAAAAAGATCAATGAGACAATAAGAGCTGAAATATTGCCTATGCCACATGGCGATTTGCACATTGTAGGAACACCGCAAACCAATATGGACTTCTTTTTTGACGAGACTCTAAGCCTGAAGCCGGGTGAAAACTGGAGCAAGAATAATAAGAAATTCAGAGTTAAGATCCAGCCAGCGATTCTTAGCAGGGCAGAAAAAAGAGTGCTATTCCCTGAGTGGGCTAGTTGGGAATACTTGGTAGCGCAGGAAAAAGTATTAGGACCTAAGTTGTTTGCACAAGAATATTTGTGTAGTCCTGCCTACAGCCAGGACTCGTATTTAGAGCGTGAAAACGTTCGTGTACTTGTCCAACCAGGTTGGCAAGGCATTGAAATGCTAGACTACAAAGCAAAATATAAGGGTAAGTACGATGTTTATGCTGGTTTCGACATTGGCAAGAAGGCGCACCCCTCGCACCTAGTAGTCTACGATATTGTAGACGGCAAAAAGCGGTTATTGCTTAACAAGTGGATGGATAAATGGGACTATACTAAACAAGTTGAGTATCTTAAAACCGCTATAGAATGTTACGGGATTGATACGATCTGGTACGATGCAACGCGTGGAGAGCTAGGTGGCTTTGATGAAATGGACATCTTGCCAACAGAATTAGAACCTGTTAACTTTAACAATAAGACAAAACAGGCAATGGCTACAGTTTTAGGACGCGAAGTAAGAGAGAAAAGGCTAGTGCTGATTGACGATGCACGATTTATCGATCAACTTTTTGCTGTTAATAACGACCTAGTAGCCGTTCAGACTAGTCAAGGGCATGGAGATGCCTTTTGGAGCCTTGCCTTATCAATGTTTAATTTAACTAAAAGTCAGCCAAGGATCAGAGAGCTATGAGTCAATTAAAATTTTTATTTCCAGGAGAGCAAAACGAAGAAGCAAACGAGGTTACACGCAAGCTTGTAGTTCCTAACAGCTATAGGATACCGCCAAAATGGCAACGTACCGATTACTACAAAAAAAATATTGGTCACGTTTATTCGGTGGTAAATTTAATTGCGGACGCTACAGCCGGAATCAAGCTTCAGCTGAAACAAGGGAATCCAGAAGATTATAAGATTATTGATTCACACCCGTTTCTAGACCTGATATATAACCCAGGCGAAATGTTCGATAAGTACTCTTGGATTTATCTGTATGTAGTTTACAAAGAACTTACAGGTGAAGACTTTCTGTATTTAGCACCTGACCGCCGCGGAGTCCCTACCTGCATTTTCCCGCTATTGCCACACCGCATGAACCTTATACCTGCTGATAAAGGTAGTGACTTGCTGATTAAGGGCTATGAGTATGCGAGCTTGCACGGCGATATAATCAGATTGAGTCCAGCCGAAGTCGCTTACGACAGAAACCCAGATCCTGAATATCCTTTGAGGGGAATGTCTACTATGTCTGCAGCTCAAGTGCCAATTGACTCCGACATTTTTGCAGCTCAGTATAATAGAGACTTCTTCTATAATTCTGCAATTCCTAAAGGCGCTTTTGTTGTTGATGGTAGCTTGAGCAACACTCAATACGAGCGTATGCGAGAAGAAATCAATGCGCGGCACGGAAGCCTCAAAAAATCGCACAAACCAGCTTTGCTGGAAGGCGGCTTAAAATGGCAAGAGGTGGGCATGAAACAAAAAGACATGGACTTTTTAAACCTTAGGAAATATTCTAGAGACGAAATATTGTCGATTTGGCGAGTTCCGAAAGCCATGCTTACTACGGACGATGTGAATAGGGCTACGGCGTTAACGGCCGAACGCATTTTTTACAAGCTGGTAGTCAAGCCGCGAATGGACTCTTTAGTGCGGTTCTTGAGCTCTAGGATTTTGCCACTTTATGGCGACCGCAGGCTTTTTCTGGATTTTGAAAACCCAGTACCGCAGGATCAAGAAATCGTTAACGCAAAAATCAAAACTGGCTACGAAACCATGACAATGACCCTAAACGAAAGGCGTATTGCTATGGGATTAGAGCCGCTTGATGATCCAGCAGCCGACGAAATACCCCAACCAATTCTAGGTCCTGAGGGTAGTGTCACAATCAACACGATTAAGGCGGCAAGGCCAGCTGATAAAGGTAATACTGCAAGCCACATCTACTATGACAGCAGAGTCAAATCTTTTGATGTTGCAATGAGTGAGGCAAAGTCGATTTTGACCGAGGCAGTACAGAAAACTATTAAAAGTGAAGAGCCAGAATACATAACATTTACGGAACATCAGAAAGGTGTTATTTGGAAATCGTTTGATAACGAAGTTTCAGATTACACGAGCCTGTTTGAATGGCACTTTAGGCGCGTTGCTAAGGCGCAAGAAAAAAGAGTTTTAGAAAAACTTGGTGTAGCCGTTGAAAGGTCCGCCAAAGATTTTGAAAAAAAAGAATTGGGCGATGAAGAGGCATTGGAACTGGCCGAGACTAGATTTAACGGCATTCTGAATGTGCCTGCTGAGGGTGTTGCGTTTGTGGCTGCAATGCAGCCGATCATTGAAAGAATGTTATTAGCTGCCGCTAATAATACACTAGCTGTTGTTGGTAGTGATCAAGTTTTTGACCTAGAAAACCCAAGAATTAGGCGTTATTTGGCAAACGGTGCAATCGAGTGGATAGAGGAAATAAACACTTACACAAAAAGACAATTAATTAAAAGGCTTGCCGAAGGGCTTAAAAACGGGGAATCTATTCCACAGCTTGTGTCGCGTGTGAAAGAAGTTTACCAAGATATTGCAGACTACAGGGCTGAAAGAATTGCTCGGACTAGCGGCGGCGGTGCTGTAAGCTTGGCCAGGCTAGAGGCTTTTAGGCAGAGTGGCGTGGTTGAGTTCAAAGAGTGGCTAAGCTCCAGAGACGGTAAGGTAAGGGATTCTCATGTTGCCGCGGATGGGGAGCGTGTCAAAACAAATAAGAATTTTAGTACTGGCTGTTCTGCACCTAGGCTTTGCTCAAGTTTGAACGAAAGCGTTAATTGTAGGTGTGATATTTTACCAATCCTCAAAAAAGAAACTAAATTTGTACTACCTAACTACAGAAGACTGATTGGAGATAACTTAGATGATTATGAAAAGCAGCTTCAATTTAAGAGACTGGACACCAAATTAGAAGAGCTATACACAACGCATAAACTAATTGTTTTCAGTGAGTAGTTATTAATGTAACATTTAGTGTTACATTTTTATACTATTCTATGTTTGCAAAAAAAGATATTGGCAAGGTGTTCTATATGCCTTTAGTGGCTTCATTAGCAGGTAAAAGCGCTGAAGTTAACTTAAAGTCAAGTTACGTTTTTGATACGGAAGGAAATATTAAATCTGCATTCGTTGCAACTGACGGTAGCGAAGACAGGCACAGAGAAATAGTCAATCCTGATGGTTGGGATTTGAAATTTTTCAAACAAAACCCAGTGATGTTATGGGCACACAATCACGCAATCCCTGCTATCGGCACTTGGGATAAGATTCGCTTCGAAGGTAAGGGTAACGACAAGAAGTTATTAATGGAGCCGATTTTTGACGTGGATGATAAGTTTGCCTCACTCATTGCAAAAAAGGTAGACTCTGGATTTATTCGCATGGTTAGTGTTGGATTTATTCCCCTAGAACTTGATGGCGATTATAACTCAATAAAACAAGAGTTAATAGAGACTTCTATTGTCAATATTGGTGCAAACCGCAATGCCTTGAATCAAAACGTAGTGAGCGCGGAGACTCAAAAAGCAGAAGTCAAAGCAATCAGCGAAACGATGCTTGACTACTTATTATCTAAGTAATTGACAGTAAATAGCTTAAAATATAACATTTACGTATCTTTTAATTATTTTTTATTAATTTTGAATGAACAAAGAGCAAAAAAGAGCCTTTATTGAGGCCATGAAAGCGGAAGGTTTGAGTTTGGAAAAAATTGAGTCCATGCTTGAAAACATCAAGGGGCTTGACACTCAAGAAAATGTAAGCGCAGACGCTGTTGCAAAGGCAGACGCAACCATAAAAACTGCACTCTCTCAAATCGAGGAGAAACTGTTAACTACCTTAGAAGCCAAGTTTTCTGAGCAAAGCCAAGCTGTTGACGATAAACGCAACAAGTTTGCTTCTGTTCGTGGGAAAACCGTGGACGAAATGACTACTCAAGAAAAAACAGGCGAATTCTTGTACAACACCTTGAAGTTCGCCTTAACGAAAGACCCTGAATACTTGACAAATGCTAAAGCTTTGTCTGGGGGAGAAGATATCGACGGCGGGCACTTAGTTCCAGAGTATTTTAGAACTGAGCTTATCGAGAAGCTACAAGACCGTGCTAACTTTAGAGCAGCAGGCGCTACAGTATTCCCTATGAGTGGCAACACTTTAGAAATGCCAAAAGAAGGCAGTAGACCACAGGTTAGTTGGGGTTCCGAGAACGCAAGCATTCCGACAACAACTGCTGATTTTGGTACGCTGGTTCTTACAGCGCACAAGATGGTAGCGAGAATCTACACATCCAGTGAGCTTGTTGAAGACTCAAATCCACAAATCACAAGTATTTTAATGCGCCAGCTAGCATTTGCCGTTGCTGACGAAGAAGACAGTGTATTTACTAACGGCTCTGGCACAGGAAAACCTAAAGGTGTTCTGCAGGAAACATTAAAAACAATCGATGCTGCAAGTGCTCTGAGTGCAGATGACCTAATCCGCGCATCTGTTCGTGAACTTGGAAGTGCTTACCGCAGAAACGCTGCCTGGATGATGTCCAGACGAGTTTGGAGTCAAGTTTTGTCTCTTAAAGACAGTCAAGGACAATACCTTGTAAACCCTAATCAGTTTACTGATGGTAATCGACCTGTACTACTAGGTTACCCAGTATACGAAAACGAATATTGTGGAACCACAATTCTTTTCGGAGACTACAGCTATTACTACATTGGTGACCGCAGACAGGTTGCAATTAGTGCATCGACTGAAGCCGACAACACTTTTGCGAAAGATCAGTTGCAACTGAAGGTAACAGAGCGTGTTGCAGGTTCTGCAGCGCTAACTGAGGCATTTGTAAAGATTACAAACGCACTATAAGTGTAATTACTTAGAGTCAGGGGGTTTCTGCTAAAATTAGTGGAAGCCCCTTTTTAAATGTTACGCAAATTTTATGACAAAGATCAAATTTATTAAAAGTATTAAAAGCATAAAAAAGGGAGCTGTTATGCAGGTTACGCAGCAGCAGGCGCATAAGCTGATTGACGACGGCGTAGCAGAGCTTTTTGTTAAAAAGGATTTATCAAAAAAGAGCAAAAAAGAAATGGTTGCTGGTAATAAATTAAAATACTCTACTAAGTAAATGGCAACTTTAAATAGCAACGCACTAGTCACTCTGGATTACCTGAAAGAACTTTTGGAGGAGAGTGGAACGGCAAAAGACAACTTGTATACAATACTCATTAACGCGGCAAGTGCGAGAATCGAAGCCTATATAGGCTATGATCTAAACGCACAAGATTATACTGACCAAGAGCTTAGCGGCAGCGGCAGTAACTCAATCGTACTGCCACAGTTCCCGATTAACTCTTTTACAAGGTTGCAATTTGGTAGCGGGCGTGGAAGTGAAAAGGATTGGGATACGGTAGAAAGTAGCCTTTATGATGTTGAGTTATCCACAGGGATAATCACGGTTGACGGCAAGTTTTACACAGGTAGACAGCGTTATAGGGCGTCGTACAATGCTGGCTATTTTTTAATCCCCGATGATGTTCAATATGCCACTGTAATCCTAGTAGAGCAACTAAAGGGCAACAGGAAGCTTAACATGTTGATCAAATCTGAAAAGTTGCGTGATTATTCAGTGACCTACAAAAACAGCGTAGGCTTTACAGGTGCGATTAGTGATGACCTCAAAGCAATATTAGATAATTATAAAAGCA
>CAZHRQ010000054.1:0-1993 GCA_964535075.1 uncultured Rhodobacterales bacterium | reverse complement strand
GAGTCATAGCAATCGGTACAATCGTAATAATTATTCAAATTCAGATAATTATAAAAGCAGAAAGATTTAATGGAACGCTTTTTTAATGACAAGTTCATTTTGAAGAAATTGCAAGCAGCGGGTAGCGTTAGGCGTTATACAGCAACGGCCACAACCGACGGCCATATTCAAGTAGACAGTAGAAGAACTCCAGACCAGGGCCTTAACTCTATTACTAATTATTATGCTGTAGGGAGTGGAAACATTAGTGACTATAAAATTGGCAGGTTAATTGAGTCTCAAAACACAGGATTGCAGTATCAGGTCAATAAAGCCGATTTAGCCTCGAATCCAATAACAGGTACTGAATATATTGAACTCGAGCTTATTCTGGACACTAGTAAACAAAACGGGAGTGTGAATCAAATATGAGACTGGATTTTAAGCTGCAGGGCCTAGACCGAGTACGGCACACCTATAAAGGATTAAAAAGAAATGTCCCGCGCGGTATGTCTAAAGCAGTTGCCCGCATTACGCTTTACTTACAAGGGCAAGCAAAGTTGCAACTTACAGAAGGGAAAAACAGGGCAATTGATACTGGGTATTTAAGGAGTAGTGTTTCAGCCCAAATTAACCGGAATAATGCTGTCATTTGGCCTAACGCGTATTACGGCGTTTTTATCCACGAGGGCGCTAACTCTATGCGAGCAAGACCTTTCCTGGAAGACGCAGTGGACGAAAATGTGAGAGAAGTAGAAAACATTTTATTTGAGCAAATCAAAAAAAGTACGGGGTTATAAGTATGGGTGTACGAGAAAACTTAAACAATAATATTAAAGAAGTTCTAAGAAGTATTGATGTACTAGACGCCAATGTGATTTACGATTACCCTACTTTCAACTCTTACGGCAGCCCTTTTGTATTTTTCGTACCAAGTAGCGCAGACTCTGAATTTTCTACTCAAAGTTCAAATCAAAGGACTTATGGGTTTACGATTGCACTTGTTTCCACAATTGACGAAAACTCAATTGATGTTAGTTATACGGAGCTTAGGAGTTTAGAGGATAAAGTATTGGACACTTTCGATGCTGACTACACGTTAGGCGAGGTTGTAATGCCAGCTAATTATCACTTGATAGACACGTTTGCAGCGCCGTCCAGCTGGATAAGGGTAGACAAGGCCGACCGTGGACAGTTCCTTGTAGCTGAAGTAGAATTAAGAATATTGGTTGAAAAAGATATTTAATTGTTACGTAAATTTAAATGAGCAAATACGGCGGCAGAAGGGTAAAGGCTGAAATCGGTTTGGAGCCTGTAAAAGGCGGTGGTCCAGCTGGCACCACTACACAATTTATAGTTCCACGTGCAACACTAAGCGTCAGAAACCGAAGAGACAAAAGTGTTATTAATGCAGGACTTGGTTATATTGAGGAGGCAGAGGAGCACGTTGTTGGGGATAAGTTTGTTGAAGGGGATATTTCGGGGGAAGTCAGAAGTGTTAGTTTCGGAGTATTATTAGTTAATCTTTTCGGCGCAGCCCCAAATTCAAGCGGCTCTAATCCAACGACGCACACTTTTTCTCTGCAACAAAGCAATGCACCTCAAACTTTATATATTAAAGTTCACGACCCTGACAAATCAGAACTTTACAGGAGCGTTGTTATTAATCAACTATCCATTAGCGTACCCTTAAGCGGACCTGCTACTTTTACTGCATCGTTTATGGGCAAAGCCGGCATACCAACTACGGATACAGGGCTAAGTCTAACAGCGGAAAGTATCTACACAAAAAACCACCTCAAATTCTTTTTGGCCGCAGATATTTCGGGGCTAAGTTCGGCTAGTCGACTATCTCTTAAGCAATTTGATATTTCTTTTAACAGGAATGCAGAGGCTGATGGTTCGTTAGGAACGGCCGAGCCTGAAGAGTTTTTGACAAAAAGTTTGAAAATTGACGGTAGTTACCAGTTGAACTTGGAAAATCAAACCTTTGAGAACTACTACATGAATGACA
>CAZHRQ010000053.1:0-16313 GCA_964535075.1 uncultured Rhodobacterales bacterium | reverse complement strand
GGCCGCTGGTGGGGGCCACCCGGGGGCAGGGGCTGCTGGGGGCGGTGGAATTACGGGATTCGGAGGGGCGGCCCTTTGATCCGGCCACCCGCATGGGGCCCCGGGCGGCGGCGGCCGTGGCGGACAAGGGGCTGGTGGTCCGGCCGCTGGTGCACGATACCCTGGCCTTGTGTCCACCGCTGATCATCACCGAGGCGGAAATTCACGAGCTGTTTGATCGTCTGGAGGCCGGGCTCGGGGCCTTCGCCGCCGTCTAGAGCGGATCGCACCCAATCGGGTTCACGCTGTGAACCGGATTGGGTGCGTGAATCCGCTCTAAAACAAATAGATAGAGCCGATTCACGCGGTCAATGGGAACCCATTTTTGGGTCCCATTGACCGCGATAGGCTCTAACGGCGGGCCGAGGCAGGAAATCCAGGCATTCGCGGTGGCGCGGGGCTGGAAAGTGTCCGGCCGCCCGGCTATAGTGGCCCGGATTCTCCGGAGAGGCGTTCGAACTCACGGCCTCCGGATGGCACCGTGGCGGAGCACGATCAATGGTGGACAGCGGACAAGGTCCCCTTACAGCAAATACGGGTAGTTGGCGGTTGGCCAAGGGGGGGGTGGTCGCGGCCCTGCTGGCCACGGCACTGAGTGGGTGCGCCGGTTTCATGGAGGGCGAGGCCCGCGTTCCCCGTCCCTTGGTGCCGCCCGCCTCGGCGTCGTCCGGCGCCACGGCCGCCTATGTGCCGCCGGCACCGACGCTGGCGTCGCAAACGGCGGAGTCCTGGCAGCAGGGCGGCGTGACCTTCACACGGCCCACCGAGCAGGCCCTGCGCGCGGCGGAGGTCGCCCTGGCCCGTCAGGTGGCGGCTGTGCCCAACGCAGGCGTGACCGACACATCCGCGTCGGCTTCCGACCTTCGCGACCCCTGGGAGCCCTTCAACCGGCGGATGTTCGCCTTCAACGATGCGGTGTACGAGCATGCGGTGGGCCCGGTGGTCCGGGGCTATCGCGCCGTGACGCCGCCGTTCGTGCGGGACCGGGTGCGTGACTTCGCCGTCAACCTCACCCGCCCGGCCAGTGTCGTCAATAGTCTGTTGCAGGGCAAGCCCAAGGAATCCCTGGCGCACTCCCTGGCCTTTAGTTTCAATCTGCTGTGGGGGATCGGCGGCTTCATTGATTTGGCGGGAGAGATGGGCCTCACCGCCCCGGAGGAGGACCTGGGCCAGACCATGGCCGTCTGGGGGGTGCCCTCGGGCCCCTACGTGGTCTTGCCCTTCCTGGGGCCCTCCACGGTTCGGCATACGGTGGGGCGGGGCGTCGAGTACTGGCGTGATCCCTGGGATACGGTGCCCAACAATATTGACGCCATTCAAAACCCCGATGATGTGGCCTGGGTAGGGTTCGGCATGACCGGCCTTTCCACCGCCAACAGCCTGTGGTCCACCTATCAGGCGCTCCGGGACACCTCCCTCGATCCCTATATTGCCACCCGCAGCGCCTATTGGCAGGCCCGGCAGGCGGAAATCAACAATGCCACCGGGGGCCCCGGGGAGGACGAGGGGCTGAGCCTGTCCCTGGACCAGGAACTAGAAAAACTGGATGCGGGGCCGCCGGCCGGTGGCCAATAGGATCCCCCTTGGGGCGCCATGGGGCGTTGGGGCCTGAGGGGCCCGTAACGGGCGGCCCAACGGCGGCCCGGGTGGCGATCCCGGGCGATACCCACAACGTTCAGGTGGGTTTTCCCGCCGGGGAAAATGCTCTACCCTCCACCGCCATGGGGGCGCGTCAGCCGGCGCGGGACCTGGCGGGTTGGGGGATGGACTCAACCAGTAGAACAGGGATGAAACACATGACGGCGATGGGAATGTCCTTTGCGGCCGGCAGCCGTGGCCTGCTGTTGCGGGGCCTGGCTCTGGTGATGGCCTTGTGCGTGGCGGGAACGGTGGTGCCGGCCCGGGCCCAGGTTTCGGAAGCCGGGGCTCGGCAGTTGGTGGAAACGGTCTCCCAACAGGCCATTCACGAGATTGCCACCGCCAATATTCCGCAGGCGCAGAAGATTCAGCGTTTTCGCAATCTGTTTACGCGCTATTTCGATATTCCGCTGATTTCCAAGCTGGTTCTGGGCCGTTACTCCCGCACCGCCTCGGCGCAGGAGCAAAGCCGCTTCACCCAGCTTTTCAAGGACGTGACCGTCTACCGCTGGGCCGGTATTTTCGATGAATACCAGGGCGAGACCCTGACCGTGCGGCGCGTGTCGCCCGATGAAAGCGGTTTCGTGGTGGACACGGTGGTCAACCGGCCCAACGGCAGCCCGGTGCCCGTGCGCTGGCGCCTGCGGCCCTCGGGGGGGCGATTGCAGGTGATCGACCTGGTGGTGGATGGTGCCAGCATGCTGGTCACGCAGCGCCAGGAATATGCCAGCATCATCCAACGGCAAGGGGGCGTGTCCGGTCTGCTCACCGCCATGGAACAGCAACTGGCGCGCTACCGCCGTGAAGGCCCGCCGCCGCCCCCGTCGGTGCGCTGATCACTCCCTGTTCGGACGCCGCCCGGGCGTCCGTCCGTAGGCCGCGGCGCCCCGGAACCCCGTTTCCGGGGCGCCGCGGTGTAGAGGGAACGTCGGGGTGACAGACCAGCGGGGATTGCGGTTTTGCAGCGGTTGAGGCGGGACGACGGTGCCATTGCACGCTTCGAAAGCATGGGCCTGCGCTATGGCCTGGGGCCGGAGGTGTTGCAGGACGTCACCTTCAGCCTGCCCCGAGGCAGTTTCCGCTTCCTGATGGGCCCCAGCGGCGCCGGTAAGACCTCCCTGTTGCGGGTCCTATACCTGGCGCAAAAACCCACGCGGGGGTTGGCGTCCCTGTTCGGCCGAGATCTTAATGCCCTGCCGCGGCGGGCCCGACCGGGGTTGCGCCGGCGGATTGGTGTGGTATTCCAGGATTTCCGCCTGCTCAATCATTTGAGCGTGTTCGAAAACGTGGCTCTGCCCCTGCGGGTGGCCGGGGTGGCGGAGGCGGACGTGGTGCGTAACGTCACCGAGCTGCTCACCTGGGTGGGCCTGGCCGGTCACCTGGAGGTGCGCCCGCCCACGCTGTCCGGGGGGCAACAACAGCGCGTGGCCATTGCCCGCGCGGTGATCGCCCGCCCCGACCTGCTGCTGGCCGATGAGCCCACCGGCAACGTGGATGACCGCATGGGCCTGCGCCTGCTGCGCCTGTTCGAGGAACTGAACCGGCTGGGCACCACGGTGATCATCGCCACCCACAACGAGGCATTGGCGGCCCGCTTGGCCCATCCCCGTTTGTTCATTGAAGAAGGGTTCATCCACGAACTGCCCCCGCTGGACGGCCCCACGCGCCGGGGAGGGGGGCAGTGAAGCGCGTGGTTTCCTGGCTGCGGGGACCCAGCAACCTGCCGCTGGGGCGGGATTCCACCACCCGTTTCCTGCCGTGGTTGATCGCGGTGATGGTATTCCTGGCCGCCCTGGCCGTGGCCCTGGTCACCCTGCTGGAGCAGCAGATTCACCACTGGAACCAGGAAGCCAGCGGTCACCTGACGGTGCAGGTGGTGCCGGTCCAGGGTGACGACCGCGCCAGCGTGGCCGCCCGCACCCAGGAGGTCCAGGCGTTGCTGGCCGGCAATCCCCATGTGGCCCGGGCGGACATCTTGCCGCCCGACGCCGTGGGGTCCCTGCTGGAGCCCTGGCTGTCGGGATCCGGGTTGCTGGAGGATCTGCCGCTGCCGTTCATGATCGACGTGCGGCTGCACAGCCGGCGGGGTCTTGATCTGACGGCCCTCAATACCGATCTCCAGGGCCTGGGCCCCTCTATCCACTTGGATGACCATAATCAATGGTTGCAGGACCTGATTCACCTCGCCCACGGTATCGCGGCGGTAGGCTTTGTGATCCTGGTGTGTGTGGCCCTGGCCACGGCGGTGACGGTGGTGCATGCCACCCGCACGGGGTTGGCCGTGCACCATGACACCATCGAGATTCTCCACGTGGTGGGGGCGCCGGATCGTTATGTCGCGCGGGAGTTCGCCCGGCACGCGGCCCGGCTTGGGGCGCTGGGGGGCCTGTATGGGGTGGCCGGTGCGGCGGTGTTGCTGCTCATTCTTCAGGTGACCCTGGGGCGGGGGGGGACGGAGAGTTTGCTGCCGGAGCTGGGCGTGCCCCCGCTGGCGTGGGTGTTGATGGCGCTGTTGCCGTTGTTCACCGGCCTGTTGGCCGCGGCCACCGCCCACGCCACGGTGATGCGCACGCTGCGCGCCCTCGGTTAGGAAGAGGTGGGCCGTGAAGGGAACCATTTAAGAGCCTGTTAGGGCCCCCCGGGTATGCTTCTCAAAGATCACCATCACTCATTCTCGGGTCCGCGGGCCGTGCCTCCCGTGGCCCGACAACCCGGCGACGGGGAACCGGTGTCCGACAGCAACAGCCTGAGCATGTCCACGCGTCCTCGCACCCGGCCGGTGTTCGCCAGCCGGCGGCGGCGGCGGCGTACCCGCGCCGTGCGGGTGGGCCTGGTGCTGTTGCTGCTGGCGGCCATCGCCTGGGGCGAGGGCCTGCTCTGGTTCATCGGCCGCATTCCCCAGACCATCACGGCCCCCTATGCCCAAACCGATGCCATCGTGGTGCTCACGGGGGGCAGCGAACGCCTGTCCACCGGGCTGGCCCTGCTGGCGGAGGAATGGGCGGATAAGCTGTTCGTCTCCGGGGTCTACCGCGGCGTGGACGTGGCCGAGCTGTTGCGCCTCCAGGAACAGGCGCCCGAAGAGCTCAAGTGCTGTATCAACCTGGGCTACGTGGCCGGCGATACGGTGGGCAACGCCGAGGAAACCCGGGCCTGGATACAGGAACAGGGCTACCATTCCTTGCGGCTGGTGACCGCCAACTACCACATGCCCCGCAGTCTGGCGGAATTCCGGCGCGCCATGCCCGAGGTGGAAATCATTCCCCATCCCGTGTTTCCCGACAGCGTAAAAATGGCACAATGGTGGCAGTATCCGGGCACCACCCGCCTGCTGGCCAGCGAATACAATAAGTTCCTGTTATCCGCCGTGCGGCATTGGGTGTGGCGGGGGCTGCACAGCCTGGGGTGGTCCGGCGGCATGAGTCTGGATGTCCCGGTGGGAGAAAGCCCATGACCCGAGTGCGCTCGCTGATGTTTGTGGGATTGTTCTACCTGTGGACCACGGTGCTGGCGGTGATTGGCCTGCCGGTGGTGCTCTCGGGTCGTTGGCGGTGGGCCAACGATTTTGCCCGGCTGTGGACCACGGGAGTGCAGGCCCTGTTGCGGGGGGTGGTGGGCCTGCGTTCCCGGATCCGAGGCCGCGACCGTCTGCCCGCCGTGCCCGCCATCCTGGCGGTGAAGCACCAGTCGGCCTGGGAGACCCTGGCGCTGCATCCCCTGGGCCTGCGGCCGTCGTTCGTGCTCAAGAAGGAACTGCTGCGGCTGCCTCTGTTCGGCTGGTACCTGCGGGCGGCCGGCAACGTGGCGGTGGACCGGTCCGCCGGCGCCGCCGCCCTGCGCCGCATGACCGAGGATGCGGCCGCCGCGCTGGGCCGGGGCCAGTGGCTGGTGATCTTCCCCGAAGGCACCCGGGTGCCGCCGGGCGAGGAGGGACGGTTCCATCCCGGGGTGGCCGCGCTCTATGATCGCCTGGGGGTGCCGGTGGTGCCGGTGGCCCTGAACTCCGGCCTGTTCTGGCCCAGGGGCACGGTGGACCGGCACCCGGGCACGGTGACCCTGGAGTTTCTGGACCCCATTCCCCCGGGCCTGAGCCGCAAGGACTTCCAGGCCCTGCTGCACCAGCGCATCAATACCGCGACCCGCGCCTTGGAGGCCGGGGGGCGGGGGGAGGCCGAAGGGCGGGGGGAGGCCGAGGGGCGGGGGGACGCCACAGCCCGGGGCGCCCCGAAGTAATCAGGACTCCGGCGGGGTCATGGAGGTGCTGCCGGTGTCCACGGTGGCCCGGCGGTCCTCGGCCTCCTCTTCCCACGGTGTGCGGCCCACGTTGCGGCCGGAGCGCCGGCGCAGGGCGGCATTGGCCCGGTCCAGATTGGTGCGGGTCACGGTCCGCATGCGGGCCACGCCCTGGGCCTCGAACACCTCCAGCGCCTGGCCGAAGGCCTCCACCGCCGCTTCCAGGTGGGTGGGATCGTGGCTGAGCCGCGCCATCAGGAAATAGGCCGATCCCAGGTTGTTCTGGCTGGTGGCCCAAGAGAGAGGCGCCGTTTCCCGCGGGCGTTCCTCCAGGGCCGCGCGGGCGGTTTCCACGGCGCGGTTGAGAATGTCCACACTGCCCATGTGATCGCCATAGACCTGTAGGGTCTGGCACAGGTTGTTCATGATTTCCGCCCAGCGCGCGGGATCGGTTTCCCGGGGCACCTCCTGCAGGGCGGATTGATAGTGGTTGAGGGAGCGCTTCAACAGGTGGGGATCGCCGGTGCGCAGATCCAGGCGATAGTAGGCAATGCCCAGGCGGTTCTGCAACTGCGACCAGTCGCGGGGCGACAGCTCGCGGGTAAACACCTCGGTGGCGCCATGGAAGGCGTCGATGGCCTCCTCCAGGGCGTCGGCATCATCGGTCTGGTCGGCCAGGGCTTGCAGGGTCAGGCCCAGGGCCCGGTTGAGGGCGCCCCATTCCTGATCGGCGTCGCGGGGCAGCAGGTCCAGGGCCTTGCGATAGGCCAGGCCCGCCTTGCGCAGCCACTCGCCCGACCCTTCGTAGAAGCCCAGGGTGGCGGCGCCGGAGGCGACCATGGCCATCACGCCCGCCTGTTCCAGCCCGGTCATGCCCCGCAGTTCCAACAATGGGCGCACCTCTTCGATGCGGCTGGCCAGGGTGGCGCGGTAGCGGTCCAGGCGTATGTCGGAACGGGGTTCCAGGCCGCACAAGGCCGCCAACTGCACCACCGCCTGCCACGCCGGATCGGGCTCCGCCGGCAACAGGGTCAGCATTTCCACCCGCACCTGACCCGGGCGTTCGCTGGGCAGGGCATTGACCACCCGCAGCCGTACCCGCTCACCGCCCGGCTCGCACAGGCCCCAGATCAGCAGGTCGGCCCCTTCCTCGGCCAGGGTCTGGCGTAGTTTCAGGAGTTTGCGGGCATAGGGCTCGTCGGCGCTGCCGGGGGCGGGGGCCGGCTTGGGGGTGATACCGGGCATGGCCGCCAGGGCTTCCACCCAGGAGTCACGCACGGTGTTGTCGGTATCGTTTTCCACCGGCGGCACCAGCACCACCAGCGGCTTGTCGCCGGTCATGGGCTGGGGGGCGCTGGTGGGTTTGTTGCTACGGCGCGAGGGGCCGAACAGCCACCGCAGCAGCCCCCCGCCGTTGGTGCCCAACTGACGTCGGGGAGGCTTGGGCGGCGCGGCGGCAGGCACCGGCGACAACACGGGCGCCTTGCTGGTGCCGCCCCGTTGGGCCAGCAGACCATCGGCGGCGCGCAGGCGGTGCACCAGATCGTCGATCACCCGTCGGTTGAATTGTGGGTCGCCTTCCAGCTTTTGCAGGAACACGTCCTGGCTCACCCGTTGCACGGTAAGCGGTCCCAAGGCGCGGGCGGTGGCGCTGCGGGGGCGGCCATCCAGCACCCCCATTTCGCCGAAGGTCTCGCCCTTCCCCAGGACCGCCAGTTGCACCGGGCCGTCCGGGGCGTCCTTGGTGAGTTCCACTTCGCCGGTGAGGACGGTGAAGGCGCTGTCGCTTTCGTCCCCTTCGCGAAAAAGCACTTCCCCGTTTTGCAGGGTGATCCGGTCCTCAGGCACGTTGGTCGGGCTCCCCGTTTGTGATCGCGATCCGCTCTAAAACAAATGGATAGAGCCGATTCACGCCGTCAATGGGCCCCGAGAATGGGGTCCCATTGACGGCGATCCGCTCTAGTGTACCAGCGGGGGAGGGGGCAGGCCAGAACCGCAGCACACTGTTACCACTGTTGCGGCTGCGTTACTCTGGCCCTCTCCCTGATTGTCCGGAGAGCCGCCATGATCGCTTCCCCGTCCCTCCATCTGGTCCCGGTGACCTTGGCCCACGCGCCGGTGCTGGCGGCGCTCCATGGCCAGTGCTTCGCCGAACCGTGGGGGGAGACCGTGATGGCCCGGCTGGTGCCGTTGCCGGGCACGGGTGGGTGTGTGGCCTGCGCCGGGGAAGCCCCTCTGGGTTTTGCCCTGTGGCGCATCGCCGCTGACGAAGGCGAGATTCTCAGCCTCGGTGTCCTGCCCGATCACCGCGGCCGGGGCGTGGGCGCGCGGCTGGTCGCGGCGGCCCAGGCCGCCGTGCCCTGGTGCCTGTTTCTGGAAGTGGCCACCGACAATGACGCGGCCCGGGCCCTTTATCAGCGGGCCGGGTTCGAGACGGCGGGGCGCCGGCCTCGCTACTATGCCGATGGCCGGGATGCCCTGGTGCTGCGCTGGTGCCGGCCGTAAGACGAAAGACGGATCGCGGCTATTTCTTTTTCTGGAAGCCGCCCACCCCCACGTTGCGGCCCGAGTCCATTTCCAGGCTGAGGAAGAACTTGAGCTGCCATTTCATTTCCGAGGCGTTCAGGGGATAGCCTCCCTTGCTGGTGGGAACCAGGATTTCGTGTCGAGGGATGCGGCCCAGGGTGTGTTGCAGCGCTTCCGCCGTGGCCATGGACAGCCCCGCCTTCCAGGCCAGGGAGGCCACGCCCTTGGCACTGCGGGCGGCCACCGTCCGGCGCACCACCGCTTCCGGCAGGCCGGAGCGCACGGCAATGGCCGCCTGCACGAAGTTCAAGTCCCGGGCCTGCAAGGCGGAAACAATAATGTCTTCTTCCAGCCGGCCGGCCCGGTACATCTCCAACGCCTGGTGATAGGGGGAGCGGTTGGGCTGGGGTTTGGGGACGTTTTCCTCCTCGTCCTCGCTCTGGGTTTGGTCTAATTTCAACCGGCGCTTGACTTCCTGCGCCACCTTGCGCGCGGTTTCCCGGTCCAGGTCGTCCCGATCTGCCAGCACGTCCACCAAGTGATCGGCGACGAATTCCGCCAGCCGGGCCACGGCGTGGGGCGAAAGGTGGGGGCGGCGGACCAGCGGGTCGTGCCACATTTCCATGCCCGGCGCCTGATCAATGAGGGCATCCAGGGTTTCCTCGCGGATCTGGGCGCTGGAATTGCTCAGCAGCACGGCGATGGCCTCGCTGTCGCCGGTGAGGGCGATGGCGTCGGCAACCGGTTCCCGCACCCGGGCCCGCCGGGAAATGGCGGCCAGGGCCCCGGTGGAAGGCGGGCTGGCGATGATCTCCAGCAGGTCCTGATCGGTGAGCACCGGCGAGAACTCCAGCACCGGCGCCGCCACCACCAGTTCCACATCGGCCGCCAGCCGCCGCATCACATCGGGGGGCGCATCGGCCATTTCCTTCAGGGTTTCGGCCAGCACCCGGCGCACCCGGGCCGCTTGGTCCCGGGCCAGCACGGTGAGGGTTTCATAGGTTACCCGCCGCAGGCGATCCTGTTCGTCGGCGGTGAGACCGGGCGCCAGATGGGCGATACGGCGTGCCAGGACGCTGCGGACGTCCGTGTCCGCGTCGTCGGCCAAACGTCGCCGGGTGCGGGCCGGGGTGGCGGCATGGGCGGCCACGGCGCAGCGCACCTCCGAATCGGGATCATCGGCCAGGGCGTTCAGCACATCAGGACGGGTGTTCTGGGCGGCGGCCAGGGCGCGCCGCACCTCGGGATCGGGGGAGCGAATGGCGGCTTCCAGGGCGCGGGCGCTGTCGTCGCTCCGGCGGCGTCCCGGTTCCACCTTTTCGTCGTCCTCGTGATCGCCCATGAACAGACTGAGGACCTTTTTGACCACGCCGCTCACTGCGGTTCCTCCACTTCCCAGGTCTCCGCCGGCCGGGCAATCCGCAGCGCGGCGTGACCATGATGTTTGGCATCATGCAGGGCCTGATCGGCCCGGGCCATGAGAGTCTTTAGGGGGTGAGGCCGTTCGGGATCGTGATAGGCCAGCCCGATGGAGACTGTCAGGGGTCGGTCCGGTGCCCCGGAATAGGCGTCCAGGGGGGCCACCATCTCCAGCAGCCGTTCGGCTTTGCGGGTGGCGTCCTCCTTGGAGATGCGTTCCAGCCAGACCCCGAATTCATCGCCCCCCAGGCGCGCCACCAGATCGGTGGGCCGGGTATGGCGTACCAGGAGATCGCGCAGGGCCAGCAGGGCTTCATCCCCCCGCTGATGACCATGGGTGTCGTTGACCAGTTTGAAATTATCCAGATCCACATACATCAGGGCGGCCGACTGATTGTCGTGGGACAAACGGCGGTGGCGCCGGGTGACTTCCTGCAGGAAGGCGCGCCGGTTCAGCAACTCGGTCAGGGGATCGGTGCGGGTGAGGTGCAGGATGCGTTCGTGGTTGTGGATCTGTTCCAGGATGATGCCGATCTGGTTGGCCACGTCGGAGACCAGGGTGCGTTCCTCGTCGGTCCAGGTCAGCCGGCCCGCCGTCCGCCAGAGCAACAAGGCGCCGTTGGTCTGGTGGCGATAGATGCTGGTGTTGGCCAGCACCCGCCAGTCGCCGAAGGTCATTTCCAGGGAATCCCCGCCGAAGCTGAGGCCGTCCACCACCGACCACACGGGAACCGACTCGGCCAGGGTGCCGTAGGTGGCCGCTTCCCGAAACCGGTGTTTGTCGTCCCGATGGAAGATCTGGCAGACGTCAGCGCCCATGGCGCTAGACACCGAAACCGCCGCCGCCCGCAGCATGTCGCGGGGGTCCACCTCGTTGCGCACCGTGCGCACGATGTAGGTGAGAAGTTGTTCCCGGTGTTGGGAGCGATTGAGGGCCGCGTCCCGTTCGCGGTCGTTGGTGACATCCCGGGCCACGCCGCGGGTCCCGCGCCATTGGCCGGCGGCGTCGCTCAGGGGGATGGCCGTGGTGAGGATGCAGGCGGGTTCGCCGTCGGCCCGGCGGACCCACACCTCCACTTCGTCCATGGGGCGGTGGGCCAGGAAGGGGTTGGGCTGGTTTTCCAGCTCCGGGTCCAGCAGCAGGTCCTGGGGCGCCTGACCCACCAGGTCGCTGGCGGCAAACCCCAGGGCGCCCCGGGGGCTGACAAAGGTGAAGGCCCCATCGGTGCCCACCTCCCAGGCGAAATCGTTACTGGCTTCCACCAGGTCCTTGTAACGCTGGCGACTTTCCACCAAAGCGGTCCGCAGGTTGCGTTCCAGGGTGGCGTCGTGGCCCAGCACCATCTGGCCGCCATCGGCCAGGGGCAGCACGGTGACCATCAGCACCTGAGCGCCGGGCCCGGTGGAAATCTCCACCGTATCGGTGACGGCCCCGCCTTGGGTGCGGGCGCGCTGCACCAGATTGGTAATGCCGGGCACCAGTCCCCGCGCCATCAGGGCCGCCAGTCCGTGGCCCCGTTCGTTGGCGCCGGCCAAGCTGCCATCGCCGTGCAGTCTCAGGGCCACGCCGGCATAACCGGCCACCACGTCCCCGGCCAGGGTTGGGGCCGGGTCGTCGCTGGGGGATGCCGGGGCCGAGAGGGAACCGCCGATCATGCCGTTCCGCGCTCCTTGTTGCCTGTGGCCCGGGCCGAGCGGGTCGGCGCCGGTGCACGAGGATTCTGCCGTCTTCCGTCCGGGGCCTGCCCGGGGGCGCATTCTTTCCGCGCCTCGGGCCTCGGGCATTTCCCGGCGGCGCCTTGGCCTATAGTGTAGCCTTTTCCCCTCAACGCGCAAACAGGGTGCCGTTGCCATGACCGCCATTGTTTCGTCCCGCCCCCATGCCCGCCTTTCCCGGGCCGGGGTGTGGTTGTTCGATCTGGACAACACCCTTTATCCGGCATCGTGCAATCTGTTTGCCCAGATCGACGTGCGCATGCGGCAGTTCATCGCCGAGACCCTGAAGATGTCCGAGCCCGAAGCCTACGCCCTGCAAAAAAAATACTACTGCGAGTTCGGCACCACCCTGCGGGGACTGATGCTGGTCCACGGCCTGGAGCCCGAACGCTTTCTGTCCTATGTGCACGACATCAGTCTTACGGCCCTATCGCCCGATCCTGCCTTGGCGGACGCGGTGGCGCGGTTGCCGGGGCGGCGGCTGATCTTCACCAACGGCTCCGAGCGACATGCCCGCAACGTGCTGGACCGCCTGGGCCTGACGGCGCTGTTCGATGACATTTTCGACATCGTGGCGGCCGACTACATCCCCAAGCCACAGCCGGAGACCTATCAGCGGCTGGTGGCCCGGCACGGAGTGGACCCGCGCGAGACGGTATTGTTCGAGGATCTGGCCCGCAATCTAGCCCCGGCGGCGGCCCTGGGGATGACCACGGTCTGGGTGCGCAACGCCGACCATTGGACGCAGAAAGAAGTGGCTTTGCCAGACGATGTGAGCCGTCATGTGGATTTCGAAACCGAGGATCTGGCCCGCTGGCTCGCGGCCAACACGCCGTGAGACTAAAGTTTTTAAACAACGAGGGGGAACAATCTGCACCATCGGCGTCATGGCGGAGGGAGAGAGATTCGAACACGAGAGCGGATCGCGGTGTACTCTCTTAACAGGTGAGCGCCTTCGACCACTCGGCCCCCCATCCAGGGAGGCGGCGCTTTATGTCCAAAGGTGTGATTCATGCCCCGGGTGAGATGGCTTGAAAAGCATATGGTAACGTTGCGGGAGCGGTGCGCGGCGGGCCTGCCGGATCGGCGGACGGGGCCACCCTCGGCGAGCGGCCCAATCTTACCGATCAGCCCTGTGGCTCTCCCGTTTTGCCGCCTGACCCTGTTTTCTCAGGGTTGTTCCAACTGATCCAGAATTTCGTCTTCCCGCTGGCGGATCATGACATACAGGCACCCCACCACCGCTTCCCGGGCCATGCGAGTCGGGGAGCAGGTGCGGTCGCGCCGGCGTTCCCACAGGGCCTGGGACCGCTCCAGGTCGCCTTGTTTGGTGGCCGGCATTTCCTCCTGTGCCGCCTCGTACAGGGCCTCCAGGATCTCGAATTCCTGCTTCAGTTTGGGGGTCGCGCAGATGGTACGCTCTCGGGCCGATTGGGGGCGGTCACAGGGCTCCGCCACGGCCCCTGCCGGGCCAAGCACGAGCAAGGCCAGTGTGGCCGCCAGGGCCGTGCGCGGGCGAAAAAGCGCGCCGGAACCGTTCATGAGCCTTTCTCCTTATAACCCGTCCAGGGCGTTGTTCTCGTTGCCGACCGTTTGCTGATCCCCAAAGACCGAGCGCCGGAAGCCCCCCAGGTTCTTGAAGTGGATTTGTAAAAGGATCGTGGACTGGCTAGTGAGGTCACGGTCGTCGTAGAATTCCCGTTCGTAGGTGAGATCCAGCTCGAAACACTCATCCCGATAGCCGATGCCGAAGGTCTGGGAGACCATGCCGGCGGGATTGTTCAGCCGTTTGCGAAAGCCCCCGAAAGCCCACCAGTAGTCGCGAAACTGACTCTGAAATCCGGCGGCAATTTCCTCACGCTCGTCCAGGCCCAGCCCCTGTTCCGGCGCCACATTCAGATAGTCCACCCCCACCCGCAAGGTTTCGGGCCCGAACAGCCCGGCCACTTCCGTCTGCCGCGGGGCAAAGGTGGCGTGGTCGAAGCGGAAGGCATACATCAGGTCCACGTCGGACTCGGGCTGAATGTCCACGCGGCCCACAATGTCGGAAACCTGGTCTTCCAGCCCCGTGCCGACAGGATAGGGCGAGTACTTCTGGAAGCGATAGCTCTGCCCCACCAGCATGCTGGCGTTGCCTCCCCCTTGGGCAAAGCCGCTCCAGCGAATGCCGTAATCCACCCACTGTCCCGGCTCCACCCGGTCAAGACCGGAAAAGCGGGTGGGCTGGAACAGGTCGGTGTTATCAAACTCCACGTCCACGGAATCTTCGTTGGGGATGTGCCAGGGGTTGTTGCCATTGGGAGCCACCTTGGCCGTGACCTGGGGTTCCAGCACCTCCTGCCACCCGTCGTGTTGGCGCACCAGCGGCCAGCGCCAGCTCAGCATGGCCTGGGGGAACAGGCGCCCGGTGGTCCCAGACCAGGTGCCGACGCCATCGGGGCGGGGCTGGCTGTCCACACCGTAGAGGTCGCCCTGAACCGTCAGGTCAAGACGCAAGGCCTGTCCGCCCGGGGCCAGCATGGGCAGGTGCCAGCCCAGGCGGTTGGAGAGGCGGGCCGTGTTCATGCCTTCCTTGCGCAGGATGTTGTAGGTGTTCAGGTCATAGGTCCACCAGGCACCGGGGACGGCGCTGGCCCATTGGTTTTCCAGAGTGATCACCGGGGCCACCACCGGCACCGTGTCGTTGTCCACGTCCGCGCGCAGGTCCTGGAACAGGTAGCCGGTGATATCGGCATACTGGTTGCCCACCAGACGCTCGACGCTGAGTTGGCTGGTGAGCCAGTCATCGAAGGAATAGCCGTAGCGACGCAGGAAAGTGTCGTCGGAGACGCGGTGCAGGGTGCCGGTGGCGCGCCACGCCGGATTGAGGGCGAAGGCGCCGTCCAGGCGGATGTCACCGCGTCCCCGGGTGTCGCCCTGCTTGCCGCCTTCCGGCTCAAAGGTGCCCCGGGCGTGCAGGGAAAACTCGCCGTTGCCAAACCGCTGCCGGTATTCCGCGTCCATCAGCGGCTGAACGTTGTCGAGATACAGGCGGGGTGTCAGGGTCAGGTCCCGGTCCGGCGCGATGGCCCAGAAAAAGGGTTGCTGCATGTAGGTGCCCAGGCCGCTGCGCTGGCCCCAGGAGGGCGGCAACAGGCCGGTTTTGCGATCAATAGTGCCGTCGGCATGGGCCAAGTATGGGGTCCAGAACACCGGAACCCCGCCCACCTCCAGCCGCGTGTCACGGTGGCGCACCACATGGGTGGTTTGATCATAGTGGAGCGTGCGGGATTTCAGTTGCCATAACGGCGGCCGGTCCGGGTCGGCGTCACACAGTCGGCAGGGGCTGTAGACCGCCCTCCACAAGTCGATTTTGTCGTCGCGACGCACCCCCCGGTTGGCGGCGGCCCGGGTGTTGTCTTCCATCAACAGCCCCAAGCGCTGGGCCACGGCGTCCTTCAGGTCGCCGGTAACCTCAAGCTGCTCGGAAAAGGCCACGTTGCCGGTGGGGTCCAGCAGGCTGACCCGTCCCTCGGCCTTCACCACATCCCGCACCCGGTCGTACCGGACCCGTTCCGCCAGCAGGACATAATCGCCCTGGGAGATTTCCACCCGGCCTTCGGCCACCACTTCTTCGGCATCGGGGTCATAGGTTACCGCTTCGGCCAGCACCAGAGCCGGTCCCGTGCCCGGCTTTGGGGGCCGGGTATCTGGTGTTTCCGGACGGTCGGGGACCTGGGTTTGCCGGTTAATCAATCCCACGGAAGGCCCGGGCAGGGTGGGCAGGCCCTCGGGGGGCGGTACGGGCGGCCAAATTTCCTGCGCCCGGGCCGCCATCCGGGGATCAGCGGGGCGGGGATCGGCGGGACGGGGATCGGCGGGGCGGGGATCAGCGGGCGGTGGTTCCCCTTTGGTGCGCAGGGTCACCGAGGCGGCGGGGTCCTGGTCTGCCGGCACGTAAGGGGGCGGCTGATAGGGGTCCGGGGCAAAGGCATCGGGATCGAAAACATGCGGCGCGGGGTCGGTGGTGGGCGGGAGGGTTTCCTCCGCGACAGCCGGACTGGCGCCCAGCAGCAGCCCCGCCAGCAGCGGCCAGGGAGACCTCCGGACGCGATGATGGCATGGCGAAGCAGTCAGGGGAGCAAGGGGCAGGGGCATGCCGGAAACCTGTACGGAAAAAGTCAGTCGTGCCGGCGATGCTAGCTGCTTCCCGCCGGCGCGGCAATCGGCAACGGCCGTGTTCCGCCCGCCGGCCCGCTCTATTGACGGCGATCCGCTCTATCCCGCCAGAGCCGCCACCAGCCCCGTGAACAGGGGGGCGCCATCGGTGCCGCCCAGGGCCGGATCGGCCAGCCGTTCCGGGTGCGGCATCATGCCCAGCACCCGGCCCCGCTCATCCACGATGCCGGCAATGTGATCGCGGGAGCCGTTGGGATTGGCGCTGTCGTCCAGGGTGCCTTCGGGCGTGCAGTAGCGGAATACGACCTGTCGCTGATCGTGGAGCCGCTTCAGGGTGTCCGCGTCGGCGAAGTAGTTGCCGTCGTGGTGGGCCACCGGGACGCGGATCACTTGCTCGGGGCCATAGGCGCCGGTGAAGGGCAGGTCGGTGCGCTCCACCCGCAGCCACACATCATCGCAGACGAAGGTAAGACCGGCGTTGCGCATCAAGGCGCCGGGCAACAGACCACACTCGGTAAGGATCTGGAAGCCGTTGCAGATGCCCAGCACCGGCGTGCCGGCGTGGGCACGGGCCACCACCTCGC
>CAZHRQ010000052.1:4054-16947 GCA_964535075.1 uncultured Rhodobacterales bacterium | reverse complement strand
CTGCGCCAGCACGGTGGCGGTGGTGGTGCCGTCGCCCGCCAGATCGGCGGTTTTGGAGGCCACTTCGCGCACCATCTGGGCGCCCATGTTCTCGAACCTGTCCTTCAGTTCGATTTCCTTGGCCACGGTCACACCGTCCTTGGTGATCCGGGGCGCACCGAAGGATTTTTCGATCACCACGTTGCGGCCCTTGGGACCCAGGGTCACCTTCACGGCTTCGGCCAGAATGTCCACGCCGGCCAGCATGCGGTTGCGGGCCTCGGTGCCGAACTTCACGTCCTTGGCAGCCATATGTCGTGCTCCAAATTCTTTGATAAGGGGCTGATGGAGAGAGACGTCAGGAACGGAGAAGGGCTCAGCCTTCGATCACACCCATGATATCGGCTTCCTTCATCACCAGCAGGTCTTCGTCGTCGATCTTGACCTCGGTGCCGGACCACTTGCCGAACAGCACCCGGTCACCGGTCTTCACGTCGGGGGTGATCAGCTGGCCGTTGTTGTCGCGGGCACCGGAACCCACGGCCACCACCTCGCCCTCCATGGGCTTTTCCTTGGCGGTGTCGGGGATGATGATGCCCCCGGCCGTCTTTTCCTCGGATTCCAGGCGACGGATCAGCACACGGTCATGCAGCGGACGAAATTTCATGATTCCACGCTCCGTCTCGAAGGGATGTGTCAAAAAACCCTTGGTTTTCCAGGTGTTGTGCCGTGGCCGCGCGGGCTGTTAGCACTCTCCCCTGGTGAGTGCCAGGGACATAGGCGCAACAGGCCCCGCTGTCAAGGCAGGGCCTGTATTTTTTTGGTCGTGGCGGGAAAAAGGGATCAGGCGCCGGAGCGGTCGGCGTCGTTGTCGGCGGCGGAATCGTGGGGGCCGGGATCGGGGGTGGGCTCCAGCGGGGCGCCGGCCCGGTGTTCCCGGAACACGAAATAGAGATTGCGGAAGTAGATCAGCAGTCCCCCGGCCTGACCGGCAATGAACACCGGATCACCGCGATAGATGGCATAGGCCAGCAAGGTGCCGCCGCCGCAGATGCTGAAATACCAGAAAGCCACCGGGATGATGCTGCGCTTGTGCCGTTCGCTGGCGATCCACTGCACCAGGAAACGGGCCGAAAACAGGGCCTGCCCGGCGAATCCCACGATTATCCACAGGGTATCGGCCATGGACGGTATCCCGATCAGGAGGAAAGGTCGGAGGGCACATCGTCCC
Organism: uncultured Rhodobacterales bacterium; assembly: GCA_964535075.1. Lineage (GTDB taxonomy): Bacteria > Pseudomonadota > Alphaproteobacteria > Rhodospirillales > CAJXLG01 > CAZHRQ01. Next base: position 15,737 of record CAZHRQ010000052.1, on the reverse strand, counting down.
GCAGCCGCCCCCGATAGGGACGGCGTTGCAACCACATCATGCCCACCAGGTCAAACAGGCTCACCCATAGGCGGTTCCAGACCCCGTACTTGGCCTGACCCGCGTGGCGGGGCCGGTGATTGACCTCCCGCGATATCACCGTGCCGCCGGCCCGGATCATCAGCGCCGGCAGGAACCGGTGCATGTTGTCGAAATGGGGCATGGCCATGAAGGCGGCCCGAGTGAATACCTTGAGACCGCAAGCGGTGTCAGGGGTGCCATCGGCCAGCAGTCGCGATCGCACGCCGTTGCCCATGCGGGAGGACAGGCGCCGCACCCAGTTGTCGCGCCGTCTCTGGCGCCAGCCCACCACCATGCACTGGTCGGGATTTTCCGCCGCCGCCAGGGCGGCCAGGAAGGAGGGGATGTCCAGGGAATCGTCCTGGCCGTCCCCATCCATGGTGATGATGATCTCCCCCCGGGCGGCGGCAATGGCGGTGATCAGGCCGGCCGACTTGCCACACCGCTGGGCATGGCACAGGATGCGCAGACGGTCCCCCACCCGGGCCTGGACCTCCCGCAATCGCTCCAGGGTGCCGTCGGTGGAGCGGTCGTCCACATAGATGATTTCGCTGGCCCCCGGCAGGGCATCGAGCACCGGGATCAGTTCGTCCACCAGGAAGGCGATGTTTTCTTCCTCGTTATGGACGGGCACGACCACCGAGTATGTGACGGTGGGGGCGGTGGAATTACTCATGAGACAGATTCCTCCCGGGGCTCGAGGGCGTCAGCGTCGCCCATATAAACGGCACGCACCGTGGGGTCAAGGCGAACCTCCGCCGGGGAGCCCGTCGCCACCAGCCGGCCGGCGGCCATCACCAGCACACGATGGGCGTGATCGAAGACCACGTCCATGTCGTGCTCGGTGAACAGCACGCCCATGCCGCGGCGTTCTCCTTCCGCCGCCACCCGGGTCATGAGCGCCGCCCGTTCCCCCGGCGCCATGCCGGCGGTGGGTTCGTCCATCAGCAACAGGCGCGGGCTTCCCGCCAGCGCCAGGGCCAGATCCAGGCGTTTGCGGTCGCCGTGGGAGAGGGTGGTGCACGCCTGTCCCGCCAGATCGGCCAGATCCACCCGCTTCAGCAGCCAACGGGCCTCCTCCCGGCGGGCGTGGTGGCCGGCCAGGGGGTGAAGGGCCCGCCCCCGGGCCGCCTGGACCGCCAACTGGGCGGCCTCCATCACCGTCAGGCCGGCGGGGGGGCGGGCGATCTGGAACGTGCGGCCCACCTGCCGCCGCCACAAGGCCCGGGGCGGCAGCCCGGTCACTGGCCGGCCGGCCAGATGGATGGTGCCCCGGTCGGGGCGCAGGTGGCCGCCGATGAGGTTGAAGCAGGTGGACTTGCCGGCGCCGTTGGGGCCGATCAGGGCCACCCGTTCGCCGGCCGCCACGGTAAAGGAGACGCCGTCCACCGCCCGCACGCCGCCAAAGGAGAGGCACAGGTCTGTTACGGTCAACAGGGGCGGGCTCATGCTTGTTGCCCCCGGCGGCGCGCCCGCCAGCGTCCCAGCGCCAATTGACGGCGGTGGAGCGCCCGGCGCAGGCGGCCAGCACTGCCCACCAGGCCATCGGGCAGCAGCACCACCAGCAGCAGCACCACCGCCCCCAGCACCAGTTGCCAATAGTCGGTCCAGCCCGACACCCATACCTGCAGTCCCTTGAACACCCCGGCGCCCAGGAACGGCCCCATCATGGTCGCGATGCCGCCCAGCAGCAGCATCACCAGGGCGTCCACCGAGGTGCCCACCCCCAGCACCTCGGGGAAGACGCTGCCCTTCAGGTGGACCCACAGCCCGCCGGCCAGGCCGGCCACCGCGCCGGCCACGGCAAAGGCCCCGGTGCGCGCGGCGGTGACGGGCACGCCCAGGGTTTCCACCCGCACCGGGGCTTCCCGCGCTGCCCGCAGCGCCAGCCCAAAGGGCGCGAAGGCCAGACGCCGCAAACCCAGCACCGTTACCAGGGTCAGGCCGGCCACCAGCAACAGAAAGCCCGTGGGCGTGCCCGCCCAACCGTTGGGCCACACCCCCAGAATGCCGTTGTCGCCATGCGTGACCGCCAGCCATTGGGTGGCCAGGGCGTGCAGACTCTGGGCCAGGGCCAGGGTCAGCATGGCCAGATAGACCCCGCCCAGCCGGGCACACAGGGGGCCGAAGGCGGCGCCCAGCAGGCCACCCGCCAGGGGGCCGGCCACCAGGGCACCGCTCATGCCCAGTGGGGTGGCCGTATGCACCAGCGCCGCCGCATAGGCGCCCAGGCCAAAAAAGGCGGCATGACCAAAGGACACCAGTCCACCGAGGCCGGTAAGGAACTGCAACCCGGCCGTGGACAGCCCCAGGATCAGGGTTTCCGACAGCAGATCCCGGCCCCAGGGCCCTCCCAGAATCGCCCCCAGGGTCAGCCCGGCCATCACCAGTCCCGCCAGCAGCCGCTCCATCCGCGTGAAGGGCCGCAGCGGCGCCGCCGCGGCATGCACCGCCGGGGCCGTGTCCGGTCGGGCGGGGGGGCGGCCCAGCAGGCCGTGCGGCCGCGCCACCAGCACCATCGCCATCAGCACGAACGGCAACACCAGGCTGGCCTGGGGCACCAGGGCGAGGCCGAAAGCGTTCACCACCCCGATGAGCACCGCCGCCCACCACGCGCCGGCTAGGCTGCCCATGCCGCCGATCACCGTCACCACGAAGGCCTGGACCACCGCCGACAGGTCCATGGCGTGGTGCACCGTCTCCCGCGGGAGCTGGAGCGCTCCCCCCAGGCCCGCCAGCCCGGCCCCCAGCACGAACACCAGCGAGAACAGCCGCCGCTGGTCCACGCCCAGGGCGCTGACCATCTCCCGGTCCTGGGTGGCGGCCCGCACCAGGATGCCAAAGCGGGTGCGCTGGAACAGCAGCCACAAGGCCCCCAGCACCAGCGGCCCCAGCAGGATCAGGAACAGGTCATAGGCAGGAAAGGGCTGTCCGAACAGGGTGACCGCCCCGCTCAGGCCCGGCGCCTGAGGTCCCAGGCGGTCGTCGGGGCCCCAGATCAGCACCACGCCGTCCTCCACCATCAGCGCCACGCCAAAGGTGGCCAGCAGCGCAAACAGCTCCGGCGCGCCATAGATGCGGCGCAGAATCAGCCGTTCCACCACCGCGCCGAACAGGGCCACCCCCAAGGCCGCCAAGGGCAGGGCCGGCCAGAAGCCCACCCACGGCACCAGGTCCAGCGCCAGATAGGCCCCCAGCATGTACAGGGCACCGTGGGCGAAGTTCACCACCCGCGTCACCCCGAAAATCAACGACAACCCGCTGGCCACCAGGAACAGTGCCGCCGCACTGGCCAGGCCGTTGAGAAGCTGTAGCAGCACGAACGCCACCGGCGCCTCCGCCTTCCATTCCACGGCCGCCTTGATACCATGGGCCGGCCGGTGGGGAAACGCACCGCAATAGGCAGCACCAAGTCACATTTCAACACGTCTAAACACATAATACCAATGGTCAAGCGTGATTGCTATCACGATTCAGGGGATGACGCCCTGTTTGGGGATGGTTTAGACTTTGAGGAACCGACCCCTTGACGGCAGGGGGGCGGCCCGAAGCGCACACGTGAAAAAACAGAGGGACCGTCGGCGCTCTTCCCCCGCGGAGGAACGACAGGACGGAATCCCCGGTGTCGGGCTTGGAGGGGGTGTGGTGGAACAGCCGAATTTTGAAGTACAGGTCCGCATTGGCAGCCGTTGGACGGTCCAAAATCTGACACCGGACAAATGGGCGGCGCAGCGGGAGGCCAAGGCCCTGCTGGCGTCGGGTCAGTTCGATGCCGTGCAGGTGCTGGAGCAGCGCATCCGCCGCAACGGCCGTATCGCGGAAAAGGTGGTGTTCGAGGCCGAGGGCGAGGGCCGCCCCGAACCGCCGGTCAATGTGGTGCCCGTGGACTGGGCCCCGGTGTGCGAGACCCTGGACGACTTCTATGCCTTCCCCAGCCGCAAAACCATCGGCCGCCTGTTGCGTAAGTACTTGGACAAGCACGTGATCACCCCCACCGAGCTGCTGCACAACATCACCCATCTGCGATTGGTGCAGCGCCAGGAGTCCTTGATCGGTCAGGCAGTGGCGCGGGTGGCCACGTTGCAGTCGGAAAAAACGGGGCAGAACCCCTCCGAGCGCAACAGTCGTCTTTACTGGGCCGTGGACCGCATGGTGGCCCGGGCCCAGGACTGCAACGCCGTGCGCCGGTTCGTGCCCGACCTGCGGGAAAAGCGCATGCCCGCCTTTTATCAAGTGCTGGCGCCGCAGGTGCCGGCGCATGAGTTGCCCTTTGTTCTGCGGGCCACCGTGGCCGCCTGCCTCAGCGGCGGATCGAGTTGGGTGGGCAAGCTGGACAGCCTGTTCGAACTGGTGCCGCCGGGGCCCGCTTTCGACCGGGATTCCGCCGTGCTGGTGGACGAAATCCTGGCCGAGATCCTGGACGGGGCCAACGGGGTGCAGGAAATGTTGGGCGCTCGGGGCAACCTGGGCCGGGCCCTCATCGCCTTGGTGGATTTGTCCGCCGGCCGGGCCACCAATGCCAGCGGCGGCACGGATCTCACCCGGCTGAACAAGATCATGGCCGCCAACCCCATGCCCTGCACCCGGGAAGTGCTGTTTGAGCGGGTGGCCCGGGAACTGGGCAGCACCAAGCCCCTGACCCGCGACCAGGGAGAGGACGATTCGGGCCTGTTCGCCACCTTCATGGAGGCGACGGTGGCGGCGGGGCCGGGCTATGGCCGGTTGGCCGGGGGGACGCCCCTGGCCGAGGCCGTCACCAAACGCGGCGTGCTCATGGCCCAGCGCATGGTGCAGTCGGGCGCCATTCCCCAGGGCCTGGAGCAGGTCTTGCGGGAAATTCCCAGCCGGGTGGGGCAATTGCAGTACTTGGTGGATCTGATGGAAGCGCCCTATGGTCAGGACATCCTGCCCGACGTGATCGGCGCCATTCGCCACGTGCTGGATGTGACGCGGTCCGCCGCCGAACTGCTGCCGGACTCGGACAAGCCCCTGGACGTGCTGAAGGCTTCCGGCGCCATGCAGCGGGCTTTCCTGCGGGCCAAGTTGCCCGACCAGTGGCGCCAGCGTTTTGTGGAGCGGGTGGACATGCTGGTCTGCCGCTATGTCCAGCAGGAACGGGTCATCGCCACCCTGGACCCCCGGGATCAGCCCCTGAACCTGCGGACCCGCCGGCTGCTGGAGATCTGCGCCCGCGGTATTCTGCAGGAGGGGCAGGCCCTGGAAATCCTGCGCGACCGCATCCGCGACCGTTTGCGTAGCCCCAATTTCGTGGAGCACTACGTGGAAGGGGTGCCGGCGGAGGGACGCGAACAGGCGGTGCGGGATTTGCACGCGCTGGTGCAGCGGGCCGGTCTGCGCGGGGGCGAGATGGCCGCCGCCGGGCGTTGATGCGCCGTGGCCGACGGCGATTCCACCGCGCCCTGGCCGCCCCTGGCGGTGCTGGTGCCCTACCGCGACCGGCCTCGGCATCTGCGCACTTTTCTGGGCCACATGGTCCGTTATTTCCGCCGCGACAAGCTGGACCGGCACATTCCCGTGCGTCTGGTAGTGGCGGAGCAAGCGCCCGGTGGGCCCTTCAACAAGGGGCGGCTGCTCAATGCCGCGTTCGCCTGGGGGCGGGGCGCGGCGGCCTACGTGTGTTTCCATGATGTGGACTGGCTGCCCTTGTGGGCCGATTATCGCTGGCCGGAACAGCCCACCCGGCTTATTACCCATGGCCCCGGCCGCTATGCCGGTCCCGATGGCGTGGCCGTTCATCACCGGGTGACCGACCTGTTCGGCGGTGTGGTGCTGATGCAATGCGGCCATGTGGAACGGGTGAACGGCTTCAGCAATGCCTACCCCGGCTGGGGATTCGAGGACCTGGACCTGCGGGACCGCTGCCGGGGTGCCGGGCTGGGGGTGGCGGCCCGGGACGGAACCTATCAGGGGTTGCCCCACCCCCATGCCGGCCTGACCGAGGACGGCAGCGCCCTCTCCACCGAAGCCCGGGCCAACGCCGCGCGCTATGCCGAAAACGCCCCCCTGTACGCCACCGGCCGCGGGTGGGAGACGGACGGTCTGCACAACCACGGGGCCCGACTGCTGCGGCAGGCACCGTTGATGATGCGGGAGGCGGCGGGAGAGGCTTGTGTCGGCACCCATTTGCTGATTGGTTTAGAGGGGTGAAGCGCTTCAGCGGGAGAACACCATGAAACGGCTGGGGGCGGTGCTGGCGATTTTGTTGGTGGCGGCGTGTGTGGGCCCGCCGCCGACGCCCGACAGCTACTACCGGCTGGCCCCCGGGCTGCCGACCCAGAGTCTGCCCCGGCCGGTGCTGGGCGGCACCTTGCAGGTGGATGGAATCCTGGCCGCCGGCATTGTGGGCGATACGCCCCTGCTGTACGTGCCGGTGGATCATCCGGAACGGCTTTATCAATACAACACCTTCCTGTGGGCCCAGCCTCCCGCCGAGATGCTGGAAATGGCGCTCACCGACTGGCTGCGGGCGGCGCGGGTGGCGCCCCGGGTGGCGGGACCGGGTGTGCGCGCCCATCCCCGGCTCTATGTTCAGGGCCGGCTGGAGCAACTGGAGCACGTGCGCGGCTCGGCGCCCCGGGTGCGGGTGACCCTGGAAATGTCCGCGAACCAAGCCGACGGTGACAACGCCCTGCTGGGGGTGTGGCGCTATCAGGTGACCCGGCCGGCGGCCTCGGACTCGGTGGATGCGGCGGTGGCGGCCTTTGATCAGGCGGTGCGGGAGGTGTTCCGGCGCTTCACCGACGATCTGGCGCGGGAAGCCCTGTGAGCCGCCCCCGGCGAACGCCCCGGCCCCAGCCGCCGGTGACCCTGAAGCCGCCGCTGACCCTGACCGTCACCGCCCTCGGCGATCAGGGGGACGGCCTCGCGGCCCATGGCGACGGCTGGCTGGCCATTCCCGGCGCCGCGCCCGGCGACGTGGTGCGGGTGCGGCCCTTGCCCGGCAAGGGGCCGGTGCGCCCGGCCCGGCTGGAGGCGGTGGTGACGGCGGGACCGGCGCGCCAGACGCCCCCCTGTCCCGTGGCCGACCGCTGTGGCGGCTGTGCGGTGCAACATCTCACAACAGCGGCGCATGACGCCTTCAAAGCGGACCGGGTGCGGCGGGCGTTGCGCCAGCACGGGCTGGACCCGGCGGTGGTGACGAATCCGGTGTCGGTGGCGGGCGGCCGTCGCCGGGCGGGGGTGACGGTGGCTTGGGGGCGGCTGGGATTCCAGCAGCATCGGGGCCATGAGGTGGTGCCGCTGCCCGCGCCCTGTCCCGCCCTGACCCCGGCGGTGGCGGCCTTCGCCAGCGCGGTGGCGGCGGATGTGGCGGCCTTGTGGCCCGCCGGCGCCCGGGGCGGGCTGATGATCACCGAGGCCGACAACGGTCTGGATGTGGTGGTGGAGCGGGCGACGCCGCCCGATCTGGCCGCCCACGAGCGACTGGCGGCCCTGGGCGAGGCCCACGATTTGGCCCGCTTGTGCTGGCACGGGGCGGGCATGGCGGGGCCGGAGCCGCTGCAACAACGGCGCGCGCCGGTGGTGGCCAGCGGCGGGGTGTCGGTGCCCCTGCCGGTGGGGACCTTCCTGCAACCCAGCGCGGCCGGGGCCGAGGCCCTGGCGGCTTTGGTGGCCGAGGCGCTGGCCGACGCCCCGCCGGGGCCGGTGGCCGATCTGTTCAGTGGTCTCGGCACCCTGTCCCTGCCCCTGGCCGTGGCGGGGCGGCGGGTTCTCGCTTTTGACAACGACGGGGCGGCCATGGCCGCGCTGGCCCGGGCGGCGGGGCAGTCCGGGCTGGGCGGTCGGGTGGTGGCGGAGACCCGGGACCTGATGCGCAATCCCCTGGACGGCGCCACCTTGTCCGGGCTGGCGGCGGTGGTGTTTGACCCGCCGCGGGCCGGGGCGCGGGAACAGGCGGCCCTGATGGCCGAGGCGGGGGCGCCGGCACGGGTGGTGGCGGTCTCCTGTCACCCCGCGTCGCTAGCACGGGACTGTGCCACCCTGGTGGCGGCGGGATGGGATCTGGCGCAAGTGGTGCCGGTGGATCAGTTTCCCTGGACCGCCCATGTGGAGGCGGTGGCCGTGCTGCGTCGTGACAGGAACATGGGGAGGTGAGCGTTCCTTGTGTCCCGATTCCATGAGGGTTCAGGGAGCTCCGGATGGCGCCACCGGCTCCGCCGCCGGCGCCTTGAAGAACAGCTTCATCAGCACCAGCGCCATGGCCAGTACAAAGGTGACCACATTGGCCAGGATGATGGACAACGAGCCAATGGCCAATCCGTAGATCAACCACAGGAACACGCCCGAGGCGAACATGGTGAAGGTGCCCAGGGACAGGTCGGTGACGGACCGGGTCCGCCACGCCTTCAACACCTGGGGCACGAAGGCCAGGGTGGTGAGGGTGCCGGCCATCAGGCCCACAACTTCGGCTTCGGCCAGCGGCATGAGGGGCATGGCAGCGTCTCCGTGGAAGGCAGGGGGTACGGCGCGGAGGGTAGCAGCTCCGGCCCCCCCACGCCAGCCGCGCCATTCGTCCCATGCACTGGGGCGGGCGGGAAGCAATGGACAGCAACGTGACCGGGTTGTAGGGTGGTTTTATTCTTTCTGGCTGTAGGGACGCCTGTCATGACCAAGCTCACCGACATCAAAGGTCTGGATGACCAGGCCGCCGCCCGCCTGACCGAGGCCGGGATCACCAACGCCGACATGCTGCTGGATGCCGGCGGCACGCCCGAGGGGCGCAAGGATCTGGCCGCCCGCACCGGCCTGGAGGCCGCCGCCCTGTTGGGCTGGCTCAACCGCGTGGATCTGGCGCGGGTGAAGGGCATCGGTCGGGAGTACTCGGACCTGCTGGAGGCCTGCGGCGTGGACACCGTGCCCGAACTGGCCCAGCGCAATGCCACCAACCTTCATGCCAAGATGGTCACGGTGAACGAGGAACAGGCCCTGGTGAAGGCCCTGCCCTCGGAAAATCAGGTGGCCGACTGGGTGGTTCAGGCCAAGGCCCTTCCCCGCGCCATCTCCTATTAGAGCCGACTCACGCCGTCAAAGGGCCCCAGAAATGGGGTCCCATTGACGGTGATCGGCTCTAAATGCCTGCGTCTTCGTGACGAGGGTTTCACTTTGTTCGTGTCCCGGGCGGGGGCAGGCTCAATGGGGAAACCATCAACATGATTTGGGAGAAAAATTCATGCGTATGCTGTCTCCGCGATCCCTCGTTGTCTCCGGTGCCGTCGGGGGGGTGCTGCTGGCCCTGGCCGCCGCGTCGCTGGCCCAGGCGGCCAGTGTGTGCAAGGACAAGCCCCACACCAGTTGTGAACGGGACAGCCGCTGCACCTGGGTGAAGGGATACACCACCAAGTCGGGCAACCGGGTGAGCGCCTATTGCCGCAAAAAATCGAGCAGCAGCCGCTCGTCCTCTTCTTCGTCCTCGTCCTCCAGCCGCGGTTCCTCCACCAGCAGCCACTCTTCCAGCAGCCAATCCACTACCCACCGTTGAAGTTGCCGCATCAATGCGCCCAGGGAGCCGGGCCGGCTGTTGTCCCGGCCTGGCTCCCGGTCTATTCTGGTGGTATTAGAACGACCAGCGGGGAGATTGGCGGCATGGGTGCGGGGCACGTGGGCACGACAACACGGCCACAGGGGCGTGTATCGAACGGGTTTTCCCGGAGCGGACAGTGATTTTTTCGTGCGGACCGGCCGCTGGTCCGGATGCTGTGCAATGGGGGTGACGCGTGTCTGGTAACGCTGTCCCCGAAGCCGCCACCGTGCGTTCGGGTTTGTCGCCGGCACCGGCCTTTCTTTGTCCGCCGGGAACGCCGGTGCGGGCGGCGGTGGCTCACATGGTGGCCAGCCGACAGTCCGCCGTGCTGGTGGTGGGCAACGACGGCCACCCCCTGGGCATCTGGACCGAGCACGACGCCCTGCGGCTGGAAACGGGGGCGGAAGGGGAAGGGCTGGAAACCCCGCTGGAAACCGTGATGTCGGCGCCGGTGCACGCCATTGCCGCCGACAGCCTGTTGTCCGACGCGGCGGTGATGCTGCGGGAATTGAACGTCCGCCATCTGGCGGTGGTGGACGCGGACAACACGGCGGTGGGCATTCTCTCCCAGGCCGATGTGGGCCGGTTGGAGGAACGATCGGCCTTCCGCTCCTGGCGCACGGTCCGCGACAGCCTGCCGCCCGGCCTGACCATTGTCAGCGCCGACACCCCGCTTTCCGACGTGACCCGCGCCATGTACAGCGATAGCCGCGATGCCGTGCTGGTGGATGATCCCGAGGCGGGCCTGGGCATCGTGACCGAACGGGACGTGTTGCGGCATCTGGCCGCCGGCGGGCAGGCCACCACCGCCGGGGCCCTGGCGGTGCGGCCGCTGGTGACCATCGCCGACAGCGCCCCCCTGTTGCAGGCCCGCGACCGCATGACCGACCACGCCCTGCGTCATCTGGTGGTGATGGGGGTGGACCACCGGCCCCGGGCCATTCTCACCTTCCGCGAGGTGATTGCCGCCATCGAGCATGCCCGCACCCTCCAGCTCCAGGACGAGGCCCGGGAAAACGACGATCGCTACCGCCAGTTGTTCGAGCAAAACCGGGCCGTGGAGCTGTTGGTCGACCCGGTGAACAGCCGCATCGTGGATGCCAATGCCGCCGCGGCCGCTTTCTACGGCTGGAGTCGGGACGAGCTGCGGACCATGTTCATTACCGACATCAACGTCATGGACGCGGAGGCGGTGGCGGCGGAAATGGCCCGGGCCCGGGCGGAAAAGCGCAGCCACTTCTATTTCACCCACCGGCGCCGTGACGGCAGCCTGTGTGACGTGGAGGTGCATTCCGGTCCGTTGCAGATGCACGGTCGCACCCTGCTTTATTCGGTGGTGCACGATATCACCGAACGGCGGGAGGCGGAGCGGGCCCTGGCGGAGAGCGAACGGCGCTACCGGGCCATGATCGAGAACACGGCGGAGGGCTTCTGGCTCATCGACCTGCACGGGGCCGGCACCCTGGACGTGAATCCCGCCCTGTGCAGCATCCTGGGGTACAGCCGCGAGGAGATTCTGGGCCGGAGCCCCCTGGAATTCACCAACGACGAGGGCCGGTGCATCTTCAAGGCCCAGATCGGAAGCGCCAGCCGGGTGATGCAACGCAAATACGAGGTTCCGCTGGTGCGGCCCGACGGCGCCGTGCGCCAGGCGCGCTTTGCCGCCGCCACCCTGAACGATGCCCGGGGGCAGCCGGCCTACGGTTTTGCCTTCGTCACCGACGTGACCGAGCAGCGGCGGCTGGAAGCCCAGGTGCGGGACAGCGAAGCAGCGCTGCGGCTTATTCTCGGGAGTGTGCCGGCGGTGTTGTTCCAGTTCTACCGTCGCACCGACGGCAGCGAGGGGTATCACTACGTCAGCCCTCGCTGTCACGACATTTTTGGTGTCCCGCCCGAGGTGCTGCGCCACGATACGCCGGCGGTGGGCATGCCGGCGGAGGATCGGGCGGCTTTTCGGGCCGCCCTGGACGAAGCCGTCACCGCCCTGACCGATGTGACCTTCGACGGCCGCTTCCGCTTTGCCGATGGCCGGGAATACTGGTGGCAGGGCGCCGGTACCCCCCTGACCGTCACCGGCGGCGA
>CAZHRQ010000052.1:0-4044 GCA_964535075.1 uncultured Rhodobacterales bacterium | reverse complement strand
GAGGTGGTGGTCAATGGGCTGATGCGGGACGTGACCGCCCACAAGGCGCTGGAGGACGACCTGCGGCGGTCCAACGCCGAGCTGGAACGCTTCGCCTACGCCGTGTCCCACGACCTGAAGGAGCCGCTGCGCATGGTGGCCAGTTTCCTGGGCCTGTTGCAGCGGCGCCACGGGAGCGTGCTGCCGCCCCAGGGCCATGCCTATCTGGAGCAGGCCAGCCAGGGCATCGACCGCAGCATGCGCATGGTGACGGCCCTGCTGGACTATTCGCGGCTGGGGACGCGCGGGAATGCGCCCGAGGATATTCCGCTACAGCCGGTAGTGGACGAAGCGATCGCCAATCTGGCCGCCGCCCTGCGGGAAAACCATGCCACCGTGACCTGCGACCCGGATCCGCTGCCCCGGGGCCGGGTGGATCACGACCAGATGGTGCGGCTGTTCCAGAACCTGATCGGCAATGCCGTGAAATACCGCCAGCCTGGGCGACCCCCGTTGATTTCCGTGCGGGCCCGCCCCGCCGGCGACGGGCGGCTGGCCCTCACCGTGGCCGACAACGGAATGGGCATTCCCGAACCAGCCTGGGAAAAAGTGTTCGATATGTTTCATCGGGAAAGCCCCGCCGGCGAAGGCTCCGGCGTGGGACTGGCCCTGTGCCGGCGCATCGTGGAGCGGCACGGCGGGCGCATCCGTTTGGAGGCGGACGTGGGCGAGGGCACGCGCGTGCACTTCAGCCTGCCGGCCGGGGGGGAGGGGTAATGAACGAGGACGTGGTGGCGCTGCTGGCGGCCGAGGGCAGCGAGCCCTTTTTGATCGGCGCGCCGGACGGCACCCTGACCCTGGCCAGTCAGGCTTTCACGGGGCTGACGGGCTTGGAGACGGCGCGTTACCGCAGCGCCCGAACGTCGATGGCGCAGGTATTGCGGGATGCAGGGTTCGAGCTTTCGCCGGCCGAGGGCCGGGCGGTGGGCGGTGCCCCCGACCCCCGCGCCACCGCCGGCGACACCACGGCCTTGACCGAGGACAACGGCACCTGGAGCGGCACCCTGTGGCTGCGGGATGGGGCCGGGGTGCGGCGGCCGTGTGCGGTCACCGCCCATGCCTTGGGCGCCGGCGGGCGGCTGGTGTGCATCCGTCCGCCCCGGGCCGGCGATGACCACAGCGGCGACGCCTATGCCGATCCCCTCACCGGGCTACCGGGCCAGGCCTTGTTCCGTGACCGGCTGGAGCAGAACTGCAACAGCGCCCGGCGGGAAGGGCGCTCGGTGGCGATACTGTTGCTGGGGCTCGACAACTTCTCGCTCATCAATGATGCCTTGGGGCTGGCCGCCGGGGATACGGTGCTCAAGCATGTGGCCGAGCGGCTGCTGGAAAGCGTGCGCCGGTCCGATACGGTGGCCCGGCTGGAGGGGGATCGGTTCGTGGTGGTCACCCCGGTTTCCGCCTCCGAGCACGCGGTGATCGTGGCGGAGAAGCTGCGGGAGAGCCTGGCCCGGGTCTATACCGTGGGCGAGCAGGAAATCAGCCTCTCCACCAGCATCGGCGTGGCGGTGTTCCCGTTCGACGGCAAGGATCCGGAGACCCTGCTGCGTCACGCCGACGGTGCCCTGCGTGAGGCCAAGCGCTTGGGCGGCAACCGCTATCAGTTCTACGGCACCGACATGAACGAGCGGGCCCGCCAGCGGCTGGAAACGGAACAGGGGCTGCGTCGGGCCCTGGTGCGGGACGAATTCCGGCTCTACTACCAGCCCAAGGTGGCGGCCAGTAACAACCGGCTGGTGGGGGCGGAGGCCCTGATCCGCTGGCATCATCCCGAGCGCGGCCTGGTGCCCCCCGGTGAGTTCATTCCCGTGGCCGAGGAAACGGGGCTGATCAAGGCCATCGGCAACTGGGTGTTGCGGGAGGCGTGCCGCCAGAGCCGGGCCTGGGAAGAGCAGGGCATGACCCCGGTGCCCATCTCCGTCAACGTCTCCCCCCGCCAGTTCCGGGATCCCGATTTCGTGGCCTATGTGGATCAGGTGGTGCGGGAGTCGGGCATCGCGCCGGGCAATCTGGAGCTGGAAATCACCGAAAGCTCCACCATGGGCGACGAGATCAAGGCCGTGGAACGGCTCCACGCCTTGCGCGCCCTGGGCCTGCGCCTGTCTATCGACGATTTCGGCACCGGCTATTCCAACCTGGGCTATCTGGCGCGCTTCCCCGTGACCACCCTGAAAATCGACCGCACCTTCGTGCGCGGGGCGGAGGAGGACGCCAGCCAGGGCGAGATCGCCCGCGCCATTATCGGTCTGTCCCACAACCTGCAACTGGATCTAGTAGCCGAAGGGGCGGAAACCGTGGAGCACGTGTCGTTCCTTCAGCGCCACGGCTGCGATACGGTGCAAGGCTTCTATTTCAGTCGCCCGCTGCCGGCGGACACCTTCGCGGGGGTGCTGGCCACGGGCACCCTGGTTCCCGGCGGTGGTTGAGGGGTGACGTCCGCTCCGGCGGCCGGCGCCCTGGTGGTGGCCCAGTCCTGGCGCACGGCGCAGCCGGGGGGCTGGTTGGGGCGGTGCCTGGACAGCGTGCGCGCCTGGGCCGCCGCCCGGGGGCATCGGTATGTGTTTGAGGACGATGCCCTGTTCGATCGCCTGCCGCCGTGGTTTCGGCAGCGCTTCGCGGGATGCCCGGGCCCCCTGAGCGATTTGGCCCGTTTGTTGTGGGTGCGGGCCCTGTTGCAGGAGGGCGCCCCGGCGGTGGCGTGGCTGGATGCGGACGTGCTGGTGATCGACGGGCCAGCCCTGGACCTGTGGCCCCGGGATACCTGCCTGCTGGGTCGGGAAGTGTGGGTGGATCATGACCCCCGTGGGCGGCTGAAGGCTTGGCGCCACGCGCACAACGCGGTTCTGGTGTTTCGGGCCGACAATTCCTTTCTCGACTTTTATATTGAGTCATGCTTACGTATGGCCGCGTGTTTGCGGGATGGGCAGGGAGTCCCGCCGCAGTTTCTAGGGCCGAAACTTTTGACTGCCTTCCACAATATCACGGGGTTGCCGTTGACCGCCCGCGTGGCCATGATGAGCCCCGTGGTGGCGGCGGATGTGCTCCACGACGGCCCGGGGGCCGCCCTGGCGTTGTGGCGTCGGACCACGGCCGCCGTGGCCGCCGGCGAACCGGTGGCGGCCGTCAACCTGTGTCGGTCCCTGGTGGGCGACGACACCATCATCATGGAACGGTTGTGTGACCGCTTGCCCGCCATGCTGTCCTGCGCTGCGGTCGTCTCGGACGCGGCGCCCATGGCGTGCGGTTGGGAGGAGAGTTGATGTCCCGCGACAAGCATCCGTCGGAACGCCCCGGGGCGCCGCGCGGCCACGTGGATCCCAGTGATGTTCTGCAACGGCTCGAACAACAGTTCGGTGCCCCTGACCACGGCCTGATGGAGGATGCGCGCCGGCGGCGTCGGCGGGGCCAGACCCGTCTGGTCATCGGGGGCCTGCTGGGCGGGCTGTTGATCGGCGGCGGGGTGCTGCTGGGCCTGGGGGGCGGCAGCGAGGACACGGGCACCCAGGTGGCCCGGAACGAGGAAACGCCGCCGTCATCGGCGATCCCGACCGCCGGGGCGCCGGAACAGCCGGAAACGGCGCCGGCCGAACCCCGCCCTCAGGCGCCACAGCCCGCGGCCCCCACGGCGGAGCCGTCGGTGCCCGATGTGGATATGCGGACGGAAACGGCGGCAACGGAGACCCCCGAGTCCGCGCCGGCGGAAACGCCGTCGTCTGTCCCCCCGGAAACCACGGCCAGCCCGGCCGAGGAAACGCGCGTCGCGGCCACTCCGGCTGACGAGACACCAGACGAAGAGACGCCGGCCGATGAGGTGACGGCTGATGAGGTGTCGGGCGATGAAGTGTCGGCCGATGAGGTGTCGGGCGATGAAACGGGTGTGACGGTGGCCCGCAGCGACAACGGATTCCCGTTGCCCCGGGCGCATCCGCGGCGCATGGCGGCGGCAACACCCGAGGCCGCCCCAGCCGCCCCAGCCGCCCCAGCCGCCCCAGCCGCTGAAGAGAC
>CAZHRQ010000051.1:6029-17145 GCA_964535075.1 uncultured Rhodobacterales bacterium | reverse complement strand
AATCACATCCTGTGTCCGACGCAAAGCCCCTTTTTGCTAAAATGAGATCTGCTGGAGAATGGGGTCCCATTGACCGCGATAGGCTCTAGAGCCTATCGCGGTCAGCCTATTGACAAACCTGTTTAACGGGTGTTCTGCTGCCTTCGGCATACTTTTTTGTACAAAACATACCATCGTGTGATGCGATATAGCGCACCGAAGATTTAATAACCTCAAACTGCCGGTTGCAAACGCTTTTCTTCGTTAATTGATGGTGATATATACGAATCATCGCGCGTTTGGGGCACATTAGAATGCTTGAAAAAATATATGTCGCCTATAAAGGAAAAAGCAAAGAACCTTTTACGGAATCAGACGGACACCCGTTGGCCTATCACTGCTTAGATGTGGCAGCGGTAGCGCAACGTCTTTTGCATTTGGACCCCTGTTTTCGCGCAAGAGCAGTGGAAATCCTCGACCTCCCGGGAGAAAAAATTTTACCCTTTTTAATATTTTTGATGGCTCTGCACGATCTCGGAAAGTTTTCTTTTTTGTTCCAGAAAAAACTGGCCAATCAAAATACGGGAGAAGAAAAATTCCGGGTCCGCGACCCTGGGCATGATATTGCCGGAAGGGTCCTGTTTGAGCAGTCGCCTGTTTTTCGTGCCTGGCGGGAAAGGCAATTTGGGGCGCCGCGCCCTGGCCGTGGGACGGTGCCCCGGGTGCCGTGCGAAGATCGGAATTTTTTCAACCTGCTATCAGCCGTCCTCGCCCATCACGGCCTGCCCCGCCACGATGGCACCCAAGAAGTGGGGCGTCTGTTCTCGGCCGACGACGAGGCGGCTGCCCTGGCTTTTGTGGAAGATGTTGCCATCCTGCTCGGCCTTGAGACTCCCCTGGGCCCCTGGCTCACATCCCTATCGGCACAGACGATCCCCCGCGCCACATGGTTGGTGGCGGGACTGTGTGTATTATGCGACTGGCTGGGATCCAACACCCTCTGGTTTCGCCACACCCCCCCGCACTTGTCCTTGAGCGAGTACTGGTTGGCCGTGGCGCTGCCTGCCGCGGACCAGGCCCTGGCGGAAGCTGGTTTGCGCCCGGCGGCCCCGCATCCCGCCTTTGGCTTGGCCGAGGCGCTGCCTCACGAGAGCGATCCACAACCGTCACCGCTGCAAACCTGGGCGCAAGAGACACCGCTGCCGTCAGAGCCGACTCTGTTCGTGCTCGAAGATCTCACCGGCAGCGGCAAGACAGAAGCCGCCCTGATCCTTGCCGCGCGCCTGATGCAAAACCACCGCAATCAGGGACTTTATTTCGCGCTGCCCACCATGGCCACCGCCAACGCCCTGTACCAACGCCTCGCCCCCTTATTCAAGGCACTATTCGTCGCGGAGGCCGAACCGTCGTTGGTTCTGGCCCACAGCGCCCGAGATCTCAACCCTGCCTTCCGGGTGGCTCCGCCCGCGGCCTGGCGCCCCCGAAACCCCACCCCGGCCGACGACACGGCGGAAGCCACTTGCTCCGCCTGGATTGCCGATGACCGCCGCCGGACTTTCCTGGCCCAGGTAGGCGTGGGCACCATCGATCAAGCGCTGCTGGGGGTCCTGCAAACTCGGTTTCAGGCCCTGCGCCTGTTCGGCAGTGCCCACAAGGTCTTGATCCTGGACGAGGTGCATGCCTACGACCCCTATATGACGGCCACCACTGAGGCCCTGTTGCGGGCCCATGCCGCCTTGGGGGGCGACGCCATTTTGCTTTCCGCCACGCTGCCTGCCGAAACCCGGCAACGGTTTCAGGCCGCTTGGCAAGGCCAAGACCCCACCCCGGTCACTGCCGATCCGCCTTATCCCCTGGCCACCACCGTGTCCACCACCACACACACCGCCACACCGATCGTGGCGATGCGGGGAAGCTGCCGGTCGGTTCCGCTGCGGTTTCATGCAAGCCCCGAGGAAGCCCAGGCCCACGCCCTGGCCATGGCCCGGCTGGGCGCAGCGGTTGCCTGGATCCGCAACACGGTGGACGACGCTCGCGAGACCTGGGCCGCGTTGCGGGCCACCCTGCCCGACCGGCCGGTGGACCTGTTTCACGCCCGTTATGCGCTCGGCGACCGATTGCGCATTGAAACTGCGGCCCTGGCCGCCTTTGGGCGTGCCGCCACCGAAACCCGGGCCGGCCGCATCCTGGTGGCTACCCAGGTGATCGAGCAGTCCCTGGATCTCGATTTCGATGTGCTAATCACCGACCTGGCGCCCATGGATCTGATCCTGCAACGGGCGGGGCGCCTCTGGCGCCACAAACGGGATACCCGGCCCGTCTCTCAGGCCCTGGACGTGGTGATGCCTCCCCCCTCGGCGGACGCGGATGCCGCTTGGTATTCCCGGCTGTTCCCCCGATCCGCCGGGGTCTACCCTGACCACGGCCGTCTGTGGCTCACGGCGCAGGCATTAACCCAGGCCGGCGCCCTCCATCTGCCGGAGGAGGCCCGCGCGTTGATCGAAGGCGTGTACGGCCACAACTCAAGCGCGAATATGCCAGACGCCCTGACCGCCAGCCATTTCCAGGAGGAGGGCGCAGCCAAGGCCGAGCGCGCCCTGGCCCGCATGAACACCATTGCCTTCGCCGAAGGCTATCACCCCGGCCACGGGCGCTGGGAGGAGGACCTGCGGGTAAGCACCCGGCTGGGCGACCCCTCTATGGCGGTGCGTCTGGCATGCTGGGATGGCCACACCCTGCGCCCCTTTGGGGAGGCGCCCACCCCGGCGCGGGCGTGGCGGCTGTCGGAAATCACCGTGCCCTTGCGCCGCCTGGACCCCGAGGCGGCGCTAACGGACCCGGCACTGGCAGCGGCGGAAACGACTGTACGGACCACGGAGAAATGGCCCCGCTGGAGCCCGCCAGTACTGCCACTGACACCGGGCCCGGCGAACACCTGGGTGCTGGCCGTCGGTGCCCTGTCCCGCACCCGCAATGGGGCCTGGACCTATGACCCGGTCACCGGCCTGGGGTTTGGTGGATGAAGGAGACCCTTGGATGCTGCCTGTTCCCTTGAATCTGATCGACCACCCCTGGCTGCCCTTCCGTCGGGCTTCGGGGGCGCTGTTCACGGGGCGGCCCGCCGACATGGTATTGGGCCTGGAGGAGGACCCGGTGGTGGCCCTGGCCTTCCCCCGGCCCGATTTCGCTCTGGCGGTGACAGAATGGCTCATCGGCATCACCACCGCCGTTATGGCGCCCGAGGATGAGGATCAGTGGTGGGATCTGAACAACACCCCTCCCGACGTGGAAACCCTACACACTGCCTATGCCCCTTTGGTCTCGGCCTTTTGGCTGGACGGGGACGGACCCCGCTGTTTCCAGGATCACCATTTTGAGCGCCCTCCAACAGAGGGGCCTGTCCGGGAAATCTTGATGGATGCGCCAAATGATTTCTTCAACAAGGAAGAAATCATCTCGGTCCTGGGTCGGCCGGCGGCGGCGGCGGCCTTGATGACCTTGCAAATTTTTGCACCGGAAGGGGGGCGCGGCCACAAGGTAGGTCTGCGGGGAGGCGGCCCCCTTACCACCCTGGTGCTGCCAGAAGTTTTCTGGCGTGAGCGCCGGATCTCCCCCTTATGGGACACGGTCGTCGCCAACCTGCCCCAGGGAACTACCTGGCGTGTGCCCTCGGAAGACCGCATGGCGCAAGCTTTTCCCTGGCTCGCCCCCACCCGGTCTTCCGTCCAAGGGCGTGTGACCACCCCCGAGGACGGCCATCCCCTGCAAATGTTCTTTCCATTGCCGCGCCGGATCCGCTTGGTGTTTCACCCGGACCCGTGCGTTTGCACCCTGACCGGCGAACAGGATGGGGTCACGGTGGCACGCTATGCCCGGCTTCCCAACGGCACTGGCTATCAGGGGTGGCGCCATCCCCTATCGCCCCACCACCGCAAGAAGGCAACCGATCCCTGGTTGCCCTACCACCCTCAGCCCGGGGGGCTGAGCTATCGGGATTGGCTGGGGGTCGTCAGCCCAGGGACCCACGACACGGGGGCGGAAGCGGAATCTGTGCGCCTCTACACCCAGCGGCACGGGGCGGTCAATCGTCATCCCCGCCTGTTGGCTGCCGGGTATGACATGAAGCAGATGAGTGCGCGGGCCTGGTATCAGAGCGAGATTCCGCTCCACCCATTCCTTCAGGATCAGGAGGCCCTGACCCGGGTCCGCAATCGCGCCGCCCCCCGGGTCCAGGCGGCCAAGGCCGCGTGCGACGCCCTGGTGTTCGCCATCAAGCTCGCCCGACACGGCGTGCGCGATTCCCAACGGGATGAGCCCGGCCATTGGTCCTACAAGCTGCCCAAAGAACTCAAGGGCGATTTTTCCCCCATCAGCGAGCAGTTCTGGCGAGAAACCGAGGCGGACTTTGCCGACGCCCTGGTGCATCTGGCCGGCGCTGACCAAGACACCGAAGAAACCCTTCGGACGCAATGGTGGTGGACCTTGCGCCATCAGGTGCTCGGCCAGTTTGACGCGCTGGTGCCCCTGCGCGATGGCGCCGAGGCCGGCGCCCGTCGCGTGGCCTACGCCCGATACGGCTTGCAAAGCGCCATCAACACCAGGGTGACCAAGGCTCTTCAGCTCACCCGTACCCCTACCCGGGATAAGGAGGTTTCGCCATGACGCTTGCCCAAACCGCCACCGATTGGTGGACCGAGTTGACCCACTATTCGGGCGACCGCGCCGATCTGCGCCGGGCTCGCACCCTGGAGGAAGCCGTGCTGGTGTCCGCCACCCGTCAATGGCTGAGCCGAACCGGCGGCGTGCCCGGGACCAGTGACCGATTGACCCCCCGGCTGGAGCCCCGGGTGGCTACGGCCATGATCCTGGCGCATGTGCGACGGAATACCAACGCCGGCTCCCTGGCTCGCGCCCTGGGCACCCCCGGCCGGGGCGAGCCCCCGGTGGTGGGGGAAAACCGCTTCCGCCGCCTGTTGCAGACGGAAACGGTTCTCGACCTGGTGCCGCAGGTGCGGCGCATCCTGCCGCTGTTGGATCACGCTGCCCCCATTGGGCGCTTGGCGGAGGACATCACCTGGTGGGGTGAAAAAGTCCGGCGTCGGTGGCTGTTTGAGTATTACGGCGCCGAACTCCAGCCCGTCACGCCTGCTGATTCCTAATTCACGGAGACTGTTGTCATGACCCAGTTCCTGCAACTGCATCTGCTCACCGCTTATCCGCCGGCCAATCTCAATCGCGACGACACCGGGCGCCCCAAGACGGCCACGGTGGGCGGAAGCGAACGCCTGCGCATTTCCTCCCAGGCCCTGAAGCGGGCGTGGCGCACGTCCGTCTCCTTCCAGAACGCCATGACGGGCTACCTGGGCCAGCGCAGCCAGCGTTTTCTCAAGGAAATGGTGGACACCCTCGTCACCCACCATGGGCTGGCACCAGAGGAGGCCTTGAAGCGGGTGCAAGACGCCTTGAATCCCGAAACGGCAAAAAAAGGCGACAAAAAAGCCAAAAAGAACGACGACGCCAAGGCGACCAAGGTGTTCTTCGGCTCCTTGCAGACCAAGGAGGGTCGAGGCGATCTTACCAACGAAATGGTGCACCTCGGCCCTGAAGAACAAGCAACCCTGGACCGAATAGTGGAAAAACTTGCCGCCGGAGAAACGGTGACGGAGGCCAACCCCTTGGTGGAAAAGCCCCTCGCCGTGGATATTGCGTTGTTCGGGCGCATGCTGGCCGGCGCACCCGAATACAACGTGGAGGCATCCGTACAAGTGGCCCATGCCTTCACCACCCATCAGTGTGCCGTGGAAGACGACTATTTCACAGCCGTGGACGACCTCAAACATCACGAGGATGACCGGGGCGCCGGCCATGTGAATGTGCAGGAATTCGGGGCCGGACTGTTCTACCTCTATGTCTGCCTGGACGTGGATCACCTGCTGGCCAACCTGAAGGGTGACCGGGACCTAACCGCCCGAGCCCTGGCCGCCCTGATCGAGAGCGCGGCTACCGTGGCACCGGGGGGCAAACAGAACAGCTTCGCGTCCCGCGCTTATACCCATTACCTGCTGGCCGAGCGGGGCACGCACCAGCCGCGCACCCTGGCCGCCGCCTTCATGGATCGCGTGTCAGCGGTGGGGGTGATGCCCTCGGTGGAGAAGCTGGAAACTCTCCGGCACTGCTTTGATACCGCTTACGCCATGCCGGCGGAGGCAGCCGCGATCATGAATGTGGCGCAGGGCACGGGCACCCTGGCCGAGGTCCAGGCTCTGGCTCAAGCGGCCGTGGCCGCAGCCGGCGAGGCCGGCCATGGCTGAGGTCCTGCTGTTCCGCCTGGCGGGCTTGATGGCGGCCTTCGGCGAGGTGGCGGTGGGGGATCGTCGTGCCACCTGGCCCCGCCCCTCCAAAAGCGCCGTGCTGGGACTGGTGGCCGGCGCCCTGGGCTGGGACCGCACCCGCACGGAAATCCACCAGACCCTGCACCAGGACCTGGGGTTTGCCGTGCGCGTGGATGCCGAGGGTCTGCCTCTGCGCGATTATCATACCGTCCAGATCCCCGAAGCTAGCCAGGAGAAAGGCTTTCGCAAGCAGCATGGCCGGGGGTGGCAAACCCGCGCCGATGAGCTCGCTGCTCCGCGCCACAAGGTCCGCACTAAGCTCACCGAGCGGCACTATCTGCTGTCCCACGTGAGCGTTGTGGGGCTGTGGTCCCGGGGGGCGACCGGCGTGCCCCTGGCACAGGTGGCCGAGGCCCTGCGTCATCCCGTGTATCCGCTGTTCTTGGGGCGACGGTGCTGCCCGTTGGCGGTCCCGGTACACCCAGTGGTAACAGCGGCGGCCGACATCCCCGCTGCCTTTGCTGCCTATAGACCGCCGGCATTGCCGGCCGGGTTCGGACGCATCACGCCCGGCCGTCGGCTATTCACGGATACCGATGCGCCTCTCGACGGGCTGACCCCCCAACGGGTGCATGAACGGCGGGATGGGCTGCCGGCCCGTGACCGGTGGACCTTTAGCATACGGCAGGAGTGGGAACTGGTCCTGGAGGAACCATCATGACGGACACACCACGCTACTTCAGTCGCCTGCGACTGCGGCGGGATGATGCGGTCCAGGCGGCGCGGGCGGCGTTGCTGGCCGGAGGAGCCGACCGAGATCGGGGCCATGGCCTGATCTGGCTGGCCTTTGCCAACCAGCGCGAGCAGACGCGGGATTTTCTGTTCCGGGAAATTCCGGATGGATTCTACTGCGTGTCCCCGGCGCCACCCGGTGACGGCGACGGCGTGTGGGAGGTGGCCACCAAGGTCTATGACCCCCTGCCGGCCCCCGGCCTTCGGGTGCGTTTCAGCCTGCGGGCCGCCCCCATGGTGGCGTTGAAGCGACCGGGCCAGAAACACTCGGCCCGGGTAAACATGGTGGCGCGGGCGCGGGAGGATCTGCGCCGGCGGGATCCCTCCGCCCCTTTTGGGCCGCCCCAGGTGCGGGAGGCTGCCTTGCCCTGGCTGCTGACCCGGGCTGCGGGGCTGGGGCTAGAGGTGGATGCGGCGGGTGTGCGCGTGGATAACTACCGCCACGACCCCCTGGCCCGCAAAGGTGGCGATGCCATCCGCTTCGCCAGCGTGGATTATGAAGGCACGGCCGAGGTCACCGACCCCACGGCGCTGCGTCAGGCGCTATTGAACGGGGTGGGTCGGGGCAAGGCCTTTGGCTGCGGTCTGTTGCTGTTACGGCCCCTGGAGAGTGCTTCATGAGCAGCCTGCCGGGTTTGGCCCCGCCCAAACCCATTCCGCTCAAGGATCGGGGATCGATCCTGTTCGTGGAAAAGGGCCAGGTAGATGTGCTGGACGGCGCCTTCGTGGTGGTGGACGGCACGGGGATCCGCACGGTCATTCCGGTGGGTGGGCTGACCTGCCTGATGCTGGAGCCGGGCACCCGGGTCAGTCATGCGGCCGTGGGGCTGGCGGCCCGGGCAGGCACGTTACTGCTATGGGTGGGGGAGGCAGGGGTGCGCCTCTACGCGGCGGGCCAACCCGGCGGAGCCCGGTCCGACCGCTTGCTGTATCAGGCCCGTCTGGCCCTGGACGAGGAAGCGCGGCTGAAGGTGGTACGGCAGATGTACAGCCTTCGGTTCGGGGAGGCACCGCCGGAGCGGCGCTCGGTGGATCAATTGCGAGGGATCGAAGGCGCGCGGGTGAAGGCGCTGTACAAGAATCTTGCCACGCAGTACGGGGTTTCCTGGGATGGTCGTGCGTACGACCCCGAGGACTGGCAGTCGGGTGATGTTCCCAATCGCTGTCTGAGCGCGGCCACCGCCTGTCTCCACGGCCTGAGCGAGGCGGCCATCCTGGCGGCGGGCTATGCGCCGGCCATTGGCTTTCTGCACACGGGCAAGGCGCGGTCGTTTGTTTATGATCTGGCGGACATCTTCAAGTTCGAAACGGTGGTTCCGGTGGCGTTCCGGGTGGCGGGTGCCTATCAACAGGGCAAACCGCTGGACGGCCATCCGGTTCATGACCCGGTGCGGCTGGTCCGTCTGTTCTCCCGGGACAGTTTCCGACGCACGCGGTTACTGAGTCGCCTGATCACCACCACGGAGGAGGTGTTGGCGGCCGGGGGGTTGTCTCCCCCGCCTCCGGCCCCGGAAGCGCAACCCATTGCTATCCCGGAGGACAACAGCGGCGATGTTGGTCATCGTGGTTGAGAACGCGCCCCCGCGGCTGCGGGGCCGACTGGCGGTCTGGCTTCTGGAGGTACGGGCCGGGGTCTACGTGGGAAAATATGGCCGCCGGGTTCGGGAGATGATCTGGAACCAGGTATGCGAGGCCATCGGCGAAGGCAACGGCATTCTGGTGTGGACGGCTCCGACGGAAGCCGGCTACCATATAGAGACCTGCGGTCAAAATAGGCGCGTTCCAGTGGAATACGACGGCTATCCCCTGGTGGCCTATCACCCCACCCAGGCACCAGAGAACACCTAAAGAACATCGGTAAGCTGTTTGACATCGTAAAAAGTCTTATGGCACGGTCACTTCCAGCAAGACCGTACCCCGCACATGCGGGGATGAACCGTATCGTTGGTCGCGGTGGATATAGGCGCGCGGCCGTACCCCGCACATGCGGGGATGAACCGCCGCCACCGACGCTCCCGTTAGAGTAGCCTCACCGTACCCCGCACATGCGGGGATGAACCGGCGTTCCGTCTGACTTGGAGCGAATCGTGGTGCCGTACCCCGCACATGCGGGGATGAACCGATTTAGAGCTCCCACCACCGTTGCGGCCGCCTCCGTACCCCGCACATGCGGGGATGAACCGTAAACGCCCGCGCGAGACGAGCCGCGTTCCCGCCGTACCCCGCACATGCGGGGATGAACCGATTCGTCATCATGCCTTAACCTCTTCGATTCGCCGTACCCCGCACATGCGGGGATGAACCGGGAATATTATAGGCGACACCGTCGAACAGCGCCCGTACCCCGCACATGCGGGGATGAACCGCCTCGCTAGGCGTAGACAGTGACGGAGTATTTCCGTACCCCGCACATGCGGGGATGAACCGCTCCAGATATTTCGCTTGCAAGTGTGTCAGCCCCGTACCCCGCACATGCGGGGATGAACCGTCCGGCACCTCCAGGTGCGACAACCCGAAGGCCCGTACCCCGCACATGCGGGGATGAACCGTCAGTGCGGCGATTGCAATTCCTACCCAATCGCCGTACCCCGCACATGCGGGGATGAACCGCCGAATCGGAGACGCCGGGCGATGGCCCGCAACCGTACCCCGCACATGCGGGGATGAACCGGGTACGAGTCGGCAAGTCTTCGTTACACTTGACCGTACCCCGCACATGCGGGGATGAACCGGCCCACCCAATCGCCAGGCCGTCATCTACCAGCCGTACCCCGCACATGCGGGGATGAACCAATCAAATTTTCTGTTGCGGGGGCAATGTATATCCGTACCCCGCACATGCGGGGATGAACCGGCCAAGAGATTGTGTCCCTCCCGCGTGGCGCACCGTACCCCGCACATGCGGGGATGAACCGCTTTCGTGCCGTGGCTCAGTTCAGGGTCGGGACCGTACCCCGCACATGCGGGGATGAACCGGACGTCCTCCCCGTACCGCTCGCGTGTTACATCCGTACCCCGCACATGCGGGGATGAACCGTTCCTGCGTGATGCCCTGGATTCCCGCCGGTACCGTACCCCGCACATGCGGGGATGAACCGGTCAAGCCGGGCGATGCGAATTACAGCGCCTCCCGTACCCCGCACATGCGGGGATGAACCGTCGTCACCTGTTCTCCGGGGGAGGGCAGCGCGCCGTACCCCGCACATGCGGGGATGAACCGAGACGGTGTCCGATGACGCACCTTCCTTGTCCCCGTACCCCGCACATGCGGGGATGAACCGAGCTGCTGGCCGCCCTTGAAGGCGCCGATACGCCGTACCCCGCACATGCGGGGATGAACCGAAGCCGTCGAAGACCTAGCAGAATTCGCACGGCCGTACCCCGCACATGCGGGGATGAACCTCCCGCACAACGGCGGCGATGGCGAAGTGCTGACCGTACCCCGCACATGCGGGGATGAACCGGGTGATCGCGGAATGAGAGAGACGATCAAAAACCGTACCCCGCACATGCGGGGATGAACCGGCGATGGTATGCTGATTTCTGATGAATACCTCCCGTACCCCGCACATGCGGGGATGAACCGATGGCTATCAACCTAGAGCAACTCAGTCGCCCCCGTACCCCGCACATGCGGGGATGAACCGCTTCACGCAAGAGACAGGCGGGTTGATCGGCACCGTACCCCGCACATGCGGGGATGAACCGTCCACTTGAGATTGAAAGCCCTGAGCGGTTCACCGTACCCCGCACATGCGGGGATGAACCGGCTCATGCCTTGCTTGAGCATGCGGGCCCGGCCCGTACCCCGCACATGCGGGGATGAACCGACTTCTTCTGGGATAACGCTGAGATCGACTTTCCGTACCCCGCACATGCGGGGATGAACCGATAGCGGCGTGGACGCAGTCGTGCATAGCGGGCCGTACCCCGCACATGCGGGGATGAACCGCCGTTCATGGTAAAGGTGAAGGTGAAGCCCGGCCGTACCCCGCACATGCGGGGATGAACCG
>CAZHRQ010000051.1:0-5929 GCA_964535075.1 uncultured Rhodobacterales bacterium | reverse complement strand
ATGGTAAAGGTGAAGGTGAAGCCCGGCCGTACCCCGCACATGCGGGGATGAACCGTGGTGAGAGCCGTACAAGCCGTCGGCAACCTCCCGTACCCCGCACATGCGGGGATGAACCGGAGGATAAACCTGACAGTGTGCGCGTAACATACCGTACCCCGCACATGCGGGGATGAACCGCCACCGCGGCCTGAACCGCATCGTAGGTCGGACCGTACCCCGCACATGCGGGGATGAACCGGCACGCGCTACGGCATCGCCCGGGCTATATGTCCGTACCCCGCACATGCGGGGATGAACCGGCGAGGATTACTTGCCCGTCAAACGCTGCAATCCGTACCCCGCACATGCGGGGATGAACCGGAGGATAAACCTGACAGTGTGCGCGTAACATACCGTACCCCGCACATGCGGGGATGAACCGGACGCTGGCAATAAACCTACTGATGGTGGGCACCGTACCCCGCACATGCGGGGATGAACCGTACATCAGGTCAGCAGTCGCGGGGGCGACGTACCGTACCCCGCACATGCGGGGATGAACCGAGTGGGTTGAAAAAGTGCACGACGTGGCAAATCCGTACCCCGCACATGCGGGGATGAACCGGATGAAGCGAGGATATTTGAGTTGCAGCGTCACCGTACCCCGCACATGCGGGGATGAACCGCCAGCGAGGTACATCTTGATGGCGACGCGCTCCCGTACCCCGCACATGCGGGGATGAACCGACGCCGAAGCCACTGTCTACGCGATTGAGGCGCCGTACCCCGCACATGCGGGGATGAACCGTGACGGGCGCCAGTGCGCGTTCCGCCTTATTACCGTACCCCGCACATGCGGGGATGAACCGCCCTCAGGGATGCATTTTGGGCGTTTTGGATGCCGTACCCCGCACATGCGGGGATGAACCGACGGCTCAATCACCGGCTCAGCCTCAGCCTCACCGTACCCCGCACATGCGGGGATGAACCGGCTCCAGCCGAGCGCGGTGTAGCGTTTGGCCTCCGTACCCCGCACATGCGGGGATGAACCGTGTATACAACAAACCCGATGATCAAAAGCACTCCGTACCCCGCACATGCGGGGATGAACCGGCGATCAAAGCAGGAATCATAGTACTGGCGACCCGTACCCCGCACATGCGGGGATGAACCGCCCGTTTTACAGTTCTTGCCAGTACATAAAGCCCGTACCCCGCACATGCGGGGATGAACCGCGGCGGTAGGCTTTTGCGGGTGTGTTGCTGAGCCGTACCCCGCACATGCGGGGATGAACCGACTATATTCATCCCACAGTCGGTTGCGAGGTACCGTACCCCGCACATGCGGGGATGAACCTCTGTCTCTCTATGCCCAACCTCTTCTGTTGGGCCGTACCCCGCACATGCGGGGATGAACCGGCCGCGCCCGTGGGCAAATATTGCGACGGTGGCCGTACCCCGCACATGCGGGGATGAACCGCCACCGCGGCCTGGGTTGCATCATACGTGGGGCCGTACCCCGCACATGCGGGGATGAACCGGCTGGCACCGCATACACCTAAAGGGTAGGGTACCGTACCCCGCACATGCGGGGATGAACCGCTCTTCCGCGTGTGAGTGATGCCCTTGATGCCCCGTACCCCGCACATGCGGGGATGAACCGGCAATCGGTTTTGCCGTCGGCCGTCCTGGTGCCCGTACCCCGCACATGCGGGGATGAACCGGTTGATTATTCGATGCCGCTGTGGGCTCGCTACCGTACCCCGCACATGCGGGGATGAACCGACCACCCTCCCGGACGGCGAGGACACGCTAATCCGTACCCCGCACATGCGGGGATGAACCGCCTGAGTATGTGCGAATCCAGTCACTCATCGTCCGTACCCCGCACATGCGGGGATGAACCGCTTGTACCTTGGGAAGTTCTTGGGGGGAGAGCCCGTACCCCGCACATGCGGGGATGAACCGTCACTGGACCACACGAGTCCCTTGCCGTCCCGCCGTACCCCGCACATGCGGGGATGAACCGAGGTTTTTGCGCTTTAGCGTCTTTTTTTGGAGCCGTACCCCGCACATGCGGGGATGAACCGAACATTTTCTCCGCCTGGGATGGTTGCACTGGCCGTACCCCGCACATGCGGGGATGAACCGGATGAGCGTGTCAACCCGCCGGTTAATTTTCTCCGTACCCCGCACATGCGGGGATGAACCGACAAACTACCTCATCGCGCCGGACGCGAGGTACCGTACCCCGCACATGCGGGGATGAACCGTTTATGGGAGTGGTTTGACGTGGTGTATCCTGCCGTACCCCGCACATGCGGGGATGAACCGGCTTTCCGGATCAACCGCCCTTCGGCCGTTCGCCGTACCCCGCACATGCGGGGATGAACCGTGGTCTCGCTGGCCATCAGGGCCAGCACGTCGCCGTACCCCGCACATGCGGGGATGAACCGATGATTTCAGCCACGCGCGCGCCGTGCCGCTGCCGTACCCCGCACATGCGGGGATGAACCGGCAGAACACGTCGAAGGCGTCGAAACTGTGGGCCGTACCCCGCACATGCGGGGATGAACCGGTGTCCCAGGTGGTCACGAGCGACACCAGGGCCCGTACCCCGCACATGCGGGGATGAACCGTTGTGGGCTTGACGGCTACACCGTACCGCCTGCCGTACCCCGCACATGCGGGGATGAACCGCACTGGACGCCGGCCTTCCGGATCGAGACGGCCCGTACCCCGCACATGCGGGGATGAACCGAGGGCGGAAGGGCCGCCCCCTGATAGACAGGACCGTACCCCGCACATGCGGGGATGAACCGTCGAGTCCCGAAACCCGCAGGAAACCGCGGGTCCGTACCCCGCACATGCGGGGATGAACCGCCCGGATAGCCCCACAGTATCCGCCAGGATTACCGTACCCCGCACATGCGGGGATGAACCGCGCTGTGAATCGTATTTGCTTTCCCGTGTCAGCCGTACCCCGCACATGCGGGGATGAACCGCTTTGCCAACCCCATGAACAGGTTATCATACACCGTACCCCGCACATGCGGGGATGAACCGTCGCCGTGAGAACCCGCACCGCCCGCACCTTGCCGTACCCCGCACATGCGGGGATGAACCGGGATATCGCCTCCATCGATCTTCACATGGCAACCGTACCCCGCACATGCGGGGATGAACCGGGCAGCCTCCAAGGTTTTGCCCTGCGCGGATACCGTACCCCGCACATGCGGGGATGAACCGCTCACGGATCGTCCAGCCGCCCACTGTCTCCGCCGTACCCCGCACATGCGGGGATGAACCGTCGGCCGACCGCGTCACGTCCATCCTCAGCATCCGTACCCCGCACATGCGGGGATGAACCGCCGTGGGGCAACATAACTAAATGATCAAACAGCCGTACCCCGCACATGCGGGGATGAACCGTCCGCGCCGGTTAAATCCATGCCGTGGAAATACCGTACCCCGCACATGCGGGGATGAACCGGCGATTGCGCCCGATAAAGGGGGTGCGATAGGATCAGGCTGGGCGCGGGAGACACGGTGACATTCTCCCTGCCGTAGCACCGGCCCCTGGCCGGGAGCGCCATGTGGGGTTTTGAGGGAGGCCCCACCCCGCGCCGATCACTCTCTGCGTGGCATGCACCCAGTCTGAACGCCTGCGCTCGCAGGCGATTTCCCGTATACCCCGCATATGCGGGGACCGTCAGCGGTCACCACAATGCGCGCACCGCAAAAGGGAGACCCAGAATCAGGCCATCGAAAACCCAATAGGCAGGCGAACCACTAGAGCGGATTGCACCCAATCGGGTTCACGCTGTGAACCGGATTGGGTGCGTGAATCCGCTCTAAATCAAATAGATAGAGCCGATTCACGCGGTCAATGGGACCCGAAAATTGGGTCCCATTAACCGCGATCCGCTCTAGATCTAAGGAGCTCCAAAATATCGCAACACAATACGACGAGACCAACAACCGCTACAGGGCAAACGGATTCTTCACCGCCGCCATCATCTCAAATCATTGAGTTTCAACAAGTCCTAGGGACGTTTTTTCTCGCTGTTGCATGGCGGCCGATGAGGACTTTTTGGGAGGACAGGCATGAGTCTGAGAGGTGCCATGGCAACGGGGCTGACAGCCCTGACCATGGGGATGGGAACAACCGCGATGGCGGCAGACGCCCTGACCGAAGCGCAGCAGAAGGCGGTACAGACCCAGATCGAAGCGACACTCCAGGAGCCCGGCCGCCTGCGGGCCACACTTTCCCAGGCCGTGATGGACCGCATGATCGCCGATTTCCTGCGGCGGCATCCGGAAGCGGTGGTGGCAGCGTTGCAGGCGGTGGAACAGCGCCGCAAGCTGGGTCGGATGTTGCAGGCGATCCAGGACAACCGCGCCTGGCTGACCGAGGGCCACCCGGAAATGGGCAATCCGGAAGGCGACGTAACAGCGGTGGCTTTTGTGGATTATGCCTGTGAGTCCTGTCGCGAAACCCTAACCGCCCTGCATGAGGCAGTGGCGGCCGATGGCGACACTCGGCTGGTGCTGATCGACACGCCCTGGGAAGGGGACGTGGCCGTGGAAGCGGCCCGCGCGGCATTGGCGGCCCGAGGGGAAGGAGTCTACGCCCCGGTGCACCAGCGGCTACTGGGGGTAAAGGGGCCGATGAGCTCGGAGGCCGTGAAAAAGCAGGCGGTACGGGGCGGGCTATCGGCTGCGGCCCTGGAGAAAACGGCGCAGGCCCCCGGTGTGACGGACCGCCTGAAAGCCAATGCCGATCTGGTGCGCCGTCTGGGGCTCGGGCGTTTGCCGGCGATTGTCATCGGCGATGACCTCATCCTGGGCCCAGCCCCTCGCAAACAGATCACAGAGGTGATCGCAAAACAGCGCCAGTCCGACAAGGGAACAGGCGAGTAAGGATTTAGGGTTGACGCAGGGGGCGGGGCCGGATAGGGTCCGCGCCACTTCATTTCGGGCCCGTAGCTCAGTTGGTAGAGCAACTGACTTTTAATCAGTTGGTCCCTGGTTCGAATCCAGGCGGGCTCACCATTTTTTCAAAGGGTTAGAGGGGGGGGTGAAATTCCCACCGGAGCAAACACCAGAGCATCACTGCTGCTGGACCACCGGTTCCAACAGGGCGAGCGTCCCGGCGGCCGCATCCAGGCGGGCCGGCACCCCCAGCGGCAAGGTGGGCTGACGGCCGCCGTGGCCAAAGCCCAATCCCCGCACCGCCGGCCGCCCCGCCCGACCCAGATGTTCCTCCAGCAAATCCCCCACGCTCAGACTGCCATAACTGCCCTCCCCCGGGGTACAGTGGGCACAGCGGCCAAAGCCGGTGCCCGCCACCGCCTGAAATACTCCCGCCAGAGCCAGTTGCGTCAGCGCCCGGTCCAGGCGATAGGGCGCCTCGTTCACGTCCTCCAGCAGCAATACCGCATCCCGGAACGCCGGGGCGTAGGGCGTCCCCAACACCCCCGCCAGCACCGACAGATTTCCGGCCAGCAGCGGCCCCGTCGCCACCCCCGGCACCAGAGTCCGGGGGCGATCACCCAGGGTGGCCAACGCATCGGCCCGGCCCGGGGGAAACGGCACGGGGCCCGTCTCCCCCGCCATCACCACCGCCTTGAAACGCGCCACCGTATAGGCATCCCATCGGGAAATCCCCACCGGGCCATGAAAGGTCACCAGGCCGGTGCGGGCGTGAATCCCCACCAGCAGCGCCGTCATATCACTAAAGCCCACGATCACCTTGGGATGAGCCGCCACCGCCTCATAGTCCAGGAGCGGCAGCAGCCGGGCGCAGCCGCTCCCGCCCCGCAGGGCCATCAGGCCCGCCACGTCCGGATCGCGGATCATGGCCATGAAATCGGCGGCCCGGTCCGCATCCCGGCCCGCCAGGTGACCGTACCGATCCCGCACATGCGCCCCGAACCGGGGCCGAAACC
>CAZHRQ010000050.1:0-17551 GCA_964535075.1 uncultured Rhodobacterales bacterium | reverse complement strand
GCCCTTGGGCGCGGCCGGGGGGGACTCGCGGCGCTTGCCGTCCAGGGTGTCGCCGATCCACTGGAACATCACGTACAGCCCGGGGATCAGGATGATGCCGATCACCGTGGCCGCCAGCATGCCCCCCAGCACCGTGAAGCCCAGGACGATGCGGCTCACCGCCCCGGCGCCGCTGGCGGTCACCAGCGGGATCAGGCCCAGGATGAAGGCGAAGGCGGTCATCAGCACCGCCCGGAACCGCATGCGCGCCCCCAACAGGGCCGCCTCCAACCGGGTGTGGCCGTCCTCCCGCTGTTCCTTGGCGAACTCCACGATCAGGATAGCGTTCTTGGCCGCCAGGCCGATCAGCAACACCAGGCCAATCTGCACATAGACGTTGAGGGAAATCCCCAGCGCCGCCACCGTGCCCAGCGCCCCCAGCACCGCCACCGACACCGAGGTGAACACGGCGAAGGGAATGGCCCAGCTTTCATACTGGGCCACCAGGAACAGGTAGCCGAACAGCAGCGCCAGCCCGAACAGGGCGCCGATGGCCCCGCTTTGGGTGGTCTCCTGATAGGACATGGCCGACCACTCGAAGCCGTAGCCGTCGGGCAGGGTCTTGCGGGAAATCTCCTCCATCGCGGCGATGGCCTCACCGGAGGTATACCCCGCCGCCGCCGACCCGGAAACCACCGCCGTGAGGTACTGGTTGTACCGGTTCACCAGCGACGGGCCGAAGGTGAAGGAGGTCTCCACCAGGGTGGACACCGGCACCACGTTGCCGTCCGTGGATCGCACATACAGATTCCGCACATCCTCGATGGTGTCGCGGAATTGTTCCTCCGCCTGCATGTTCACGCGGAAGATGCGGCCCAGGTAGGTGAAGTTGTTCACGAACAGCGAGCCCATTTGCGCCTGGAAGGTCTGGTACAGGGTGGCCACGGGCACGTTCAGGCTTTCCGCCTTCACCCGGTCCACCTCCAGGTGGAGGCGCGGCTGGGAGGCATCGTAAGTGGAATAGGCCGAGCCGATGCGCGGATCGCCGTTGGCGGCCACAATCAGGGCCCGCAGGGTGCTGGCCAGATCCTCTGGCGATTGACCGCCTCGGGCCTCCAACTCGTAGGTGAAGCCGGCCGAGGCCCCCAGCCCGGGAATGGGCGGCGGCGGGAAACCGATGACGTTGGCCTGGGGCACCTGATCGTACTTGGCCTTCAGGGTGGCATAAATGGTCATCAGGCTGGTCTGCTTGGTGGTGCGTTCGTCCCAGGGCTCCATCACCACGACCACCATGGCGCCATTGGGCTTCACGGCGCTGGCCAGCAGACTGAACCCGGAAACGCTCACCACGTTGGCCACGCCCGGAGTCTTCGCGGCGATTTTTTCCATCTCGGCCACCACCGCCTCGGTACGGGGCAGGGCGGAACCCGCGGGCAGACTCACATCATAGAACAGCACCCCCTGGTCTTCCGTGGGCAGGAAGCCGGTGGGCAGGCGCTCCAGCAGCACATAACAGGCCCCGCCCACGGCCACCACCACCAGTCCCGCCGTCAGCGAACGCCGGGCCAGCAGCCCCACCGCCCGCACATAACCGTTGCGGGTGCCATCCAGCCCCTTGTTGAACAGGCGGAAGAACAGGGGCTTGCGCCCCCCGGGCTTGGGCAACACCAGGGAGCACAGAGCCGGCGACAGGGTGAGGGCGTTGATGGCGGAAATCATCACCGCCATGGAGATGGTCACGGCGAACTGGCGGAACAGTTCGCCGATAATGCCGGGGAAGAAGGCCACCGGCCCGAACACCGCGAACAGCACCAGGGTGGTGGAGATGATGGGGCCCTGCACCTGCTTCATGGCCTTGATGGTGGCGGCGCGCCGGTCCAGGCCCTCGTCCTCCATCACCCGGCTGACGTTTTCCACCACCACGATGGCGTCGTCCACCACCAGACCAATGGCCAGCACGATGGCGAACATGGAAATGGTGTTCAGGGAGAAGCCCAGCGCCAGCAGCACCACGAACACCCCGATCAGGGACACGGGGATGGTGATGGCCGGGATCAGGGTGGCCCGCAGGTTTTCCAGGAAGATGAACACCACCAGCAACACAATCACCGCCGTGATGGCCAGGGTGACCATGATTTCCTCGATGGAGGTCTTCACGAACAGGGTGGCGTCGTAGGTGACCTGGATCTTGACATCATCGGGCAGGGACTGGCGGATGACGTCCAGTTGATCCTCCACCCGTTCCGCCACCG
This sequence comes from uncultured Rhodobacterales bacterium, assembly GCA_964535075.1. GTDB lineage: Bacteria > Pseudomonadota > Alphaproteobacteria > Rhodospirillales > CAJXLG01 > CAZHRQ01. The sequence goes on along the minus strand of CAZHRQ010000050.1, from coordinate 15,320 downwards.
CCAGGGCATTGGCGCCCGGCGCCTGATACAGGGCCAGCAGGGCCGTGGGCGCCCCGTTCAGGCGGGCGGAAACGCTGTAGTTCTGGGCGCCCATTTCCACCCGGGCGATGTCCTTCACCCGCAGCACCGCCCCGTCGTTGCCGGTGCGGATGATGATGTCCTCGAACTGCTCGGGCGACGACAACTGGCCCTGGGCGGTGATGGTGATCTGTTCCTGTTGATCGGCGCGGGTGGGCGGGCCGCCGATCTGCCCCAGGGACGCCTGGATGTTCTGGCTCCGGATGGCGGTGAGCACGTCCTGGGGGGTCACCGACAGCCCGGCCATCTTTTCCGGGTTCAGCCACAGCCGCATGGAATAGTCCATGGCCCCCATGACGTTGGCATCGCCCACGCCCTCGATGCGGGCCAGGGTGTCGCGGATGTTCAGGGTGGTGTAGTTGGACAGCTGGATGGGATCGAAGGTGCCCTCCGGCGAATACACGCTGACGAACATCAGCGTGTTGGTGGACTGGGCCTTCACGGTCACGCCCATGTTCTGGACGGTGGTGGGCAACTGGGACAGGGCCTGGGACACCCGGTTCTGGGTGTTCACCTGGGCCATGTCCACGTCGGTCCCCACCTCGAAGGTCACCTGGAGGGTATAGTTGCCCTGGGAGTCGGAGGTGGAGGACATATAGATCATGTCCTTCACGCCGTTAATCTGCTTTTCCAGGGGCGCGCCCACCGTGTCGGCCACGGTCTTGGCGTCGGCGCCCGGATAGATGGTGGTGACCTGCACCACCGGCGGGGTGATGTCGGGAAACTGAGCCACGGGCATGGCCATGATGGCCAGCAGACCGGCCACCGTCAGCACAATGGAAATGACGGCGGCCAGGCGTGGCCGCTTGACGCAGACTTCGGAAATCATGGCCTCAGTCCCCGCTCTTGCCGGTGTTGCCGTCGTTTGTCTGCGGTGCGGCCTTGTTGGTCTTCTTGCCGCTGTTCTGGTCCGCTTCGTTATGCGGGGTCACCTTGGCACCGGGATGGATTTTCTGGATGCCTTGCACCACGATCAGCTCGCCATCGGTGAGTCCCTTGGAGAGGGCCCAGCCGTCGTGCACCTGGGTATCCACGGTCACGCGGCGCTCGCTCACCGTGTTGGTGCTGGGGTCGAGCACGAACACGTACTGGCCCTTGCGGTCCCGCTGCACCGCCGCCATGGGCACCACCGGCATGGCCTTGGCCTTGCTCTCGGCCACGGTCACGGTCGCGAAGCCCCCCGGCAGCAGGGCGCCCTTGGGGTTGGGGAAATCGGCATAGATGGCCACGGCGCCGGTGGCGGCATCCACCTGGTTGCTGGCAAAGGCGATGGTGCCCTTGTGGGGATAGTCCTCGCCGGTGGCCAGGGTCAGGGTGGGGGTGAACAGCTCCCGGGCGATCTTGTTGGTGCCGGCCGGTTGGGCGTCGGCATCGGCGCCGGCATCGCGGGCGGCGTCGTTCTTCTGGTCCGCCGTTCCCGCCTGCTGGCTGAAGCGGATCCAGAGATCCTCGGGGATGGAAAACACCACGCGGATGGGATCGAGCTGCACCAGGGTGGCCAGGGTGCCGGACCCCGGCTTGATCAGGTTGCCCTGAGTCACCTGGGTGGCGCCCATGCGGCCGCTGATGGGGGCGGTAAGGGTCGTGTAGCCCAGGTTGATCTTCGCTTGTTCGATCTGCGCCTGCGCCTGCTGCACGGCGGCTTGCGCCTCCTTCACGGCGGCGTTGGCCATGTCGCGGTTGGCGCGGGCGTCGTCGGCCTGGGCCTGGGAGGCATCGCCGCGCCGGGCCAGCTTGGCCTTGCGCTGGTAGTTGAGTTCGGCGTTCTGGGCCTTGGCCTTGGCGCTGGCCACTTGGGCCTGGGCGGCGGCCAACTGCGCCTGGGCCTGGTCCAGGTGCGCCTTGTACTGCGCTTGGTCGATTTGATAGAGGAGGTCGCCCTTTTTCACCAGGCTGCCCTCGGTGAAGGCCACCGTGTTCAGGATGCCCTGCACCTGAGCCTGCAACGCCACGGACTGGATGGCCTGGACACGGCCGGAAAACTTCTGGCGGCCGGCCACGTTTTCGCTGTTCACGGGGGCCACCACCACCGCCGGGGCGGCCTTGTCGGCGGACGCCGTGGCAGAGTCGGCGGCGCCGGCCAGGGAGGACGACAGGGTCAGCGCGGCGGCCAGCGCTCCCCGGATGAAAACGGTGTTGCGGCGCATGAAGCCCTTCCTTTTGGCTGATCTCCCCCGGGTGGGACGGCATGGCTGCCCCCCGTTGCCTTGGTACACGCCCTGAACCCGCCCGGCAAGCACAGCGTATGCGCGGGTTCATTGCCCCGTTGGCCCGGGTGGGCTACCCTTATGGTCGTCTGTTCGAGCATGCTCTTGTCGGAGCATGGGGTTCTTCCTTCGGGGAGCATAACGTATGTGGCGGGTAGGTCTTGTGGCGGGCGCCGGCTGGTGGATGAGCCCCCATCCCGCCCTGGCCGCAGAAGGCGCCCTGACCCTGGGCATGGGCGGAGTCGCTGTTGGCGTGGCCATGGGCACCCTGCTGGGGTGGTGGCTGGCCCGTCGCCGTGGGCCCAGGGGCGACACCGGCCCGGCCGTGACTTACCGCCTGCGCCACGATGCCGAAGGCCGGGAACGGACCCTGACCTGGGTGAGCCCCGCGGTGGAGGCGCTCACCGGCCGGCCCGTGACCTGGTGGCGGGCGAACGGTCTGGTCGCCGCCCTGCACCCCGAGGACCGGGCCGCCCTGGAGGCCCGCTGGCCCGATCTGCTGGCGGCCGGCGGCGGCAGCCAGACCCATCGGGTGCAGGCCGCCGATGGCACCTGGGTGGAGGTGGTGGACGCCTTCCATCTGGTGTCCGTGGCAGACGGGTATGAACGGCGGGGGGTGCTGGCGCCCCTGGGCGGGCGAGAGACCCCGGCGGCAGTGGATGCGGCCAGCCACGAGATCTACGAACAGATGTTCACCGTCAACCGAGCGCCCAAGCTGCTTATCGACGCCGACGACGGCCGCATCGTGGATGCCAACCCGGCGGCCCTGGGCTTCTACGGCTACACCGCCGCCGCCATCCGCGAAAAGCGCATCCAGGACATTAACATGCTGCTGCCGCCGGCGGTGCGGGCGGAAATGGACCGGGCCCGCCGGGAGGAACGGCTCTACTTCGAATTCCGGCACCGTCTGGCCAATGGCGAAATCCGCGACGTGCAGGTCTATTCGGGCCCGGTACGGCTCCGGGGCCATACCTACCTTCATTCCATCATTCACGATGTGACGGAATCCCGGCAGTATCAGGCCAGGCTGGAAGACTATAAGCACCTGTTCGACGTGCTGCCGGTGGGCATCTACCGCAACACCGCCGGGCCCGACGGCCGGTTCCTGGACGTGAACCCGGCCATGGTCTCTATTTTCGAGGCCGAGGACACGGAGGAACTGCTGGCCACGCCGGTGCGCGACCTCTACTACGCGCCTGAAACCCGAAACAACGTCAGCATGACCCTGCTGGCCGAGGAATCGGTGCGGCATCTGGAACTGCCCCTCAAGACCCTGCGCGGCCGCCCCCTGTGGGTGGCGGTGACCGCCCAACGCCACGAGGACGCCGACGGCACGCCCGTGTTCGACGGCTTGCTGGAAGACATTAGCGAACGCAAGGCCACCGAACAGGCCCTGATCCACACCCACCTGTTCTCCCAGGCGTTGCAACGGCTGTTGCAGGGGCTGGTGACCGACACCCCGCCGCCCCGGACTCTCTATGACATGGCTTGTTCGCTGATGGTGGAGGAAGGTGGGCTGGCCGCCGCCTGGGTGGCGGAGGGGCCGGCTGACGCGCCCCCCACCCTGTTGGCCCAGGCCGGGCTGTCGCCGGCCCAGGCCACGGCGCTGCGGAACGCGCCCCTGGATCCGGCGGACACCGGCGGCGGCTCCCTGGCCCGTCAAGCCCAGGCCCGGGGACAGGTGGAGGTGGTGCAACAGGTGACGGGGAAGGTGGCCGACACGCCCTGGGGCCGCCAGGCGGCCGGCCACGGTTTCGCCGCCGCGGCCGCGCTGCCCCTGCGGCGTAGCCATGGGGTGGTGGGGGTGCTGGAAGTGTATTCCTTCACGCCCGGGCATTTCTCCGCCGCCCTGCTGGGGTTGCTGGGCCAGACGGCCGCCGCCATCGGCTTCGGTCTCGACGCCCACGCCCATAAAATCGAGCGGGACCAACTGATAAGCATCCTGGAGGCCACCCCCGATCCCGTGGGCATGATCGACCCGGAGGGCCGGCCCCTCTACCACAACCGGGCGGCCCAGACCCTGTTCGGTCTGCCGGCGGGCACGTCCCCGGATCATAACGTGCGCGACTTCCACCCCCCCACCGAAAGCGAATACCTGTTGCTGACGGTGCTGCCGCGGGCCCGGGAAACGGGGGTGTGGCAGGGCGAAAACCGCATCCGCACCCAGGACGGCGAGGCCCGGGACGTGATTCAGGTGGTGCTGGCGCACAAGGACGATCAAGGCCAGGTGGTGCGCTATTCCACCATCGTGCACGACATCACGCCCCTGAAGCAGTCCCAGGCCCGGGTGCGCCAGCACGAGGCGGTGCTGGGCGACATGGCCCGCAACATTCCCGGCGCCATCTTTCAGTTCCGCCAGGATCCCGACGGTCAGTACCACATTCCCTACATGAGCGCCGGCTTCGAGACGCTCACGGGCATCACCGCCGCGGAGGCCATGGCCGATGCCGGGCGGGCGCTGAACGCCACCCTGCCCGAGGACCTGCCCATCGTGCTGCACAGCATCGAGATTTCCGCCCGCACCCTGGAACCCTGGTACTGCGAATACCGAACCCGGATGAACGGTCAGGTGCGGTGGATCCGGGGGGCCTCCCAGCCCCGGCGCGAGGAGGACGGCAGCATTTTATGGAACGGCGTGCTGCTGGACATCACCGATGCCAAGGCGGTGGAGGCGGAGCTGGCCCAGACCAACGGCGCCTTGCGCCGCTCCAACGAGGAACTGGAACGTTTTGCCTATGCGGCCTCCCACGACTTGCAGGAACCCTTGCGCATGGTGGCCAACTACACCGCCCTGCTGGAGCGGCGCTACGGCGACCGCCTGGACGAGCGGGGACGGCAGTTCGTGACCTTTGCCGTGGACGGGGCCCAGCGCATGGCGCGCATGATCCAGGACCTGCTGGAATACTCCCGGGTGACCACCCGGGGCGATCCCTTCCGCACCGTGGATACCGCCGCGGCCCTGACCGATGCCCTGGCCAACCTGGGCAAGCGCCTGCACGACGAGCACGCCCAGGTGGAAGTGGGCCTGATGCCGCCGGTGCACGGGGACCGGGGCCAGATCGTGCGCCTGTTCCAGAACCTGGTGGGCAATGCCCTCAAGTACCGCCATCCCGACCGGGTGCCGCAGGTGACCGTGTGGGCGGAGCCGGGCGCGGCACCGGGCTGGTGGCGCTTCACCGTGGCCGACAACGGCATCGGCATCGCGGAAGCGGACTACGAACGGGTATTCCAGGTGTTCCAGCGGGTGGCCGCCACCGCCGATCGCCAGGATGGCACCGGCATCGGTCTGGCCTTGGTGAAACGCACCGTGGAGCGCCACGGCGGCACCGTGTGGGTGGAAAGCATGGAAGGGGAGGGCAGCCGCTTCCAGTTCACCCTGCCCGAGGCATAAGGACACCGACGCCATGAACGGCAGGGCCCGCGATCACTTCCAGGACGGCGGGGCTGCCTATGCCCGGTTCCGTCCCGACTATCCACCGGAAACGGCGGCCGCCCTGGCAGACATCGCCGCCCTGTGGCCGGCGGATACCCCGACGCGGCCCGTCACCTGGCCGATCACCCTGCGCCTGGGGCGGTTCCCCTCCTGGTAGTGAGAGCTGCGATCCGCTTTAGGGCTGTGTGAGCTTCAGGGCGTTCCAGATGTGGGCCGGGCGGGTCGCCAGCCACGTGAGATAGGCGGTGGCCGCCTGTTGTCGGGCGGCGTCGCCGGGGGGCTGTGTCAGTCGGGCGGCCTCGAAGATGAGCGGCGGCAGGATGTTGGCGGGCACGTGCGCCACCACCGTGACCAGATCGGACCGTTGCGCCGCGCTGGCCAGCATCAGCCCCAGCCCCGCCGAGCCATCGGCCACCCGTTCGGGAATGCGGCGGGGATCGGTCTCGAACCGCAACTGGCCCTGGAGGCGCGGCCACGCCGCCAGCCGCTCCAGGGCCAGCTTGCCCCAGGCCCCGGAAACGGTGGTGGCCGGGTCGCCCATCACCAGCGAGCGGGACCCCAGTTCCTGGGCGAGAAAGGCCCCCTCGGACAGCCGAACAGGCGGCACGCCGTCATCCTCCGCCCCCACCAGCACCAGGTGATCCCGGGCCAGCACCCGGCGGCTGGCGCCCTCCACCACCCCGGCGCTGACCAGATCATCCATCCAGCCCGGCCCCGCCATCACCACGGCATCCACGGCCAGACCGTTGCGCAGACGGTGCCGCAGCACCCCGGCGGCCATGGCCGAGGGCACCGGGGGCGGCTGATCCTGATCGGCGGCATAGAGCGGGTCGCACCCAATCGGGTTCACGCCGTGAACCGGATTGGGTGCGTGAATCCGCTCTAAATCAAATAGATAGAGCCGATTCACGCGGTCAATGGGACCCGAGAATTGGGTCCCATTGACCGCGATAGGCTCTAGCGCTGGCCCAGGGCCAGGGCCGGCGTCTGGAAAGGGGTGGGCACCGCCACTTCCAGCAGGCTTTGCGCCGCAGCCGTCCCCGGCGCCAGCAGGCCCAGCAACAGCAGCCCCCCCAAGATCCGCTTCATGGGCTCAGACCCGTTCCAGATCGCGGGTGATGACCGCCAGCAGGGACGCCTGGTCCGGCGCCTCGGCCACGCGGATGCGGTGAAACGGCAGGGGCGAAAGCTGGCTCGCCACGCCCTGGCTCAGGGCATAGGCGGTGACGCGACGCAGAGTGTCGGCCCGGTCCGCCACCACCTGGGAAAAGGTGGCCGCCGTGCGCGGGGAGTAGAACAGCGCCAGATCCACCGCCCCCTGATCCAGGGCGGTGGCGGCATGATCGGACAGAGCCTGTACCGGCCGGGCTTCGTACAGCACCTCCCGGCGGACCGTATAGCCGGCGAGGCGGGCGGCCAGATCACCGGCCACCACCGTGCCGGCCACATGCAGCAGCGGCGCTGGCCCCGGTTTCACCCGGGTGCGTACCAGCTCGGCCAGGGAGGCCACGTCGCCGCCGGCACTGGTCACGTGGGCAAAACCCGCCTGCCGCGCCGCCCGTGCCGTGGCGTCGCCCACGGCATAGACGGGCAGGGTCCGTTCCTCACTGGCGCGAACAAAGGCCCGTACCCCGTTGGCGCTGGTGACCAACAGGGCGCGCACCTCCGACAGGTCCAGGGGCCCCTCGGCCAGCAGGCGTACGGCCATCATGGGTTCCACCAAGGTGTCGAGGCCCTGTTCCTGCAACAGGTGGGCCACGCCCTCGGCATCTTCCCGCGGCCGGGTGATCAGTGCCAGCATCCCCTCTCGCTTCCTCCTCAACCGCGGAGGGCGGCCGCCTATCCCCCGGCCGCCTGCCGCTGATCGCGCAAGGCCGCGCCGGCGGCCTGCCCCAGGGCGGTGGCCCCGGCGGCCGTGCCGCTGCGTTCATTCCGCCATATCTGGTGGCCATCCTCGGTGGCCAACAACCCTCGCAAATGCACTGTTTCCTGACCGGCGGCGCCGCGCACGGTGGCCAGGGCGGCGATGGGGGTTCGGCAGTTGCCTTCCAGTTCCCGCAGCAAGGCCCGTTCCGCCAGCACCGCCGTGTGGGTGGTGGCGTCGTCCAGGGCCCGCAGCAACACCCGCACCGTCAGGTCATCCTCGCGGCAGGCCACCCCCACGGCCCCCTGGGCCACCGCCGGCAGCATGGTTTCCGTATCCAGCAGGGCGCTGATGGCCGGTTCCTCGGCCATGCCCAGGCGTCGCAGCCCGGCATAGGCCAGCAGGGTGGCATCCACGTCGCCCTCGGCCAGTTTGCGCAACCGTGTTTGGACATTGCCGCGAAAGGGGACCACGCGCAAGTCGGGACGGGCCGCCAGCACCTGCGCCTGACGCCGCAGCGAGGCCGTCCCCACAACCGCCCCGGGTGGCAGATCGGCCAAGGTGCGGCCCTGGAGATCCAGCAGCACGTCGCGCACGTCTTCCCGATCCAGCACCGCGGCCACCACCGTGTTGTCGGGCAGGTGGGTGGGCACGTCCTTCATGGAGTGCACGGCCAGGTCCACGCGGCCGTCCAGCAGGGCCTCGTCGATTTCCTTGGTGAACAGGCCCTTGCCGCCGATTTCGGCCAGGGCCCGATCCTGCACCTGATCACCGGTGGTGCGGATTTCCACCACCTCCAGGGCCTCGGGCGGCAGCAGACAACTGTGGGCGGCGCGCAGACGCGCCACCACGTGGTGGGTCTGGGCCAGGGCGAGGCGGCTGGCGCGGGTGCCGATGCGCAGGGGCAGGCGCGTAGTGATGTCGGTCATGAGCCTGTTTCTAACCGTTTTTTGCCGTCAGGACCAGGGGTCGAAAGGTCTAGAGCCTATCGCGGTCAATGGGACCCTAAAATGGGTTCCCATTGACCGCGTGAATCGGCTCTATCTATTTGATTTAGAGCGGATTCACGCACCCAATCCGGTTCACAGCGTGAACCCGATTGGGTGCGATCCGCTCTAGAGAGGGTGGTGATCCGTTCTAAAGGGAAGAGGCGGCCGTCTGCATTTTCGCATACAACCGTTCCGCGGCCCTGGCATAGGCCACATAGCCCTGGGCGAAGGGATGGCCATCGGTGGGTGGATACAGGTCCTCTCCCTCCTGTCGGCTTTCCTCCAGGGCATTGACCATCTCCGGCAGGGCACTGACCAGTGGCAAGGAGGTTTCGGCCACAATCTTGCGCAACACCGTGGTCAACCGGGCCTCGACGGCGACCTGTTCCAGGAATCGGGGCGATGCCAGGGGCTCGCGGTCGAACCGGGCCAGCCAAACGGCGTAAACCCGTTCGCGAGAGGGCAGGATCAGGATCCCTAACTGGCCGGGCGCCGCTTGACGCGACCAGTCGGCCACCAAGCGCCGGAAGACGTCAACCTGATGTCGAACCCCCGCCTTCTCAAGATTGGCCTCCCTGTTGGCGTGAACATCGATTCTCAATTTTAACAGTGGTGGCAACTCTTCTTTAAATTCGTAATACTTATCTTTTTGACCCCCCTTGATTGCGCGCATTATTTTTGAGTACACTAGGTGATTTAGGGCGCTGATAGTCGCCACTTTGCTTTTGGCAATGTCATCAATATTTAGAATGAAATATTGAACCGGGTTGTTGGTGCGTTTCGGGTCCTTGCACCATTCGGGAACCGGCGGGAAGGTGAGGCCCAGGCGTGTCGTTTCCTGATCCCAATAGGGCGCCTGTTGCCGGCGAATGTCGCAATAAGAAAATCCATCGAAAAAGTCGTTGGCGGGGTACAGAGCAACAATGGTCTGGGCTCCGCTGGCTAATGCCGCCTGCACCAGGGCATGGTAGGTCAAGATGCCATAACTGGACACGCCCTCATTATAGACTGGGATGCCAGTATCCTCCTCAAATACCCGAGGCCAGGATTGGGCCGAGTCCACATTGATGCCATAGGTATGGGAATCGCCAATGGCCACCAGGGCATGGGCGTCGGCCCGCCCGGCAGGGTTGCGGAAGCCCTGGGCATCCACATCAGGCAGGGCCGGATCCAGATGGTATCCCAGCCGACCGTCGAAAACGATATTGGAGCCTTCGTGAATGGGGAAGGGCGTGAAAAAGCGGAGCAGAAGTTCGCCCAGGGCCAGAAAGATTACTAGGGTGACCCCAATCAGAAGTGTATTGCGCATGGTGGTGCTCCGCAGGCTGGTTGGTGTAGAGATCGTCGCCCAAATAGACCGGCCGCAGCCACGCGTAGTCGGGGGCCACCCGCTCCAGCCAGCGCCTGGCAGCGCGGGGTTCGCAGTCCTGCTTGGCCGCGCCGTCCTGGGGACGGACGAACTCCGGCGGCAGAGGCACCGCCGTCTTGTGGCCCGGCGCCACTATCGTGGCCCCCAGAAACGTGTGGAAATACTCGGTTGCGCCGTCCGAACGCCGGCGCGTGGAGCAGTAACGCCGCCATCCCGATGTCGTCCATCGTAGAGCGCCCATTCCGCCCCGTCCGCCGATCCGGCAGAGCCGCACAACGCTCCCCGAAAGCCCCAATATGGTCTTCAAGACCATCTCACACGAAATATGAATCACATCCCGAGTCCCGTGTCCATGCCCTTCAGATCAAAATGAGAACTGCTGAAGGGCGAGGGGGATGCTTGCTTTTCCCGTGCCGCTCCCGTATGCCTGAAACCAGGGACCCCTTGACGGTCCCCCTCGGTTTTCCCTGCCCACAGGTGTCGCGGTGACCCTTATTACCTGGAAGGACCACTATTCCGTGGGCGTGGCGGCCCTGGACCATGATCACAAGATCCTGGTGGACCTCATCAACCAGTTGCACAGCGCCTATGCCGCCGGCAAGGGGGCCGAGGAACTGGAGGTGGTGTTCGAGGTGCTGATGGAATACACCGTCCATCATTTCGAGCGTGAGGAAACCCTCATGCGCACCCACGGCTTTCCCGGCTTGGCGCCCCACGTGGAAGAGCACCGCAAACTGCGTGCGCAGGTGGTGACCTATCACCAGCAATACCAGGAGAGGCACGAAGGCGGGTTTTTCCTGGAGCTGTTGGCCTTCCTGGACAATTGGCTGGTGCTGCACATCCTGGACACGGACATGGCCTTTCGCGGCTTTTTCCTGGAACGGGGCGTCACCCTGGCGCCGGTGGATGATATCCGGTTCCCGGATTCCGACTGTTAGAGCGGGTCCCATTGACCGCGTGAATCCGCTCTAAAGGGTGTGAGGCGTGTCCCACGCCGGGGGGCCGCCATGTCTCCCTTGCAATTGCGTCCGGGGGCCGACCCTGGCAACGTGATCGCGTGCCCCTTTTCCGCCACAGCCCGCGAGCCATCATGGTTGACGCCAACCCCCGCGAGATTCCCTACAATTACACCTCCTTCTCCGACCGCCACCTGATTCACCGCTATCTGGGCGAGGACGGCTGGTCCCTGTGGGAGGCCCTGCGGGGGGTGCGGCGCACCGGGCGCTCGGCCCGCATGATCCGCGAAATCCTGGGCGAAATGTGGCTGCGCGACCGCAATCCCTTCCTCCAGGACGACCTGATCAACGACGCCGGCGCCCTGCGCACCCTGATGGCCCGGCTGGAACAGCGGCTGAAGGACATGGAATCCCGCGTCGCCGGCGAGGAACGGGCCCTGCACCTGTCCCACCTGGTGCGGGCGGCCCTCACCGCCTTCGGCGACCGCTTCCATGCCGCCGGGCCGCTGCGGGAACGGGTACGCACCGCCCTCGGCGCCGTCACCGCCGAGGATAATATTGATTTCAGCGGCCTCGCCCGGGTGTCCCACGCCACCGACGCCACCGACTGGCGGGTGGAACTGCCCTTCGTCGTGGTCTCCCCCGATCGGGAGGAAGACATGGCCGCCGTGGTGCGGGCCTGCCTCCAATGCGGCCTGACCGTGGTGCCCCGGGGCGGCGGCACCGGCTATACCGGCAGCGCCGTGCCCATGGTGGGCGACTCCGTGGTCATCAACACGGAAAAGCTGGAAACCCTCGGGCCGGTGGAAAACCTGGTGCTGGAAGGCCACGACACCCCCACCCCCACCGTGCGCGCCGGCGCCGGCGTGGTCACCCGCCGCGTGGCCACCCTGGCCGAATCCCAGGGCCTGGCCTTCGCCGTGGACCCCACCAGCCAGGATGCCTCCACCATCGGCGGCAACGTGGCCATGAACGCCGGCGGCAAAAAAGCCGTGTTGTGGGGCACCGCCGTGGACAACCTGGTGTGGTGGCGTCTGGTCACCCCGGACGGCCACTGGCTGGAAGTGACCCGCCTGGATCACAACCTGGGCAAAATCCACGACCAGCCGGAGGTGCGCTTCCGTCTCCAGCGCTTCGACGCCGACAACACGCCCCTGGGCGATCCGGAACCCCTCACCCTGCCCGGCTCTGCCTTCCGCAAGCCGGGGCTGGGCAAGGATGTCACCGACAAGGCGCTGGGCGGTCTGCCCGGGGTGCAGAAGGAAGGCTGCGACGGCCTGATCACCGCCGCCCGCTTCGTGCTGCACCCCATGCCGGCCCAGGTGCGCACCCTGTGTCTGGAATTCTATGGGCAGGACCTGGCGCCGGCGGTGGCCGCCATCGCCGACATCAAGGCCCTGGCGGCGGAGGATCCGGCGCTCGCCCTCATCGGCCTGGAGCACCTGGACGACCGCTATCTCAAGGCGGTGAAGTACAGTCCCAAGGCCACCGGCCGCGGCCTGCCGAAAATGATCCTGGTGGCCGACATGGGCGCCGACGACGCGGGCACCGTGGACACCGCCGCCGACGCCATGGTGGCCCTGGTGCGCGCCCGGGAGGGCGAGGGCTTCATCGCCCGCACGCCAGAGGCCCGGCGCCGTTTCTGGGCCGACCGCGCCCGCACCGCCGCCATCTCCGCCCACACCAACGCCTTTAAGATCAACGAGGACGTGGTGATCCCCCTGGAACGCCTGGGCGACTACGGCCGGGCCATCGAGGCGGTGAACATCGAACAGTCCCTGCGCAACAAGGTGGCCATCGCCGATGCCCTGGCGGAACGGCTGGCCACCGTGACCCCGCCCGCCGATCCGGGTCCCGAGGAAACCATCACCGCCGACGACCCCCCCAACGGCGAGGAGGAGGAAGACGTCCTGTTCCGCGACCGGCGGGCGGCGGCGCAACAGGCGGTGGCGACGGCCCGGGCCCGCTGGCAGGGGCTGCTGGACCACCTGCACGCCCCCGTGGGGCCGCACCGCATGCGGCTCACCGACGGGGAACAGGCGGCGGTGACCGACGACGAAACGGTGCTGGCGGCCCTGCTGCGCGGCGCCATCGACCCCTCCTATACCCGAGAAATCGCCGGGGTGCTGGACCAGGCCTTCGCCGGCCACAGCCTGCGCCCGGTGCGCGATGCCCTGGACGACCTCTATCGGGCGGTGCGCAACACCCGCCTGTTCGTGGCGCTGCACATGCACGCCGGCGACGGCAACATCCACACCAACATCCCCGTGCACTCCCAGGACATGGCCATGATGGCCGAAGCGGAACGGGTGGTGGACCATATCATGCATGTGACCGGCGAGCTGGGGGGGGTGGTCTCCGGCGAGCACGGCATCGGCCTCACCAAGTATGCCTACCTGGACGCGGACAAGCGCGCCGCCTTCGAGGCGTACAAGGCCAAGGTGGACCCCCGGGGCCACTTCAACCGGGGCAAGCTGCTGCCGGGCGCCGACCTGCGCCACGCCTACACCCCCTCGCTCCAGTTGTTCCAGGAAGAGGCGCTGATCCTGTCGGAAACGGCCCTGGGCACCCTCAATGACCAGGTGCGCCACTGCCTGCGCTGTGGCAAGTGCAAGCCCCGCTGCATGACCCACGTGCCCCGGGCCAACCTGCTTTATTCACCGCGCAACAAAATCCTGGCCCTGGGCGCCCTGATGGAAGCGGCCCTGCACGAACTGGCCACCCTGGGCTGTGTGCACGACAACCGCTTCCGCGATTTGGTGGATCTGGCGGAGCACTGCACCATCTGCCACAAGTGCCTGACGCCGTGTCCGGTGGACATCGACTTTGGCGCCGTGACCGTGGCCTTGCGGGAATTCCTGCGCGACCGCAAACGCCAGCCCATCCGGCCGGGGGCCAAGGCGGCCATGATGGCGTTGAACACCCGCCGCCCGGCCATGGTGAAGGCCACCCGTTTCGCCCTGGTGGAAATGGGGGTGCCGGCGCTCAACCTGATGCACCGGGCGCTCAAGGCCACCCCCCTGGGCCGGCCGCCGGCCATTCCCCGGGCCACCACCGGCCGCCCCCGGCTGACGACGCAACTGCGCTGCACCCTGGGCCGCTCGGTGAGCGCCTCGGTGCCGCCGCGTACCGCCCGCGCCGTGCTGGAGGTGGAGGAAGACCACCTCATCCCGGTGCTCACCCCACCCCGGCGGGGCGACGAGGACCGGGTGAACCTGTTCTACTTCCCCGGGTGTGGGTCCGAGCGGTTGTATTCGGATATCGCGCTCGCCACCCTGGCGGCGCTGTACGACACGGGGGCGCGGGTGGTGCTGCCACCGGGCTATCTGTGCTGCGGCTATCCCCAGGCGGCCAGCGGCGATGCCGACACCGCCCGGCGCATGACCCTCAACAACCGCGTGCTGTTCCACCGCGTGGCCCACAGCCTGAGCTATCTGGACATTCGCACGGTGATTCTCTCCTGCGGCACCTGTACCGACCAGTTGGCCGAGTACGATCTGGGGCGGGTGTTCCCGGGCAGCCGCATGCTGGACGTACACGAATACCTGCGGGAAGCGGGCTGGACCCTGGCGGCGCCCACGGGCCGGTCCTACCTGTTCCACGATCCGTGCCACAGTCCCTTCAAGACCTATCGGCCGGAGAAAGTGGCCAAGGAACTGCTGCACGCCCCGGCGCCGCTCAACGATCGCTGCTGTGCCGAGGCCGGCACCCTGGGGGTGGCGCGGCCGGACATCTCCGAACAAATCCGCTTTCGCAAGCAGGAGGAACTGCACGGCGCGGTGGCGCGGCAGCAGGCGCGGGACCCACAGGCGCCGCCGCCCAAGCTGCTCACCGCCTGCCCCTCCTGCCTCCTGGGGCTGTCCAAATACACGGAAAGCACCGGGGTGGCCGTGGATTATCTGGTGATTGAGATGGTGCGGGAAAAACTGGGCCCCAAGTGGCGCCAAGCCTTCCTGGATCGGCTGCGGGACGAACAGGCCCTGTCGCGGGTGCCGTTCTGATCCCTTCTGGCACACATAGTGCTTACCTTACGGCAGGGGGCCATGTGGGCCCTCTTCCATGATCATGGCCGAAATGAGGGAGATGCCGTATGACCGCCGCCGCCAAGACCTTCAATCCCTGCCGGGGCAAGATGTTCTGCCGCGACAACGGCGAGATGTGCACAAGCTGCGGCCGTTCCAACGAGGAAATCGCCCACACCCGCGCGCTGATGGAAGCCATGACCGAGGTCACCCTGCGTCTGGGATACGACAACGCTGAAGAGTTTCTCACCTACCTGCGCGACAAGGCCCTGCGGCAAGTGGAATTCGCCCGGGGCGATGCCGGGTTCATGCAGCAGTTTTTTGCCTCGAAGCGATAAGACCCTTGGTCCTAGCCCGGATTATTCATGACGCCCCAGATTCGGTCTGGCGCGGAATGTGCCC
>CAZHRQ010000049.1:0-17637 GCA_964535075.1 uncultured Rhodobacterales bacterium | reverse complement strand
TCACGCACCCAATCCGGTTCACAGAGTGAACCCGATTGGGGGCGATCCGCTCTAGGGGCAAGTTTACCACCACGCTGGTGCCACCACCCTTGCGGCTCTCCACGATGAGGGTGCCGCCGTGCAATTCCACCAGCCGCCGGGACAGAGGCAGCCCCAGCCCGGTGCCTTCCTGGGCACTGATCAGGGGGTCGTGCACCTGGCCATAGGGGGAAAGCGCCGTCTCCGCTTCCTCTTCGGTCATGCCGACCCCCGTATCGTGCACCCCCAGCACCAGGGTCTCGGGCAGGACCTGGGCATCCACGGCCACACACCCACCCGCCGGCGTGAACTTGACGGCATTGGACAACAGATTGAGAAGCACCTGTTTCAGGCGCAGTTCATCCCCCCAGACCCGCGGCAGGTCCAGGCGTTCAGGACTGTCCAACCGCACCCGCCCCGCTTCCGCCCGCGGGCGCATGAAACGCAGGGCTGTTTCCAGGACCTGTTCAAGGTCCACCCATTCACGCGTGAGCGTCAGCGTGCCGGATTCGACTTTTGATAGGTCCAACACGTCGCTGATGACATCCAGCAGGTGTCGGGCCGATTCCCGGATGTTTCGCACGTATTCGCTGTAGCGGGGATTGGCCATGGGGCCGAACATTTCCGCTTCCATGACCTCGGAAAAGCCCAACACCGCGTTGAGAGGGGTCCGCAATTCGTGGCTCATGTTGGCCAGGAATTCGGACTTGGCTTTGCTTTGCCGTTCGGCCACGCGACGGGCATGATGCTGGGCTCGCACCAGTTGCTCCCGGGCACCGGGGTCGCGGATCAACAAGGCCACCACCGCATCGGCGGCCCCCTCCAGGGGCTGATTGAGGGGGCACAGGCGCAACTCGGCCACCCAGGGTTCGCTGCCCTTGCGCACCAGGGGCAGGGTCACCCCGCGAAACCCGCGCGCCACCAAGCGTGGCCACAGTCTCCGCGCCCGCGCCGGGGCCACACCGTCCAGCAGCGACAGGACCGACTGTCCCTCCAGGGCCTCGCTGGCCAGACGGGTTCGGGCCACGGTGTTGGCGGCCACGATGGTGGCGGCGTCATCCAGCAGCAGCACCGCCTCCCCGGCGGCGGCCAGGACCGCCATCACCCAGCCCTCGCCGTTGTCGCATCTCGCCAGAGGGGTTTCTGGTGGCGGCGGGGTATCAAAGGTGATCACCGCGCCGCCCTCTTCGCCGCCGATCTCTTCACCGGACCCACGGACCAGGGGACGCCGGCGCACGCTCAGCATGAACTCCCCGCCCTGCCCGTCCCGCACGCGCAGGCCCGCCTCCTCCGCCAACTGGGACCAGGCCCGGCCCAGCAGCGCACTGGCCGGCCGCCCCATCAGGCGGACAAAGCTGTCGTTCAAACGCTCAATCTGTCCGTGTGCATCCACCATGACCACGGCGTCCGCCGCCAGCGTACGCCAAGCGGACGGCGCCGTTGAAACCGCCACCTGCATCCTTCCTCCCGCTGTCCGATCCCGACCGGGTCGTGGGAACGGGGATCGGCCTTGTCCTTCCGCAAGGAAACCGCGGTGACGGGCGCCTTGAAAGCCCCTCGTGTTGTTGTCTGCCGGCGGGCGCCTGTTAATCGGGTTGGGCCAGCACACCACGGTCCTGCCACAGCGGACACCAATCGACGCCCAGGGTCAATGTCGCGAGCGGATAATACAGACACAAACTGGAAAACCGCGGCGGCTTGCCCCGCCTGTCCCTTGTTTTCCGCCCCTTTCGCGCGGCATTGATGCGGCCATGAGAGCTTGGGAGGCGTAGAAAAAGGGCGGTGAGGTCCTCTCACCGCCCTGAACCAGGGTAAGGAGCGTATTTCGCTCAGGAATCGGCCCGACCGGGATCGGGGAAACGCACCTCGTGCCACAGGGCGTTGAGGATGGCAAAAGTGCAGGCCAGTCCCACCCCCAGGATCCAGGCAAAGTACCACATGGGTGTTCTCCTTAGTAAAGGCTGTTGCTGTTTTCTTCCACGTATGCCTCCGTTACCTTGCCGCGCAGCACCCGAAATACGAAACTGGTGTAGAGCAGGATCACCGGCAGGAAGATCAGGGTGGCCACCAGCATCACGAACAGGGTCAGGGCGCTGGAGGTGGCGTCAAAAGCGGTGAGACTGGCCGTGGGCATCAGGCTGGATGGCATGATGAAGGGAAACAGGCTCACCCCGGCGGTGGCGACAATGCCGGTGACACTCAGGGCCGTGGCGATGAAGGTGCCGCCCTCCCAGCGGGTCCTCACCAGGACCATGGCTCCCCCCGCGCCCAGGAACCCGAGCACGGGGGCCAGCAGCATCCAGGGATAACGGCCGTAGTTCTCCAGCCAAGCGCCGGCTTGGGGGACCACCTCGCTCATCAGGGGGTTGGAGGGACCGTTGCCCGCCACCGGTCCGGTGAAGGCATACCCCACACCCCCCAGGCTCACCCACAGGCCGGCCAGGGCGAACAGGGCCATGGTAGCGGCCCCGCTCCAGGTGAGCGCCTGGCGGGCCCGGGCCTGGAGCACCTCATCGGTCTTGAGGTTGAGATACGCGGCACCGTGCATCACCAGCATGGCCACCGATAACAGCCCGGCCAGCAGGCCCAGGGGATTGAACAGCCCCCACAGGCCGCCTTCATAGGTGACTCTCAGGTCCTGATCCAGGCGGAAGGGCACCCCTTGCAACAGGTTACCGAAAGCGATGCCGAACACCAGGGCGGGCACGAACCCGCCCAGGAACAGCCCCGCATCCCAGACCCGCCGCCAGCGCGGGTCCTTGAGCTTGTTGCGGAAATCAAACCCCACCGGGCGCAGGATCAGCGCCACCAGGACCAGGAACATGGCCACGTAAAAGCCGGAGAAGGCAGCGGCATAGATGGGCGGGAAGGCGGCGAAGATGGCGCCGCCCCCCAGGATCAACCAGACCTGATTGCCCTCCCACACGGGACCGATGGTGTTGATCAACACCCGGCGTTCCGTATCGGTGCGGGCCACCACCGGCAACAGGGTCCCCACCCCCAGGTCGAAGCCGTCCATGATGGCGAAGCCGATCAACAGCACACCCAGGAACAACCACCAGATAACGCGCAGGGTTTCGTAATCGAGAGGAAGAGTCATAACGGTGGCTCCTTATTCCGCGGGTTCCAAACGGGCCGAGGACGCGGCAGAAGAGGGAATGTCCAGGGCCTTCACCGGCCCCATGCGCACGTAGCGGACCATCAGGAACACATCCACCACCGCCAGCGTTGAATAGAACAGGATGAAGCCGGTGAGGGTGAACAGCACCTGCCCTGCGCTAATGGAGGAGGCGGACAGAAAGGTGGGGAGAATGCCTTCGATGGACCACGGCTGTCGGCCGTGCTCGGCCACGAACCAGCCCAGTTCCGCCGCCAACCACGGTCCCGGCAGAGTCAGCACCGCCGCCCGCAACAGCCAGCGCCGGCTGAAGTCCCGTCGGCTGGCGTACCAGAAGGCCAGGGAGAACAGCAGGATGAACCAGAAGCCCAGGGCCACCATCAGGCGGAAGGTCCAGAACAGGGGGGCCACGTTGGGCACCGTGTCCCGGGCGGCCTGGGTGATCTGCGCCGGGGTGGCCTCGCGGGGGTCGGCCACGTAGCGCTTGAGCAGCAGCGCATAGCCCAGGGTGTCCTGATGGGCCAGCAGGGTCTCCCGTGCCTCCGTGTTCCCGGGCTCGGCGCGCAACCGTTCCAGGGCGTCGTAGGCGATGAGACCGTCGCGGATGCGCGCCTCGTTGCGCACGATCAGATCCTTGATCCCCGGCAGCTCCTCATCCACCGACCGGGTGGCGATCAGGCCCAGGGCATAGGGAATCTTGATCTCGGCATGGGTTTCCTCCGCCGCCTGGTCCGGCAAGCCGAACAGGGCAAAGCCAGCGGGGGCGGGTTCCGTCTCCCACATGCCCTCGATGGCGGCCAGTTTCATCTTCTGGTGTTCCGACACCGAGTAACCGCTTTCATCCCCCAGCACCACCACCGACAGACTGGCGGCCAAGCCGAAGCTGGCGGCCACGGTGAAGCTGCGCCGGGCAAAGGCCAGATGGCGGCCCTTCAGCAGGTACCAGGCGGAAATGGCCAGCACGAACACCGCCCCGGTCACGTACCCGGCGGATACCGTGTGCACGAACTTGGCCTGGGCCACCGGGTTGAACACGATGTCGCTGAAGCTGGTCATCTCCATACGCATGGTGTCCACGTTGAAGTGAGCCCCGATGGGGTACTGCATCCAGCCGTTGGCAATGAGAATCCACAGGGCTGAGAGGTTGGAGCCGATGGCCACCAGCCAGGTGACCGTCAGGTGCCCCACCCGGCTCATGCGATTCCAGCCGAAGAAGAACAGTCCCACGAAGGTGGACTCTAGAAAGAAAGCCATCAGGCCTTCGATGGCCAGGGGCGCCCCAAAAATGTCGCCCACGTAATGGCTGTAGTAACTCCAGTTGGTACCGAACTGGAATTCCATGGTGATGCCCGTGGCCACCCCCATGGCAAAGTTGATTCCAAACAGTTTCCCCCAGAACTTGGTCATGTCTCGCCAGATCTCACGGCCGGTCATCACGTAAACCGACTCCATGATGGCGAGCAGGAAAGACAACCCTAAGGTCAGGGGCACGAACAGGAAGTGATACATGGCGGTCATGCCGAATTGCAGGCGTGACAGCGCCACCGGGTCCAGATCCGGCATGGTCAGAACTCCTTGACGGGAGACGGGGAAGAGGGCGCGGCAGGCACCGCGCCCAGGCGCTGGTCCATCAGGGAGGGGGTGACCGTCACCCGGTGGTCGCCGCCAAAAACGAACACTTTGGCCAGCAGCACCAGACACACCTTAACGGCCAACACCGGCACCAGGGCCCGCGCCAGCCGGCTTCGGGGCCGAACGCCCTCGTGCACAAAGGCACCGAGGGTCCGCAACACAGGAGACATGGCATCCTCCAGCGAGAGACTCGACAATGGATGCCTTCCACGCTGCCCGCGTCAGAGACGTTCCGCATTGTGAACCCGCAATTTATTGCAAAGCGGAATAGAAAAAATAAATGGCATAACTGCCTGCTTAATATGTATATATTTGATAATTATCATTAAGCCCCGATCCGGGAACGGGCGCCCTCATTGGGGAAAGGCGGGGCCGCGCCTACCCTGTGGGCCGGGCGGTGCCGTGCCGCCTCTGCCGCACGGGCAGCACCATTCCAGGGAGCACACCATCATGGCGCAGGGTTATTGCGGTTTCCGCCTGCTTATCCCCATGCTTTTGCTGACCTCGGCCGCCGGCGCGGCGGAGGCCCCTCTTCACTCCCAGGCCGGCACCTACGGCGGCACCGAGGTGGGGGACCTCAACTACCTGGTCCTTGATACCCCTCAGGGTTCCGTCAGCTATGCCTGTGGGGCCATGACCACCGATGTCCTCGACCGCCTGGGGGCGGTACCCATCGTGGTGGAGTACCGCCAGGAAACCACCTACATCGAAGGCGCCGGCGGTGACGTAACCATGGACGTGGTGACGCGGGTGTTCCTGCCCGACCGGCACGGCCCGGACTACGGCGTGTTCCTCACGGAGGGGCAGCGGCCCTGACGCCGGTTTGGACGGGACCTCCTGGAGCCTATCGCGGTCAATGGGACCCAATTCTCGGGTCCCATTGTCGAGATTTTATTCCGCCGGGGTGTGATCGGCATGGGGGCCATGGGGCTCTTCCCACCCGGTGAGCATGGCCCAAGGATGGGCCAGCAGGGTCTCGCCAGTGGTGGTCAGGTAGACGTGCACGATCACGAACGCCCCCATGAGATAGGCGGCCAGGGTATGAAGGGGAGCGATCACCTCCAACCCCAGGGGCAGCCCCAAAGCCGGCAGGGCGTTATAGAACATATAGGCCAGCCCGGTGATCAGCACGAAGGGATTGATCACCAACTTCAACCCCAGATAGGCCAGCCGTTGCAGGGGATTGAGCTTGCGGTTCGGCGTTTTATCCCAGGGGTGGGACTCGCCCCGGAAGATGCCCTGGCTGTAGAAACGGATCACCGCGCCCAGTTTCTCCGTGGTGGGGATGTAGTTCTTCCACTGGCCGGTGGTGAAGTGCCAGAAGATGGCGAACACCCACAGGCCCATCAGAGCCCAGGCCATGAAGGTATGGGCCTGAACTGCCCCCTCGAACCCGACCAAGTGATAAAAGCCGTGAATTTCGAACCCGGTGCCACCCAGGCCCAGGATCAAGGCCGCCTGGGACCAGTGCCAGAAGCGCTCGAAGGGCGTGTACATCAACACTTTCATTGGGAATCGTCCTTCTTGTGCCGGTTCCGGCGTCGCCGGAAGATCACGCGCAGCAGGGCA
Organism: uncultured Rhodobacterales bacterium; assembly: GCA_964535075.1. GTDB lineage: Bacteria > Pseudomonadota > Alphaproteobacteria > Rhodospirillales > CAJXLG01 > CAZHRQ01. Next base: position 11,300 of record CAZHRQ010000049.1, on the reverse strand, counting down.
TGGCCGGAAACCCCGGCGCCCGCCATGCCCACCAGGGCCAACCCGGCCATATCCAGGAGCGGCAGGCGGTCACGGCCCGGCAGATAAAAATCGGTGAGCGCCGCCAGACGTCCGTCCTGCCGGGTGTGACAATCGCCGCAGTCCAGGGCATCCTCGGCCGGTGCCACCATGTGGGTGATGGGCCAGTGCATGGTGGTGTCCACGAACCCGATCTCCCCCGACCACGGCAGGCCGGCCACCTTCATGCCGGTGGCGATGGCCTTGTCCCAGTCGAAGTTGGTCCAGAAGGCGCTGTCGTCGTCCCCGAACACATGGTTGATCAGCAGGGTGTTGTTCACCGGGTCATAGGGCTGACGACCGCGCATGACCTTGAAGGGCCAGATGCGGCTGTCGGGATCGTGGGCGGAGCCACCGATGTCGTTGATGGCCACGATTTCCGTGTCACCCAGCTTGTCGGTGGCGCGGGTGGCCATGGTGATGCCGTTGAACCATTCATAGATAGGGATCACGTTTTCCGCATAGCGGAAGTCACCCTTGGTGGCGAGATAGGCCCAGTGGCCGTGATCGTCCTTGATTTTCAGTGGGTTGCCGTTCTCATCCATCTTCCCGGCCGTGGACCAGTCCCACCAGGTCTTGGTGGCCACGCCGCCCCGGGCAAAGGCGGGAATGTGGCAGGTCTGACAGGCCACCCGGTCCACGTGGTGGTTGAGCTTGGCCCCCTGGTGAGGCGCGGCGGAGTGACAGGATTCGCAGGTGGCCTGCCCTTCTTCCGTCTCGAACGGTTTGTCCAGCCCGTGGGGGTCACGGGCGGTCATGGCAAAGCGGCTGCCGTCCTGGATGTGATCTTGGAAAGTGTGGCAGTCGGCACAGCTCATATCGCCGCCCGACTTGGCCATGTGCACGTCCAGGGACCGGTCGGCGGTGAGCAGGGAGCTGTCCAGGTCACCGTGCTTCACGCCGTCGCCGCCCCCACCGTGAAAGTGACAGGCGCCACAGTTCTCGCGCCGGCTCGGGCCCACGTTCTGGGCAATGTGGGTGAGATCGGGCGGCGCCACCAATTCGCCTTTGATTTCCGTGGGTTCATAAATGGGATGACCGGCCCCGGTGGAAATTTTCCAGTAGTCACCGGTGGTATCGTGACAGGCCAGACAGTCCACGCGGGTCTGGTCCGTGTGATCGAAACTGGTGTCCTCCCAGCCATAGCCCACGTGGCAACTGGTGCAGCGCGGTTCGTTGCTGATGGGGGAGCCGCAGAAGCTGTTGATGGCGTGCTGCTTGCCCACCATCTTGCCGGTGGCCGGGTTTTCCGCCTCCCAGGTCCAGTGAATGGAGTGCTGCACCTGCTCGCCGGCTTCCGTGTGGCATTCCAGGCAGGCCCGGGTCACGTCGGGACCCGAGGCGAAGGGTTTCTGCAGTTGCTCGAACTGGCTGTGATCGGCGGTGGAGGCGGCGGCGCTGCTCCCACCCGCCAGCCCCACCGCCAGACCCAGCAGAACCGCACCGATGCGGTGTGCTGCCATGGGCATGTCCTTTCCGCGATGTTTGGGGGTCGGTCCCGGGACCGTGGGCGCCATGGTGCCGGGATCGCCGGCGGGGGGCATTGGGAATTGTCATCCGGCTGACGCATTTCCGCCAGCCCTTTGCAAGCGCCCGGGAAACCATTACCCTGGCCTTCGAAACGACAGGAACGGGATCCCCATGCACGAGATGGCCTTGTGTCTCAGCCTGTTGCGCATCCTGGAGGAAGAGGCGGAACGGCAGTCTTTCTCCCGGGTGTCTCGGGTGTGGGTGGCGGTGGGCGCCCTGTCCCATGTGGCGCCGGAAGCCCTGGCCTTCTGTTTCGAAGTGGCGAGTCGCGATACCCTGGCGGCGGGCGCGACCCTGGAGATCGAGATCACCCCGGGCGAAGCCCGCTGTCTCACCTGCGACTGCACGGTGACGCTGGCCGCCCGTCACGAGCCCTGCCCCCACTGCCAGGGCCATCGGCTCCAGGTCGTTGGGGGCGAGGAACTGCGCATCAGGAACCTGGAGGTGAGGTAATGTGCACCGTCTGTGGCTGCGGCCAGGCCGAAGTAAAACACGGGCATGATCACGCCCATGATCATCCTCCTCATGATCACAGTGATCACGGGCACGGGCACGACCACGGCCCCCACCATCATCACCACGGAACCGGCGCGGCGGGCGTGAGCGTACCGGGCATGAGCCAGGAACGACTGGTGGCGGTGGAGCGGGATATCCTGGAACACAACGACCAGTTCGCCCAGGCCAACCGGACTCGGCTGTCTGGCGCCGGCGTCTTCGCGCTCAACCTGGTCTCCAGCCCGGGCTCGGGCAAAACCACCCTGCTGGTCCACACCATCGCCGCCCTGCAGGAGACCCTCCCGATCACAGTGATCGAGGGCGATCAACAGACGGACAACGACGCCGAACGCATCCGGGCCACCGGCGTTCCTGCCATCCAGGTGAATACGGGCAAGGGCTGCCATCTGGACGCCCATATGGTGGGCCATGCCCTGGACCACCTGACTTTGAGCCGGGGCGGCCTGTTGTTTATCGAAAACGTGGGCAATCTGGTGTGCCCGGCGGGCTTCGACCTGGGCGAGGCCCACAAGGTGGTGATCCTGTCGGTGACCGAGGGCGAGGACAAACCGCTCAAGTATCCGGACATGTTCGCGGCCGCCGACCTCATGATCCTGGCCAAGGCTGACCTGCTGCCGCACGTACGCTTCGACGCCGAACGGTGCGTGGCCCTGGCCCGACAGGTCAATCCCGACCTGGAGGTGCTCACCCTGTCGGCGGAAACGGGGGCTGGCATGCCGGCGTGGCTGGACTGGCTGCACCGTCGCGGAGTCCCTGCGGATCAGCGGGCTGCCTCCTGACCATGACCGGGGCGCCGCTGGAGATCGCCCTGCCCCATCCGCTGCCGGCCGTGCTGGGCCTCGGGGCGTTGCTGGAGGGCGCGGTGGCGGTCACCGACGGAAACCGGGCGCGCACCCTCACCGGGCTGGGCCGTCTGGACACCCCCGAGGCCGTCGCCACGTTGGAGGCGGCGGCCCGTGCCCTGGAAACCGACCTGGATCATGCGCTGGTGGCGGTGGCCCATGATTATCATCCCGACTTTCCCGGCACCCGTTTGGCCGAACAGTGGCCGTTGCCCCGGGCGGCGGTCCAACATCACCACGCCCACGTGGCGGCGGTGGTGGCGGAGCATGGCCTGACCGGACCGGTGGTCGGCGTGGTCTTCGACGGTTTCGGCCTGGGGCCCGACAATGGCGCCTGGGGCGGTGAGTTGTTGCAGGTGACGGGCGGCCGGGCCTGTCGCCGGGGGCATCTCTTTCCCCTGCCCCAACCCGGCGGCGACGCGGCGGCTCGGGCCCCGTGGCGCATGGGCGCCGCCGCCTTGTTCGCCCTGGATCGGGGCGCGGAAATCCCGCACCGGTTCCACCCCTCCCCGGAAGCGGCCCTGCTGCCCCAGGTGCTGGCCCGGGGGGTGGCCTGTCCGCCCACCAGCAGTGCCGGTCGTCTGTTCGACGCCGCCTGCGGATTGCTGGACGTGACCGGCGATGGCCTCCGCCCGGCCCCGGCGGTGCTGGAAGCGCAGGTGACTCAGCCCCGGGTGTTGCCCGGGGGGTGGCGTCTGAGCCCGGAGGGGGTCCTGGACCTACGGCCGCTGCTGACCGCCCTGGCCGACGGCGTGGCCGACGGGCCCGACCTCTTCCATGGCACCCTGGCTGCGGCCGTGGTGGCCTGGGTGCACGCGTGTGTGGCCGAGGACCTGCCGGTGGTCCTGGCTGGCGGCTGCTTCCACAACCGCGTGCTCACCGCGTTGGTGCGCGACGGCCTGGCGGCTCACAACCGCGTTGTGCTTCTGCCCCGCCGCCTGCCCCCTGGGGATGGGGCCATCGCCCTGGGGCAGGTCTGGGCGGCGGCCTGGGCCCTGGCGGAGAACCTGCCCTTTCCCCTGCCCTGCGAGGACTGCTGACATGTGCCTGGCCATACCTGCCTGCATTCAAGAAATTGCCGCCGACGGCACCACCGGCATGGCCGAGGTCAACGGCGTGCGGCGCACCATTTCCCTCATGCTGCTAGACGAGGTGGCGGTGGGCGACTACGTGCTGGTGCATGTGGGCCATGCTCTTTCCCGCCTGGATCCGGACGAGGCGCGGCGTACCCTGGACCTGTTCGCGGAGCTGGCCGCCCGGCCGGAAGCCCCGGCCATCCTGAGCCGCTCATGAAATACGTGGAGGCCTTCCGCGACCCGGCCGGTGCCCGGGGGCTGGCCGAAGCCATCGCGGCGGAAATCCAGCCCGGTCGCGCCTACCGCCTGATGGAGTTCTGCGGGGGTCACACCCATGCCGTAGCCCGCCACGGGCTGGTGGACCTGCTGCCCCCGGAGATAACCCTGATTCATGGTCCCGGCTGTCCCGTGTGTGTGCTGCCGGTGGGGCGGTTGCGGTTGGCCCTGCATTTGGCTGAACACGAAAACGTGATCCTGTGCACCTATGGTGACCTCATGCGGGTGCCCGCCGGGCGTCATGGCAGCCTGCTGGACGCCCGGGCGCGGGGCGCCGACGTGCGCGTGGTCTATGCGGTAGACGATGCCCTGGCCGTGGCCCGGGCCCATCCGGAGCGGGAGGTGGTGTTCCTGGCCATCGGCTTCGAGACCACCACCCCGCCCACGGCCCTGGCCCTGCATGCGGCCCGGGCGGAAGGGATGACCCGCTTCTCGGTGCTGTGCAACCACGTGCTCACCCCGCCGGCCATGGCGGCCATCCTGGCGGCGCCCGATCACGGCCTGGACGGCATTCTCGGCCCCTCCCATGTCAGCACTCTCATCGGCCCGGAGGCTTACCACGACGTGACCACCCGCCACGGCCTGCCGCTGGTGATTGCCGGTTTCGAGCCCCTGGATGTGCTGCAATCGGTGCTGATGCTGATCCGCCAGATCAATGCCGGCCAGGCCACGGTCGAGAACCAGTACACGCGCGCCGTGCGCCCCGGTGGCAACCCGCGCGCCCAAGCCCTGATGGCGGAAACCTTTATCCGTCGGCCGCGCTTCGGTTGGCGCGGCCTGGGCGAAGTGGCGGACAGCGCCCGGGCCCCGGCGCCGGCCTTCGCCGCCCACGATGCGGAACAGCGCTTCGCCCTGCCGACGCTGGCGGACGAGGAACCCAAGGGGTGCCGCTGTCCCGATATCGTGCGGGGGCGCATCACGCCCCCGGCCTGTCCCCTGTTCGGCACCGCCTGCACGCCGGAAACGCCGGTCGGGGCCTGCATGGTATCCTCGGAAGGGGCCTGCGCCGCCCACTGGCACCACGGCCGTTTCCGGGAAACTGCCTCATGAGCGATACCGTTACCCTTAGCCACGGCAGTGGCGGCCGCGCCATGGTGCGGCTGATCGAAGACATCTTCGCCCGCGCCTTTGCCAACCCCCTGTTGGCGCAGGGCAACGACGGGGCCGTCTTCCCGGTGGCGGAGGGGCGCATGGTCATGAGCACCGACGGCCACGTGGTGCAGCCCCTGTTCTTTCCCGGGGGCAACATCGGCTCCCTGGCGGTGCACGGCACCCTCAACGACGTGGCCATGGCGGGGGCCCGGCCCACCCATCTGGCGGCCTCCTTCATCCTGGAGGAGGGACTGCCCCTGGCGGATCTGCGCATCATTGCCGAGAGCATGGGCGCGGCCGCCCGCGCCGCCGGGGTGATGATCGCCACCGGTGATACCAAGGTGGTGGAGCGCGGCAAGGGCGACGGCGTGTTCATCACCACCACCGGACTGGGAACGGTGCCGCCGGGAGTGCATCTTTCGGGCGATGCCATCCGGCCCGGGGATGCCCTGCTGGTGAGCGGGCCTGTGGGCGATCACGGCGTGGCCATTCTCTCCAGCCGCGAAGGGCTGGCCTTCGAGACGGACCTCCAATCGGACACGGCGGCCCTGCACGACTTGGTGGCTCACATGGTGGCCGCGGCGCCGGGACTGCGCTGTCTGCGGGATCCCACCCGCGGAGGGGTGGCCGCCACGCTCAACGAACTGGCGCAGCAATCGGGGGTGGGGCTGGTGGTGCGGGAGACGGCCTTACCGGTACGGCCCGCGGTGACCGGTGCCTGCGAGCTGCTGGGACTGGACCCCCTCACCCTCGCTTGCGAGGGCCGCCTGGTGGCCGCCTGCGCCCCCGAGGAAGCGGAGACGCTGCTGGCGGCCATGCGGGCTCATCCCCTGGGGCGGGAAGCGGCCCTCATTGGCGAGGCCATCACCGACCACCGCCGCTTCGTGCGGCTGGAGACCGCCCTGGGTGGCCAGCGGCTGGTGGATTGGCTCGCCGGCGATCCCCTCCCCCGCATCTGCTGAAAGCGCTCTAAAACAAATAGATAGAGCCGATTCACGCCGTCAATGGGACCCAAAAATGGGTCCCATTGACCGCGATCGGCTCTAGAGCGGGTCGCGCCCTCCGTTTTAGCTCTTCATCACCCTCCGATGCAGCACCATGCCCACCATCATGGCGGCCACGAAGCCGATCACCAGAGGCATGCCCGTGACCAGAGCCGCCACCCCGGGCCCCGGACATAGGCCAGACAGGCCCCAGCCGATGCCGAACACAATGGCGCCGATCACCAGCCGGGGGTCGATATCCCGGCGGGTGGGGACAAAGAACTTGGCGTCCAGGATGGGGGCCGGTCGGCGCAGGATGACGGTGCTCCCCACCAGGGAGGTCCCCAGGGCGCCCACGAACACCACCATCAGGCTCGGGTCCCAGTTGCCGAAGATATCAAAGAAATTGAGCACCTTTTCCGGATTGGTCATCTGGGAGACCACCAGACCGCCTCCGAACAGGGCACCGGCCACCAGAGCCACCAACAAGCGTGCCATGGGTTCATCCTCCCAATACGTGACGGGTCACCAGAACGGTGAGGAACACGGTGGTCATGAACACCGCCACCGAAACAATGGAGCGCGGGGACAGCCGCCCCACGCCACACACGCCGTGGCCGCTGGTGCAGCCACTGCCCAGCCGGCCGCCGAAGCCCACCAGCACGCCGGAGACCAGGGTCACCGCCCAGCCGGCCACAGGTTCGACGGTCACGCCGCCCATGACCATGCCGGCGCCCACGGCGCCCGCCAACACCCCGACCACGAAGGCGATCTGCCACCAGGGCGCGCCGTTCTCCCACGGCGGCAACAAGCTGGCCAGGACGCCACTGGCGCCCATGATGCGGCCATTGAAAGCCAGCAGCAGCATGGCTCCCACGCCCACCATCAGACCACCCGTCAGGGCGGACCACGGCGTAAACGATTCCATTTCACGTCCTCCCGCTATACCGGTGCCGACCGTGCGGCTCCTTGCGATGACTCTTCCGTTCCAGGGCCGCCCGAGCCCCGGATTTTCAGGTGCCTTCCCTACCCCATCCCGGGCACCCACACAACAGAGGAACCGACCACCGGGCCCTACCCGGCAACCTTTACAGCCGTGCCCGGGAACGCTATCTGCACTGGGTAACAGACCGGCGGCGGGATCCGGTGTCGTGTCCGCCGCCCTCACTCTTCACGCAAGGACCTCCATGCTGTCTTCCATCGTCGTGCGCGGGGCACGGGAACACAATCTGCAGGATGTTCATGTCACCCTGCCCCGGGACCGGCTGGTCGTGGTCACCGGCCTGTCGGGCTCGGGCAAGTCGTCCCTGGCCTTCGACACCATCTATGCCGAGGGACAACGGCGCTATGTGGAATCCCTGTCCGCCTACGCCCGGCAGTTCCTGGAACTGATGCAGAAGCCCGACGTGGATGCCATCGAGGGCCTTTCGCCGGCCATTTCCATCGAACAGAAGACCACCTCCCGCAACCCCCGTTCCACCGTGGCCACGGTGACGGAAATCTACGACTATATGCGGCTGCTGTTCGCACGGGTGGGCGTGCCCCACTCCCCGGCCACCGGCTTGCCCATCGAGAGCCAGACGGTCACCCAGATGGTGGACCGCATCATGGCTCTGCCCGAGGGCACGCGGCTCTACCTGCTGGCGCCGCTGATCCGGGGGCGCAAGGGCGAGTATCGCAAGGAACTGGCCGACCTGCGCAAACGTGGGTTCCAGCGGGTGAAGGTGGACGGCACCCTGTACGACCTGGACGAGGTGCCGGCCCTGGACAAGAAACGCAAGCACGACATCAGCGTGGTGGTGGACCGGCTGGTGGTGCGGGCGGGACTGGAAAGCCGCCTGGCCGACAGCCTGGAAACGGCCCTCACCCTCAGCGACGGCCTAGCGGTCACCGAGGACGCCGATACCGGCACGGAAACCACCTTCTCGGCACGCTTCGCCTGCCCCGTTTCCGGGTTCACCATCGACGAAATCGAGCCACGTCTGTTCTCTTTCAACAACCCCTTTGGCGCCTGTCCGGCCTGTGACGGCCTGGGCATGCGTATGGAAATGGACCCGGCCCTGGTGGTGCCCGACCCCAGCAAGAGCCTGGCCGAGGGCGCCGTGGTGCCATGGGCGGGACCGTCGGCGGTGGTGTCGCGCCAGTTGCTCCAGGGCCTTGCCACGCACTTTCAGGTGACCATGGACACGCCGTGGCAGGATTTGCCGGAAGAGGTGCGCAACACCATCCTCCTGGGCTCCGGCCGCACCCGCATTCCCATGACCCTGGAGCACGACAGCGGCCGACGCCAGACCACCAATCGCCCCTTCGAAGGGGTTCTGCCCAACCTCGCCCGTCGTTACCGGGAAACGGATTCCGCCTGGATGCGGGAGGAACTCGGCCGCTATCAGCGCACCATTCCCTGCGAACGCTGCGATGGTCATCGCCTAAAACCGGAGGCCCTGGCGGTCAAGATCCAGGGCCGCCACATCGGCGAGGTGACCACCCTGGCAATCGACGAGGCCGCCCGCTGGTTCAGTCAGGTGGGTGACGGCCTTTCGCCGCAACAGCAGGAAATTGCCCGCCGCATTCTGCGGGAAATCAATGAACGGCTGCGTTTCCTCATGGACGTGGGGCTGGAGTATCTGACCTTGGGCCGGGGCTCGGGCACCCTCTCCGGCGGGGAAAGCCAGCGCATCCGTCTGGCCAGTCAGATCGGCTCCGGCCTTACCGGCGTGTTGTATGTGTTGGACGAGCCCTCCATCGGGCTTCACCAGCGGGACAATGACCGCTTGCTGGCCACCCTCAAGCGCTTGCGGGACCTGGGCAACACCGTGGTCGTGGTGGAGCACGACGAAGACGCCATCCTGCAAGCGGATCACGTGGTGGACATGGGGCCCGGCGCCGGCATCCACGGCGGCCGTGTGGTGGCGGAAGGCCCGCCCGCCGCCATCCTGGACCACCCCGATAGTCTTACCGGCGCCTATCTTTCGGGGCGACAGGTGGTGCCCATCCCCGACACCCGCCGTCCCGGCAACGGCCACGCCCTTGTGGTACATGGCGCCCGGGCGCACAACCTTCGCGACATTACCGTGCGCTTTCCCCTGGGGACCTTTCTGTGCATTACCGGGGTATCGGGCGGCGGCAAGTCGTCGCTGGTGATCGAAACCCTCTACAAGGCCCTGGCCCGCCAACTGCATGGCGCCCGGGATCACCCGGAGGACCACGACCACATCGAGGGCCTGGACCATCTGGACAAGGTGGTGGACATCGACCAGTCGCCCATCGGCCGCACCCCGCGCTCCAATCCCGCCACCTATACGGGAGCCTTTACGCCCATCCGGGAGTGGTTCGCCGGTTTGCCGGAGGCCAAGGCCCGGGGCTATAAGCCGGGGCGCTTCTCCTTCAACGTCAAGGGGGGCCGCTGCGAAGCCTGCCAGGGCGATGGGGTCATCCGGATCGAGATGCACTTCCTGCCCGATGTGCACGTGATGTGCGACGCCTGCAAGGGGGCACGCTACAACCGGGAAACCCTGGAAATCCGCTACCGAGACAAATCCATCGCCGATGTGCTGGACATGACGGTGGAGGAAGGTGCCGTGTTTTTCCAGGCCGTGCCAGCCATCCGCGACCGCCTGGAAACCCTCAACCGGGTGGGCCTGGGCTACATCAAGCTGGGGCAACAGGCCACCACCCTGTCGGGCGGCGAGGCCCAACGGGTGAAGCTGGCCCGGGAACTGGCCCGCCGTGCCACCGGTCGCACCGTTTACATCCTGGACGAGCCCACCACCGGCCTGCACTTCGACGACGTGCGCAAGCTGCTGGAGGTGCTTCATGCCCTGGTGGCGCAGGGCAACACGGTGATGGTGATCGAACACAACCTGGACGTGATCAAGACCGCCGATTGGATCATCGACCTGGGCCCGGAGGGCGGCACCGGGGGCGGCTCCGTGGTGGCGGAAGGCCCGCCGGAAACGGTGATCGAGAATCACGCCAGCCATACCGGCCGCTATCTCGCCGCCCACCTGGCTCGGGAACGGGCGTCGCCCATCACACCGTAGCTTAATATAGAGCGGATCGTGGTCCGCTCTGACAGGGGCCCCAAAGAAACACGGGCCCGCGTGAGACGCGGCGCCCGTGACATCGCATGGCCAAAAGGAGAAGCAAGAAGGTGGAGAGTTTATCGCACTAAGGGAATAACGTTGTCGGTCATCACGTCTTCGCCTTCCCGAATCGGCTGCACCATGCCCACGGCGCTGCGGATATAGGCCCCGGTCAGGTCCACATCCATCAGGCTGGCCCCGCTGACGTCGGCGCCGGCGAGATAAGTGGCCTGAAGGGTGGCCCGATCCAGGATCGCCCCCTGGAGATTGGCATCCTGGAGGTAAGCTTCCGAGAGATCGGCCCGCCGCAGAATGGCCCCCCGCAGATCGGCCCCAGGCAGATAGGCATTGCGCAAATCGGCCCCGGTGAGGTTGGCGTTGACCAGATGGGCATTCCCCAGCTTGGCGCCCCGCAGGTTGGCGCCGGTCAGATCGGCGCCGTCCAGGTGCACGCCATCCAGAAGGACGTGCTCCAGGTCGATGCCGCCCAGGCTGGATCCCTGCAACCAGGCACCGCTGAGCAGGCTGCCCGCCAGATCGGCATCGGTCAGGCGCAGCCCCCGCAAATCCACGCCCCGCAGGTCCAGCAGTTCCTTGCGCGCCGTTGTCTGGCCGCGCCGGGCCAGGGCCCGCACCGCCGTATACACATCCGGTGCGATGGGGGGCAGAACCTGAACATCCGCACTCAGCACCTGTTCGTTGTCCGGCGTGGCATGCATACGGACGAAGGCCGCGAACAGCCCGAGGATGGTATCGTCCATGTCGGGGCGGGCCCGGGCATGGTCTTCCAGGGTCTTGAGCCCGCCCAACCGTTCCGCCACATCGGCATCGGCAAGACGGCGGGTA
>CAZHRQ010000048.1:0-18268 GCA_964535075.1 uncultured Rhodobacterales bacterium | reverse complement strand
GAACCGGATTGGGGGCGTGACTCCGCTCTAAAACAAATGGATAGAGCCGATTCACACGGTCAATGGGACCCAATTCTCGGGTCCCATTGACCGCGATAGGCTCTAGCCTACCACCCGGTCGCTGTGTTTGCGGATGGCGGCCTGGAGGGATTCGTACAGCTCCTTGCCCAGCTTGCCGCCATTCCCCGACACCCGATCGCGAATCACTGCCCGCATGGTGTCCACGTGGGCCTTCACGATCTCGATGGCGTTGTCATCTTCGGGCATGCCCGGCTGAGTGGTTTCGTACAAGCTCTTGGCGAACAGGGTGATCAAGGGGTAGCCGAAGGTGCCCCCTTGCCCGCGCAGTTCGTGGGCCAGCAGGTTGATGTTCTCGAATCCCGTATGGCGATGTTCCGCCGGCTGCTGGGCCGTGTCCTGCACCGCCTCGTTAAGTCGCTGTAGATAACGAGTGGCCCAGTCGGCAAAATCCAGAGCACTGCGGTGCAGATCCTTTTCCGCCTTTTCCAGCAGTTCAGTGGGAAATTCTCCGGGGCCGGTGGCGCCCATGCCGCCCACCTTGTCGCGCAGGGCGTTGGGCAGGCGGAAATACCACACGTCACTGGGCGTCTTGGGGCGCACCACCTTGCTGGCCGAATAGACGATGGTCACGTCGTCGTCCCGTTTCTGGCGCCGCTCCAGTTCGTCGGCGGGGGCGCGACCCTTCTGACGTCGCCGGTCGGGGCCGAAATACTCGGTGGTGGCCACGTACTGGCGCGGATGGTCGATCACCTGCATCAGGCGCTGACTCACTGATTGTACGGAGAAAGGCTTGGCCAAGAATTCGGTTACGCCCATGTCCCGGGCCGCCGCGACATAATCGGCATCGGCGGCGCCGGATATCATGACGAAGGGCAGAAAGCGGTTGGGAGAGGCCTTGTTGCCGCGCACCCATTGCAGCAGCAGCAGGCCGTTGATGGGCGACATCACCAGATCGGCGATGATCAGGTCCAGGGCCATGGTGCCGGCCGTGGCCGGGTTGGAGCCCAGCAGCCGTAACCAGTCAATAGCGTCTTTGCCGTCGCGGGCGGTGGTTACGTGGCCCACTCCCAGATGACGCAACAGACTCTCCAGGACCTCGCGAATATAGGCGTTGTCTTCCACCAGCAGAACGCTGAGGCGGTCCAGACTGTATTGGGCCACCACGCCCCTCCTCCCGTTGCCCGGTCCAAGGACCGAGGTCGTCACCCGCATGGTTTGGCATTCGGCCGGCCGGGTCTGCTGCTCCCCCGGACGGGCCTGCTGCTAAAGTGTCAGAGAGTGTAAGAGGAACTGTGCGGCAGGGCAATCACCTCCCTCCCGGCCTCAACTGGCGTCGTGGCCCACCAGGGGGGCGTTCTGTTTCATCAGGGCGGCAAAGTCCTCCGCCGGCACCGGGCGGCCGAAGTAGAAGCCCTGCACGTCCTCGCACCCCAGGGATTTGACCTGCGCCAACTGATCGGCGGTTTCCACCCCTTCCGCCACCACCGCCAGATTGAGGCTGTGGGCCATGCGGATGATGGCGCTGACAATCTCCGCCCCGGTGGGCGAGGTGGTGAGGTCCTGCACAAAGGAGCGGTCGATCTTCAGCCGGTTCAGCGGAAAGCGCTTCAGGTAGGACAGAGACGAATAGCCGGTGCCGAAATCGTCCACCGCGATAGAGTGGCCCCGTTCGTGCAACTGGCCCAGGATGGCGATGGTGACCTCGGCATTTTCCATCACCGCCGTTTCCGTCAGTTCCAGCTCCAGCAGCCCGGGCGGAATCTCCACCTCCTCCACGGCACGGTAGATGCAGTCCACCAGATCCCCCTGGCGGAACTGCTGGGCGGAGAGGTTGACGGCAATGGGCACCAGCGGCAACTGCGCCTCCCGCCAGGTGCGGATCTGGGCACAGGCGGTGGTGATCACCCAGTCGCCGATGCTGGCGATCAGGCCCGTTTCCTCGGCAATGGGGATGAACTTGCCCGGCGAGACCATGCCGAGCACCGGGTGTTTCCAGCGAATCAACGCCTCTGCGCCCACCAGCCGGTTGTCCGAGAGCGACACCTTGGGCTGGTAGTAGAGCTCCATTTCGTCCCGGCGCAGGGCCTTGCGCAGCTCCGTTTCCAGCTTCAGCCGGTGGCCGGCGTCGGCGGCCACGTTCATTTCCGGCTGGTAGAAGTAATAGGTGCTGTCCGTTTCGTCCTTGCTGCGCGCCATGGCCGTTTCGGCGCGGTGGATGAGATCCTCCATGGTCAGGGCGTCGTCGGGATAGAAACTCGCGCCGATGCTGACGGTGATGAAGATCTCGTGCTGGTGCAGCATGAAGGAGCTTTGGAACTGGCGCACCACCTTGTCCAGGGTGGCGGTGACGGCCCGGGTTTCCTGCAGGTCGGTGAGGATGCAACAGAACACGTCCCCCGACAGCCGACCCACCGTGTCCGGCGAGCGCACCACCGCCTTCAGGCGCTTGGCCACCTCCGCCAGCACCGCGTCGCCCACGGGATGGCCCAGGGATTCGTTGATGTGCTTGAAGCGGTCCAGTCCCACCAGCGCCAGCGCCACCTTGCGTCCCGTGCGATCCGACCGCTGGGAGGCCCCCACCATGCGGTCGTGCAGCAGGGTGTAGTTGGGCAGCCGGGTGATGTTGTCGTAGTAGGTCAGGGAATGGATCTTGGCTTCCGCTTCCTTGGTGCGGCTGATATCGCTGAACACGGCCACAAACTGTTCCACCCGGTCGGCCGGGTCGCGCAGGGTTTGCAGCGTGAACCACAGCGGCACCCGTTCTCCGTTGTGCCGCCGGGCCATCACCTCGCCCGACCAGCGGTCCTGGTCTTCCGCCTTCTGCCAGATGGATTCGAAGGGCCCGCCACTGCCGTCGTTCCCATCGCCATGCAGCAGGGCCGGCAGCGAGCGGTCCACGGTGGCTTCCGCGGCGTGGCCGGTGATGCGGCTGAAGCCGTTGTTCACCCACTGCACATGCCGGTCGGCGCCGGTGACGGCCACCCCTTCCTGGGTGGCGTCCAGCACCTTGGCCGCCACCCGCAGTCGGGCCTGGGCCTGCTGGCGTTCGCTGAGGTCGCGGATGATGGCGGTGTAGTAGTGGCGGCCGTCGTGGATCAGGTCGGACAGCATCATGTCCGCCGGGAACAGGACGCCATCGGCCCGCAGCCCCATGGTTTCCGTGTTGCGTCCCACGGCCAGCGCCAGTTCCTCCTGCAGACAGCGGGTGGTGTCCGGTTCCTCCGGTCGGGGGCAGGGCAGCAGTACGTCCACGGTCTGGCCGATCACCGTTTCCGCCACGTGGCCGAAGATACGCTCCGCCGCCCGATTGGCCGACTGGATGACGCCGTACTCGTCCACCACCACGATGGCGTCGGCCACCGTGTTCATCACGTCTTTGAGCCGCTGTTCGCTCTCTCGCAGGGCATCCACCGTTTCCCACAGGGTGGTGACGTCCCGCCCCACCGCCAGCAGCCGGTTTTCCAGGTGCGGCACGGGAGTCAACAACCAGTGTAGGATGGGTTGTTCGGCATGGGGCAAGGCGAGCACGCCCGTGAAGCGGCTGCCGTCGGGGCTCTTGCGGGCCCGTTTCACCGCATGGGCCAGCCGGGCGCGTTCCGCGGGCAGGGTCAGATCGCTGAGGCGGGTGCCCGCGTGGTGCTTGAGGGTGGGGCCCAGCAGGGCGAGGGCGGCGGGGTTCCAGGCCTCCAGGCGGCCGTCCCCGTCCAGCAGCAGGGCGGCATCATGGGCCTCGGACAGCCCCAGGGCCGCCAGGTTCCGCGCCGCCGGCCCGCCCGTGTCCACCGCCGGCGGGGACGCCCGGCGCAAACGGGGGCCCAGCCACGCCCCCGCCCCGGCGGCGGCCACGCCCAGCGCCAACCAGGGGCCGAGGCCCCCTGCCGGTTGCAGCCACATTCCGGCCGCACCCCACCCCAGTCCCAGTCCGGCCAGGGCCAGAGCGGAACCAAGACGTCCCGGGCGCTGATCATCCCGTTTGCTCACCGAATCACCCGAACACTAATCACGAGTCGGCCGCGGGGCCGAACGGTGCCCCCGGGCATGTGGGGTTTCAAGGCCATTCTTTCTTCCGTGCGCCCACGGCGTTCGCTCCCCCCGGCCGTCTGGTCCCGATTTCTGTCATGCGATTGCCAGCGTAGCCGGGCTCCCCCCCTGAAACAAGCGGTGAGCGGCCCCCTCGTATGAGGGAGAGCCCCCGCTCTCTTGCGCCGATCTCCCGGCCTGTATCGTTGGTTATAGACCCCTGGGGGGAGTTCCGGACACAGGGTGGGGGAAAGGCGCCCGGGGCCCCGAGGCGGCCGAGCCCATGTAGGACTTGACCCCGGCGGACACGCGGTCTAACGCTTGCGCCCGCACTCCAGAAAAAAACAAGGGGTCCCCCCTCAGGCCCCAACGA
The DNA here is from genome assembly GCA_964535075.1 of uncultured Rhodobacterales bacterium. Taxonomy (GTDB): domain Bacteria; phylum Pseudomonadota; class Alphaproteobacteria; order Rhodospirillales; family CAJXLG01; genus CAZHRQ01. The sequence continues at coordinate 13,854 of CAZHRQ010000048.1, read as the reverse complement.
GGCGGGACCCAGACGAGGAACGGAATCAGGCAGCATGAGCGTGGCATTTGTTTTCCCCGGTCAGGGGGCCCAGGCGGTGGGTATGGGACGGGCGCTGTGGGAAACCTCGGCCGCCGCCCGCGAAGTGTTCGAGGAAGTGGATGACACCCTGCACCAGAACCTGAGTCGTCTCATTTTCGAGGGCCCGGAGGACGAACTCACCCGCACCGAAAACGCTCAGCCGGCCCTGATGACCGTAAGCCTGGCCGTGGTTCGGGCCCTGGTGCACGAGGCGGGCCTGGACCTGGGCGCCAAGGGCCTGTTCCTGGCCGGCCATTCCCTGGGGGAGTATTCCGCCCTGGCCGCGGGCGGCGCCCTGCCGTTGGCGACGGCGGCCCGGTTGCTGCGCCTGCGCGGCCGCGCCATGCAGGAGGCGGTGCCCCTGGGCGAAGGCGGCATGACGGCGGTGCTGGGGCTGGATTTGCCCGCGGTGCATGAGGTGGCCGCCGCGGCGGCCGCCGAAACCGGCGACGGCGCCGTCTGTACCCCCGCCAACGACAATGCGCCCGGCCAGGTGGTGGTCAGCGGTCACGCCAAGGCCCTGGCGCACCTGGGCGCCCACGCCCGGAAAGCCGGTGCCCGCAAGTGCGTGCCCTTGGACGTGAGCGCCCCCTTTCACTGTTCGTTGATGGCGCCGGCGGCGTCGGTGATGGAACAGGCGTTGCGGGCGGCCCCCCTGTTGGCGCCGTGCCTGCCGGTGATGGCCAACGTGAGCGCCACGCCCCTTTCCGACCCCCATGCCGTGCGCGCCGCCCTGGTGGATCAGGTCACCGGTGCCGTGCGCTGGCGCGAAAGCATGGAGGCCATGGTGGCGGCCGGGGTCACCACCGTGGTGGAACTGGGCGCGGGCAAGGTGCTCAGCGGCTTGGCGAAGCGCATCCGCCGCGACCTCACCACCCACGCCGTGGGCGGGCCCGAGGACGTGGACGCTTTGATGAAAGCCCTGTGAGCGCGTGAGGGCCCTATGAGCGCCACGCCCCTATTCCCCCATCCTGCAAGCGCGAGGACCAAGAGCCATGTTTGATCTGACGGGCCGTCGGGCCTTGATCACCGGCGCCTCCGGCGGCATCGGTGGCGCCATCGCCGGGGCCCTGCACGGCCGCGGCGCCACCGTCATTCTGTCCGGCACCCGGGTGGACGCCCTGGAGGCGGTGGTGGCCGCCCTGGGCGGCGAACGGGCCCACGTGGTGCCGGTGGACCTGCGCCAACCGGAAGCGCCCCAGACCCTGGTGACCGAGGCGGAAGCGGCCAGCGGTGGCGGCCTGGACATCCTGGTGGCCAACGCCGGCCTGACCCGCGATGGCCTCGCCCTGCGCATGAAGGACGAGGACTGGCAGACGGTGCTGGACGTGAACCTCACCGCCACCTTCCGCCTGTTCAAGGCCGCCCTGCGCGGCATGATGAAGCGCCGCCACGGCCGGTTGGTGGGCATTTCCTCCGTGGTGGGGCTCACCGGCAATCCCGGCCAGACCAACTATGCGGCCTCCAAGGCCGGCATGGTGGGGATGGTGAAAAGCCTGGCCCAGGAAGTGGCCCAGCGCGGCATCACCGCCAACTGCGTGGCGCCGGGCATGATCACCACCGCCATGACCGACGCGCTCACCGATGACCAGAAACGCATGATGCAGGACCGTATCCCCATGCAGGAACCGGGCACGCCCGAGGATGTGGCCGCCGCCGTGCTCTATCTGTGCGCGGACGAGGCCCGCTACGTCACCGGCCAGACCCTGCATGTGAATGGCGGCATGGCCATGCCGTGACGCCCGGTCGCCCCGCCGGAGTCGGCGGGGGGGCTCCGCCGGCGGGCCGAGGCCGGCGGGGTGGCCTCCCCCAGAAAAGTGTGCTAGGAAACGGCTCCCCTGGTGGCCCCAGGCCAAGCCCCCGGCGCACCCTTGCCGCGAAGGCGGCGCGGGGGTTGCAACCGCCCCTCGGGTCGAGCAACCAAAGGTTCCTCTTTTCCCTATCAGAGACCAATCCAAGGACAGGATCATGAGTGACATTGCCGAGCGCGTGAAAAAGATCGTGGTGGAACACCTGGGCGTGGAAGAAGCCAAGGTGACCGATGAAGCCAGTTTCATTGATGACCTGGGGGCCGACAGCCTGGACACCGTGGAACTGGTGATGGCGTTCGAGGAAGAATTCGGCTGCGAAATTCCCGATGATGCCGCCGAACAGATCCTGACGGTGAAGGACGCCATCAACTACATCGAGAAGAACCAGGGCTGAGCCCTCGGTTGCCACCCGGGCCGTCGGGGCCGCGCGGGACCGCTCTGGGGCCGCGCCCCCCCGCCGGACCGTTGCCCTCCGGGCCTGCCTTTAGGGGAAGCGCCCCGCCGGCCGGATGGAGTGTCGGCATAGCGAGTGACAGGCGATCATGAGACGTGTGGTTGTTACCGGCCTGGGGCTGGTTACGCCGCTGGCGTGCGGCGTGGAAGAGACATGGCAGCGGCTGCTGGCCGGCAAGTCCGGGATTCGGGCCATTGATGCCTTTCCGGTGGACGATCTGCCCGCGCGCATCGCCGGGATCCCGCCCGGAGGAGACGAGCCCGGGGCTTTTCAGGCCGATGCCTGGGTGCTGCCGCGGGATCAGCGGCGCATGGATCCCTTCATCGTCTACAGCCTGGCGGCCGCCGAACAGGCGGTGACCGATGCCGGTTGGAAACCCGAGGATCCGGAAGCCAGGCGCCGCACCGGCGTGCTGATCGGCTCGGGAATCGGGGGGCTGCAAACCATCGCCAAGGCCGCCAATACCCTGGAGGACAGCGGTCCCCGGCGTATCAGTCCCTTTTTCATTCCCTCGGCCCTGATCAACCTGGCCTCGGGGCATGTGTCCATTCGCTACGGTTTTCAGGGGCCCAACCACGCGGTGGTGACGGCCTGCTCCACCGGGGCCCACGCCATCGGCGACGCCAGCCGGCTGATCCAGCATGGCGATGCCGACGTGATGGTGGCCGGGGGGGGCGAGGCGGCGGTGTGCCGCCTGGGAATCGCCGGATTCGCCGCCGCCAAGGCCCTGTCCACCGGCTACAACGACGACCCCACCCGGGCCTCCCGCCCGTGGGACGAGGGCCGTGACGGATTCGTCATGGGCGAAGGGGCCGGCGTGGTGGTGCTGGAGGAATACGAGCACGCCGTGGCCCGCGGCGCCCGCATTTATGCCGAGGTGGTGGGCTATGGCCTGTCGGGCGATGCCTATCACATCACCGCCCCGGCCGACGATGGTGACGGCGGCTACCGTTCCATGGGGGCGGCGCTGGCCGATGCCGGGGTGTCTCCTGCCCAGGTGGACTATGTGAATGCCCACGGCACCTCCACCCCCAAGGGGGATGAGATCGAGCTCAATGCCGTTAAGCGGCTGTTCGGCGACGCCATGGGCGGCGTGAGTATGTCGTCCACCAAGTCCGCCATCGGCCACCTGCTGGGGGCCGCCGGCGCGGTGGAGGCCATTTTCTGCATGCTGGCGGTGGCCCGGGACATGGTGCCCCCCACGCTCAACCTGGAAACCCCCTCGCCCGATTGCGCCGGCGTGGACCTGGTGCCGTTCGAGGCCAGGGCGCGGCCGGTGTCGGTGGCATTGTCCAATTCCTTTGGCTTCGGCGGCACCAATGCGTCGCTGATCGTGCGCAAGGTAACCTGAGCTTCGTCCCGTGGACTCGGGACGGCGGGAGTGTTGAGGGCACGGGAGATTAGGCATGGGACGCATCCTGTTTTCGCTCCTGGTGCTGGTCCTGCTGGGGACCGGCATCGTGGCCGGGGGCATGTGGTGGGTGGACAAACGCTATCAGGCCCCCGGCCCGCTGGCCGAGGAAACGATGGTTCAGGTGCCGGAAGGGGCGGGCCTGAAAAAAATCGTCGCCCTGCTCCAGGACAAGGGCGTGTTGGGCCCGCCGCCCGACAACTACGTGTTCGAGTATTTCGCCCGCAAGAATGACACCGCCAAGAAACTGCGGGCCGGGGAGTTCGCCTTTCCGGCCCATGCCTCCATCGCCAAGGTGATGGACGTGCTGCTGACGGCGGCGCCGGTGACCTACAGCGTCACCTTCCCCGAAGGCTGGACCACGGAAATGATTCTGGCGCGTCTGAAAAAGGCGCCCCACTTGACCGGCGAGATCACCCTGGAGCCCGCCGAGGGCACCCTGTTGCCCGATACCTACAGCTATCAACGGGGCGACAGCCGCGACGATCTCATTCGCCGCATGCAGCAGGCCATGAACGACACCCTGGCCGAGGAATGGGCGGACCGCAGCCCCGACCTGCCGTTGAAGACGCCGCAGGAGGCGCTGATTCTGGCGTCCATCGTGGAAAAGGAAACGGGCGTGCGGGCAGAGCGGGCCAAGGTGGCCAGCGTGTTCGTGAATCGGCTGCGCAAGAACATGCGGCTGCAAACCGACCCCACGGTGATCTACGCCGTCAGCGGCGGCCAGCCCCTGGGCCGGGGCCTGAAGCGGAGCGAGCTCAACCTGGACCACCCCTATAACACCTACCAAATTCGCGGCCTGCCGCCCGGCCCCATCGCCAACCCTGGCCGCGCCGCCATCGAAGCGTCCCTCCATCCGGCGGAAACGGATTACCTCTATTTCGTCGCCGACGGCACCGGCGGGCACGTGTTCGCCCAAACACTGGCCGAGCACAACCGCAATGTGGTGGAATGGCGCAAGATCGAGGCCGAGCGTCGGGCCCGGCAACAGGCGGCCGAACAGGAGTAAGCGGGCGCCATCCCCCTGATTCTCCCCACCTTTTGGGGCGCCGTGGTCCGGACACCACGGCGCCCTTTTGGTATGACAGGTTCTTCACATGAGCGCTATCTAATATAAAATCATTAAAACATGAGAAAATCAAAATATTGCGTTGCGTATACATTGCGCAATCTACAATATTGAAATGTGAAAAAAGCGTCCGTATGCTGGGTGCCAATCAAGAACATAAGAACATTCGTATATTCGTTCCGGAACGGTGCCGTATCCGCCCACACCGTGGGGGCAACGCGGTACCAACCGGGGTCAAGCAACGACGGGAGGGAAGATCATGACTCAGCGTATGTCGCGACGCGGCATGACGATTGTTTCCCTGGCCGCTGCCGGGCTGATGTGGGCCGGTGCGGCGCAGGCGGACGAAATTCCGGTGGAGGTTCTGGCCGCGCCGTGTGCCGGGTGTCACGGTGTGGAGGGCTCCTCCATGGGCCCCGCCACCCCCACCATCGCCGGCATGTCGGTGGATTACTTCACCTATTCCATGGAAAGCTATGCCGACGGGGCCCGTCCCAGCACCGTGATGCAGCGGGTCGCCAAGGGCTACAGCCAGGATCAGTTCAAGCAACTGGCCGAATACTTTGCCAAACAGCCCTTCAAGCGCATCGAACAGCCGGTGGATGCCGCGCTGGCCAAGAAGGGTGACGCGCTGCAGCGCAAGTACTGCGCCGACTGTCACGAACAGGACGGCAAGGTAGGCGACGGCACCGGTGTGCTGGCCGGCCAGATGCTGCCGTACATGGAATGGTCCGTGGCCGATTTCCGCAATGGCGATCGGGAAATGGAACGGCGCCAGGCCCGCGAATTCCGCAAGCTGGAAGCGGCGGAAGGGGATGAGGGCTTTGCCGCCATCCTGAATTTCTACGCCAGCCAGCAATAAGGCGGACCGGCCATTAGGGAGGATCCATCCATGACGACCGTGAATCGTCGTTCGTTTCTGAAAGCGTCCGGGGCCGCCGCCGCTGTGGCCGGCACCGTGACCCTGCCGCGTCTGGCCCATGCCAAGGCGTCCGGCCACGTGGTGATCGTGGGCGGCGGGGTGGGCGGGGCCACCACGGCCCACTACCTGCGCCGCATCGCCCCCGATGTGAAGGTGACCCTGGTGGAGCCCAAGACCACCTACCACACCTGCTTCATGAGCAACGAGGTGCTGGCCGGTAAGCGGGACATCAGCACCATCGCCGTGACCTACGATGCCCTGAAGGGCATGGGCGTGAACGTGGTAACCGACAGCGCCACCGCCATTGATCCCGGCGCCCAGACCGTCACCCTGAAGGGCGGCGACACCCTGAAGTATGATCGCCTGGTGGTCTCCCCCGGCATCGACTTCAAGTGGGACTCCATCGAGGGCTACAGCCCCGAGGCCGCCGAGAAGATGCCCCACGCCTGGCAGGCCGGGCCCCAGACCAAGCTGCTGCGCAGCCAACTGGAAGCCATGGACGACGGCGGCACCTTCATCATGGTGGCCCCGCCGAATCCCTTCCGTTGCCCCCCCGGGCCCTACGAGCGGGCCAGCCTGGTGGCCAACTACTTCAAGCACAAGAAGCCCAAGTCCAAGGTCCTGATCCTGGATCCCAAGGACGGTTTCTCCAAGCAAGGGCTGTTCACCCAGGCTTGGAAGAAGTTCTACGGCTATGAAACCGACAACAGCATGATCACCTGGGTGTCGCAGAGCAACAACGGCACCGTGCGCAAGGTGGATCCCGCGACCATGACCGTGGAAACGGACTTCAAAAGCTACAAGGGCGCCGTGGTCAACGTGATCCCGGCACAGAAGGCCGGCAAGATCGCCTTCGACGCCGATCTGGTGGACGGCGACTGGTGCCCGGTGGACAAGCGGACCTTCGAATCCACCAAGCATCCGCTGATCCACGTGCTGGGCGACGCCAGCATCGCCACCAAGATGCCCAAGTCCGGCTACTCCGCCAACAGCCAGGGCAAGGTGTGCGCGGCCGCCATCGCCGCCCTGCTGCAGGACAAGGAGCCACCCATGCCCTCCTACATCAACACCTGCTACTCCATCGCGGGTGATGACTGGGCGTTCTCCGTGGCGGCCATCTACACCCTGGAAGGCGACACCATCACCCCGGTGCCGGGCTCCGGCGGGCTGTCCCCCATGGACGCCTCCGCCGAAGACCGCAAGCGGGAAGTGGCGTACGCCCACTCCTGGTTCAAGAACATCAAGGCCGATACCTTCGGCTGATGTTTCAGGGAGCGCCGCCGCGGCGGCGCTCCCCGCTTTTCCGTTTTTCCCAAGACATTCATTGCGTCCGGTGAGGGAGTGTCGCCGTGTTCAAGCGCTTGGCCGCCTGTTTCTGTCGTCCCTGGTTTGGATTTCTGCTGATAGGGGTGGTGGTCGCCGTGGCCGTGGTCGCCGCCCTCAACGCCGGATTCGCCTATACCAACCGCACGGAATTCTGCATCTCGTGCCACGAGATGGAAGAAAACGTCTATGCGGAATACAAAGAAACTTATCACTACAACAACCGCACGGGCGTCCGCACCGAGTGCAAGGACTGCCACGTGCCCAAGGAATTCTTTCCCAAGCTGTGGGCCAAGATTCGCGCGTCCAAGGATGTCTATCACCACTTCATGGGCACCATTGATACGGAAGAGAAGTTCGAGGCGCATCGTCTGACCATGGCCAAGGCCGTGTGGCGGAAGATGGAGGCCACCAATTCCCGGGAGTGCCGCAACTGCCACGCCTTCGAGGCCATGGAGCTCATCGACCAGAGCCGTCGGGCCCGGCGCAAGCACACCCAGGCCATGGACTCCGGCGAGACCTGCATCGACTGCCACAAGGGCATCGCGCACGACCTGCCGCGCGATTACGCCGGCGATTAAGCGCACGGCACGGAGAGGGGAGGACTTCTCGATGGCACGTATCCGTCTGCCCAGGGCGGCCGCGCTGGCCCTGGCCGCGGGTCTGATCGGCCCGGCGCTGATCCCCGCCCACGCCCAGGACACCACCGGCCAGGACACCGCCGCCCAGGATACCGCCGCCCAGGATACCCCCCCCCAGGACACCCGGGGGGACAAGGGCCATCCCGAGGTGAAACGGGACTTGGCGGCCATCGCCGCCGGCGGCCGGCTGTACGATAACTGGATGGTGGCGCTGGACGAGCCGGCGCCCGAGGGGCCGCACCCTCTCTATCCCGCGGACGGCCCCCTGGCCCACGAGCCGGCGGAAACCTGGCGTTGCGTGGCGTGCCATGGCTGGGACGATAAGGGGGTGGCCGGCCAGCCCGGCATGACCGCGCTCCAGAATGCGCCCCTGTCGCGTATCCTGGCCGTGCGCAACACGCCGGCGCATAAGCCCTATGCCGACTACCTGCCGGAAGAAGCCCGGGCCAAGCTGGCGGCCTTCATTGCCTACGGTCAGGTGCCCACCGACGCCATGACCGCCAGCCCGGCGGCCGACGCGGCCCCGCCCAAGGCCCTGTATGCCACCATCTGCGCCAACTGCCATGGCCCCACCGGGCAGTCCCTGCCGGGGATTCCGGCCCTGGGCGATGTGGCCCGGGACCAGCCGGCGCTGGTGTTCCACAAGACCCTCAACGGGCACCCGGGGGCGGTGATGCCCTCTCTGCGCGCCGTGGGGGTGGCCGCCGTGGGCAGTCTGTTGACCTATCTCCAGACCCTGCCGCCGGAGGATACCCTGGCGGCCGTGGTGCGGGGCGGCCGGCTTTATGACAACTGGATGGCGGAACTGGATCTGGCGGCGCCCAAGGGCGTGGCCCCCGGTTTTTCCACGGCGCAGGTGAAGACCCTGGGCGCGGCCAACACCTGGCGCTGTGCCGAATGCCATGGCTGGGATTATCGCGGCAAGGCCGGGGCGCCCGACCTGGGCGCCGGCGCCGGCGAGAGCCAGGACGCGGGACCGGAGACCCACGTGCCGGGGCCGGGCCTCACCGATCTGGACGGCCGTGATCCCCGGGCGGTGCTGACGGCGCTGGAGGACGAAATCCATGCGCCCTTGCATCGGCTGTCGCTCCGGGCGCGTCATGATCTGGCGGCCTTCCTGACCCGGGGGCAGATGGCGCCCGACATGTTTCTGGACGGGGCCACCTTCAGCGGCGATGGTCCGGCGCACCAAGCGCACTTCGAGACCCTGTGTGCCCCCTGCCACGGCCTCAAGGGCGCGGACCTGCGCACCATGCCGCCGCTGGGGCGGGTGACCAAGCGCAATCCCTGGAAGGCGCTGCACAAGACCCTCAACGGTCACCCCGACGAGAATATGCCGGCCTTGCGGGCGCTGTCGCCCACCATGGTCTCGGGCATTCTGGCCTATACCCAGTCTCTCCCCTCGGACCGATAAAACCGGTTCCGAAAAAAGACGCCCCGGTCGCGGTGGATGCCGCGACCGGGGCTTTTTGCTGGAGCGGATCGCGGTCAATGGGCCCGAGAATTGGGTCCCAGTGACCGCGATCCGCTTGTCTCATGGTCAGAGTCGGCCCGGGCGGGGACCGTCCCCGTTACCCGCGCAGGGTGCCTCCCGTGGCCTTGGTGACCGCGGCCACCACCTTGTCGGCCACGGCCTCGATTTCCGCGTCGGTGAGGGTGGCTTTCTGCGGCTGAAGGGTGAGGGCAATGGCCACCGACTTGTGTCCCTCGGGCAAGTTGCCGCCCTGGAACTGGTCGAACACCACGCCGTCGGTCATCAGCGCTTTGTCGGCGGTCCGCGCCGCCGCCAGCACCTGTGCCGCCGTCACGTCGTCCCGCACCACGAAGGCGAAGTCCCGTTCCACCGCCTGGAAGGGCGAGGGCCGATAGGGCGCCCGGGTGCGCCCGCCCTTGCTCTTGGGCTCGGGGATGGTGTCCAGGAACACCTCGAAGGCCACCACCGGGCCCTTCAGGTCCAGGGCCTTCAGCACCCGGGGATGGAGTTCGCCGAAGGCCGCCAGCACCTGCTTGGGCCCCAGGCGCAGCAGGCCGCTGCGGCCGGGATGATAGTGCCCGGGGGCCTCGGCCACCGCCTGCACCCGCGCCACGGGCGCGCCCGCTTCCTCCAACACCGCCAGGGCATCGGCCTTGGCGTCGAACACGTCCACCGGCCGCGCCGGGCCGGCCCAGTGGCGCGGGACCGCCTGTCCCCCCCGCACCCCGGCGGCCACCCGCCGCTGGTCGCTGGGGGCCAGGCCCTCATAGGCCGGGCCCACCTCGAACAGGGCGGTGTTGGTCGAGCCCCGGTCGGCGTTGCGACCCAGGGCCAGCACCAGGTGGGGCAACACCGAGGGCCGCATCTGGTCCAGGTCGGCGGAAATGGGGTTGGCGAGTCGCAGCGATTCCGGCACCGGGCCGAACAGCGCGGCCACGTCCCGCTGGACGAAGGACCAAGTCACCGCCTCCATCAGGCCCCGCCCGGCCAAACAGCGCCGGGCCCAGGCGGCGCGGCGTTGGGGCAGGGACAGGGCCGGCGCCGACACCACGGACTCCGGTCGCAGGGAGACGGCGGGAATCTGGTCATAGCCCACCAGCCGCAGGATTTCCTCCACCAGATCGTGGGCGCCGGTGAGATCGGGCCGCCAGGAGGGCGGCGTCACCCGCAGCAGGTCGCCCTCCGCCGGGGTCACCGTGCAGCCTAGGCGCGCCAGCACCTCGGTGCCGCGCGCCGCCGTCACGGGCAGGCCGCCCAGGGCCGCGACCCGGGCCGGGTCAAAGAGGATGGGGGCGGGGGCGGGCGGGGTGTCGCCGGCCACCACCACGGCGGTGGGGGTGCCGCCGCACAGCGCCAGCACCCAGTGGGTGGCCACGGTCATGCCCCAATCCGCCGACTGGGGATCCACCGTGCGTTCGAAGCGATAGCGGGCGTCGGAATCGATCTGCAACGCCCGGCCGGTGGCGGCGGTGCGGGTGAGGGAGAACAGGGCCGATTCGATCACCACGTCGGTGGTGGCCTCGGTACAGCCGGTGTCCAGCCCGCCCATGACGCCGCCCAGGGCCTGCGGCCCGTTGGCGTCGGCGATCACCGTCATGCCTTCGGCCAGGGAATAGGTTTTGTCGTTGAGCGCGGCCAGGGTTTCGCCGTCGCGGGCCGGCCGCACTGTCAGGTCGCCCGCCAGTTTCCCGGCGTCGAACACGTGCAGGGGCCGCCCCAGATCGACACTCACATAGTTGGTGATGTCCACCAGGGCGGAAATGGGGCGCAGGCCGATGGCCGTGAGCCGGTCCTGCATCCACTGGGGAGAGGGGCCGTTGCGCACCCCGCGCACGCCCCGTCCCACAAAGCGCGGGCAGGCCTCCCGGGCTTCCTCGGGCCGGTGCACCGCCACGGGACAGGGGCCGTCGCCGGCCACCGGGTCCAGGCGCGGCAGGGGCTTCAGGGTCCCCAGACCCGCCGCCGCCAGGTCGCGGGCGATGCCGCGCACCCCCAGGCAATCGCCCCGGTTGGGGGTGATGGCGATCTCGATCACCGGATCCTCAAGCCCCAGGGCCGCCGCCGCCGGGCTGCCGGGCGCCGCCGTCGTCTCCAGGTCGATGATGCCGGTGTGGTCGTCCCCCAGCCCCAGTTCCCGGGCCGAGCACAACATGCCCTGGCTTTCCACCCCCCGGATTTTGGTGGGTTTCAGCACCATGCCGTTGTCGGGGATGGTGGCACCCAGGGGAGCGAACACCCCCACCAGACCGGTGCGGGCATTGGGGGCGCCGCACACCACCTGCACCGGGGGGCCGTCGCCGGTGTCCACCCGGCACAGGTTGAGCTTGTCGGCATCGGGGTGGGGGCCGCATTCGGCGATGCGGGCCACGACGAAGCCGTCAAGCTGGACCGCCCGGTCCATGATGGCCTCCACCTCCAAGCCGATCATGGTCAGGGTGCGGCCGATGGTTTCCAGATCGGCCTCGGTCTCCAGATGGTCCTTGAGCCAGCTCAGGGTGAATTTCATCGGGCCAGCCCTCCGGTCAGGGTGGGAAGATCCAGGGCGCGGAAGCCGTAGTGGCCGAGCCAGCGCACGTCGGCGTCAAAATAGGCGCGCAGGTCGGGCATGCCGTACTTGAGGCCGGCCACCCGCTCCACCCCCATGCCGAAGGCGAAGCCCTGATAACGTTCGGGATCAATGCCGCAGGCGGAGAGCACCGCCGGGTGCACCATGCCGCAGCCCAGGATTTCCAGCCAATCGTCTCCGCCGCCCAGCTTCAGGGTGCCTTCCTCGCGGGAACAGCCGATGTCCATTTCCGCCGAGGGCTCGGTGAAGGGGAAAAAGGAGGGCCGGAAGCGCACCGGCACCTGATCCAGTTCGAAGAAGGTGCGCACGAAATCGGTCAGGCAGCCCTTCAGGTGCCCCATATGCGTGACCTCGTCCACCACCAGCCCCTCCACTTGGTGGAACATGGGAGTGTGGGTCATGTCGGAGTCGCACCGGTAGGTGCGGCCGGGGGCGATGATGCGCAGGGGCGGCTGTGTGGCCTGCATGGCCCGGATCTGCACCGGCGAGGTGTGGGTGCGCAGCACCGGGTGTGTGCCCTGCTGTTCCGTCAGATAGAAGGTGTCGTGCATCTGGCGGGCCGGATGCTCGGGGGGAATGTTGAGGGCGGTGAAGTTGTGGAAGTCGTCCTCGATGTCCGGTCCCTCGGCCACCTGAAAGCCCATGGCCGCGAACAGGGCGACGATTTCCTCCATCACCTGGCTTACGGGGTGCACCCGGCCGGGGGTTTCGGGCCGGGGGGGCAGGGTGATGTCCACCCGCTCCGCCGTCAGCCGGGCTTCCAGGGCGGCTTCTTCCAGGGCGTTCCGGCGGTGTTCCACCGCGTCGGCCACCGCCTGCTTGATGTGGTTGAGCCGCTGGCCCGTTTCCTTGCGGGCCGCCGGGTCCAGGCGGCCCAGGGTTTTCATGTGGGCGGTGATGGCGCCCTTTTTCCCCAGGGCCGCCACCCGCACCGCCTCCAGGGTGGCCAGGTCCGCCGCGGCGGTCACCTGTGCCAGCAGATCCGCCTGCAACCGCTCCAGATCGTCCATGGGTCCCTCTCCCGTGCCCTCGCCAGAGGGTCTGTTTTAGGTAAGGTCATGCCAAAAGCAAAGGGCCCAATGAGGGAAGCTCATCGGGCCCTGAAGGTGGGTCATCGGGGAAGACGGGTCAGCCTTCCAGGGCCTTCCGGGCCTGACCGGCCAGGGCGCCGAAGGCGTCGGGGTCGTGCACGGCCAGATCGGCCAGCACCTTGCGGTCCAGGTCGATTTCGGCTTCCTTCAGGCCGTGCATGAAGCGACTGTAGGTCAGGCCGTGCAGGCGGGCACCGGCGTTGATCCGCTGAATCCACAGGCGGCGAAAATCGCGCTTGCGGTTGCGGCGGTCCCGGTACTGGTACTGGAGGGCCTTTTCGACCTTCTCCACCGCCACCCGGTAGCAGGTGCTGTTGCGACCCCGATAGCCCTTGGCCATCGCGGTCACCTTCTTGTGGCGGGCGTGGGCGGTCACCCCGCGTTTCACGTGGGCCATGGCGAATCGCGTCCTTTATTTCTGATAGGGGAGGAACTGCTTGATGATGCGGGCGTCGGCGTCGGCGAGGATCATGGTTCCCCGGGCCTTCCGCTTCATCTTCTGGGTTCGTTTGCGCAGGTTGTGCTGCTTGTAGGCCACATTCCCGCGCACCTTGCCGCTCCCCGTGGTCCGGAAGCGCTTGGCCACAGCGCGTTTGGTCTTCATCTTGGGCATTTTGGAGTCTCCTTGACGGGTTATCCTTGTCCGGGCGATCGAGGCATGCCCACGCCATGCCGCCCTGTGCGGAAAGGACCGGTTTATACCGTTCTCCGCCGGCCGATGCAACCATTCAGCCTTGGCCTGTTCGCCGGCATAAAAGTGGGGTATGCCCTGTGTGGGGAACGGGTGACAGGAGCGAACCATGAGCGAAGCCGATCTGCGGTTGCTGCTGGTGGAGGACAGCCCCGCCGACGCGCGGCTGGTGCGGGCCTATCTGGCGCAAGTGGGGACGCCGTTTTCCTTTGCGCTGACTCATGTGACCACGTTGGCGGCGGCCCGGGAGGCCCTGACCGGCGCCGTTTTCGATCTGGTATTTTGCGGGCACCTCGAAAAACGCTTGGCGCCGGATCCCGTTTTGATAGAATCGGGGTGAG
>CAZHRQ010000047.1:0-18356 GCA_964535075.1 uncultured Rhodobacterales bacterium | reverse complement strand
GGCGACCAGCCCTCCGCCCCTCTGGTCTGCATGGCAAACTGACTCATGCTGAGCGCTTTTGAGGCCACGGCCTTGACTTGCGGCCCGGGGTGCCGTAAAAGGGCGCCCCTTGCCGCTTCCTTTTGCGGGACGCCTGCGCGCGGCCCCGGAACCGGTTGCGTTCCCACTTTCCCGTGACCCGATGGCCCGTCCCCGCATGGTGGGCGGCGCCCTTGTGCCGACAGACGGAGTACGACCCGTGAAACGCCCCTATCAGCCCAGCCGACTGGTGCGCAAGCGCCGCCATGGTTTCCGCGCCCGCAAGGCCACCGTGGGCGGTCGCCGGGTGCTGGCCGCCCGCCGCGCGCGGGGCCGCAAGAAGCTGTCCGCCTGAGCGCGACCGAGGGTCCGTGGTGAGCGGCCAACCTCCCGGTGCGTCGGACGCTCCGTCTGCGGCCGCACCGCCCCTGGAGACCCTCAAACAGCGTCGCGATTTCCTGCGGCTGGCCCGCAGCGACCGCAAGCAAGCCCGGCCCGGCGTGGTGGTACAGATGGCCCAACAACCCGGCGCGTCCGCCGATGCGCCCCCCCGCGTGGGATTCACGGTCAGCCGCAAGGTGGGCAACGCCGTGACCCGCAATCGCGCCCGTCGTCGCTTGCGGGAAGTGGCCCGTCTGGTGCTGTCCCCCCGTGCCCGGCCCGGGTATGACTATGTGCTGATCGGCCGCGCCGCCACCCCCACCCGCGCCTTTGATCGTCTGCGGGCGGACCTGGAAGCGGCCCTGGACAGCCTGGAGAAAGGCGGCGACACCCGGCGCCGCGCCCGGCGTCCCCGGGAAAACCGGGCATGAGCGCCCGCTCCTGGCCGGCACGGCTGGCCGTGGCGGGGCTGTCGGCCCTGGTGCGCGGCTATCAGCTCGGCATCTCGCCGCTGTTGGGGCCGCGTTGTCGCTTCCTGCCCACCTGTTCAGCCTATGCCCTGGAGGCGCTGCGCCATCACGGCCCCCTGAAAGGGACGTGGCTTACGGTGCGGCGTATTTCTCGTTGTCATCCCTGGGGGGGGAGCGGGTACGATCCGGTCCCGGGTACGGAGGGCACTCCCCCGCCGGCCCCCCCACCGCCCCGCACAGGGGCCGGGGACCACGAACGGTGACTCTTTAAAACGGTGTTTGGGGAAGGCGATCCTTCATGAACGAGCAACGCAACCTGATCGTGGCCATCGTTCTTTCGGCCGTGGTGCTGTTCGGCTTTCAATGGCTGTTCCCCACCCCCGAACCGCCGGCCCCCAAACCGCCCCAGGAGCAGCAGGCCGCCGATACCACGCCCCCGGCCGCCAGCACGCCGCCGGCCTCCGCCGACACCAGCCCGCCCCAGGCCACGCCCGGCACCGAGAGCGCCCCGCCGGCCACCACCCCGCCCGGCGGGCCCGGCACCACCGTGCCCCGAGGGGAAAGCCGGTCGGCGGCGTTGAAGATCGCCGGCCCCCGCGTGCCCATCAAAACCCCCAACATCACCGGCTCGGTGGCGTTGAAAGGCGCGCGACTCGACGACGTGGTGTTGAGCCACTACCGGGAAACCACCGATCCCGACAGCCCTCACATCGTGTTGTTTTCGCCCACCGGCGCCCCCAAGCCCTATTTCGCCGAGCAGGGCTGGGCCCCGGCGCCCGGCAGCGGCCAGCCCGTCCCCACCGCCGAAACCGTGTGGACCGCCGAGGGCGACACCCTCACCCCGGACACCCCCCTGGTGCTCACCTGGGACAACGGCGAGGGCCTGGTGTTCAAGCGCACCATCGCCGTGGACACGGGCTTCCTGTTCACCATCACCCAGTCGGTCACCAACAACAGTGACCAGCCGGTGACCCTGTACCCCTACAGCCTGGTGTCGCGCACCGGCACGCCGGAAACCTCCGGCTTCTTCATCCTGCACGAAGGTCCCATCGGCGTGCTGGACGATTCGCTGGATGAAAAGAGCTACCGCACGGTGCGGGACGACCACGAAATCACCGAGCCGTCCCAGGGCGGCTGGCTGGGCTTCACCGACAAGTACTGGCTGGCGGCGGTGATCGCCCCCGGCGGCCAGGAAATCAAGACCCGCTTCAGCTATCAGCAGACCGGGGCCGGCCGCTATCAGGCCGACTATCTGGGCACCCGCGGCGTGACCGTGCCCCCCGGCGCCACCGAGGAAAACGTGGGCCGCCTGTTCGCCGGCGCCAAGCAGGTGACCTTACTAGACAAGTACAGCAAGGAATTCGATATTCCACACTTTGACCGTGCGGTGGATTTCGGCTGGTTCTATTTCCTTACAAAACCGTTCTTCTATGTGCTGCACTGGCTATACAGCTTGCTGGGTAACTTCGGTCTGGCCATCATCGCCTTCACCATCCTGGTGAAACTGGCCCTGTTCCCGCTGGCCAACAAGTCCTACCGCTCCATGAACCGCATGAAGCAGCTTCAACCGGAAATGAAGAAGCTTCAGGAGCGGTTCAAGGAAGACCGCCAGCGCATGAACCAGGAGCTCATGGCCCTGTACCGGCGGGAGAAGGTCAACCCGGTCTCCGGTTGTCTGCCCATCGTGGTACAGATTCCGGTGTTCTTCGCTCTCTACAAGGTGCTGTTTGTTTCCCTGGAGATGCGGCAGGCGCCTTTCTTCGGTTGGATCAAGGACCTGTCCCAGCTTGATCCCACCAACATTTTCAATCTCTTCGGGCTGCTGCCCTTCACGCCGCCCGATTTCCTGCACATCGGCATCTGGCCCCTGATCATGGGCGGGTCCATGTACCTGCAACAAAAGCTCAACCCGCAGCCCACGGACCCCACCCAGGCCCGCATCATGATGATGCTGCCGGTGATCTTCACCTTCCTGCTGGCCCGCTTCCCGGCCGGGCTGGTGATCTACTGGGCCACCAACAACATCCTCTCCATTGCCCAGCAGTGGTGGATCATGCGCCAAATGAACAAGAGCGCCCCCGCGGCCAAGGATTGAGCCACCATGGCCCCCCCATCCCCGCCGGGGGAGACGGAAGAAGCCTTCTCCCCCGCCCAGATCGAAGAGGGCCGGCGGCTGTTCGCCGGCCCCTGCACCTTCCTGCGCGGGGTGGCGGACCTGGACCAGTTGCCGCCGCCCGGCGCCCCCGAGGTGGCCTTCGCCGGGCGCTCCAATGTGGGCAAATCCAGCCTGATTAACGGTCTGACCGGCCGCAAGACCCTGGCCCGCACCTCCAACACGCCGGGCCGCACCCAGCAGCTCAACTTTTTTGATCTTGGCGGCGTGCTACGGCTGGTGGACCTGCCCGGCCACGGCTTCGCCAAGGTGCCGCCGTCGGTGGTGGCGGCGTGGCAGGAACGGGTCGATGCCTTTCTACGCGGCCGGGCCCCCCTGCGCCGGGTGATGCTGCTGGTGGACAGCCGCCACGGTTTCCGCAAGGTGGACCACACGGTGATGGCCATGCTGGATGCCGCCGCCGTGGCCTATCAGGTGGTGCTCACCAAGGCCGACAAGGGGCGTGATTTGAGCCGGGTGCTGGCCGCCGTGCGGGCGGACCTGAGCAGCCATGTGGCCGCCCACCCCCGCCTGCACGTGACCAGTGCCCTGGAGGGTCAGGGGCTCGCCGCCCTGCGCGCCGAACTGGCCGCCCTGGCTACCGAATGACCGCTACCGAATGACCGCTACCGAATGACCGCTACCGAATGACCCGCCCAACCACCCGAGGACCCCACCCATGACCCATTCCGGAAGCGAGCGCGCGCAATGGCTGGCCCAGGCCCGCACCCTGGCCGAGGCCCTGCCCTATATGCGGCGCCACCATCGCCAGACGGTGGTGGTGAAGTACGGCGGCCATGCCATGGGCGATGCCGACCGGGCGGCGGAATTCGCGCGCGACATCGTGCTGTTGCGGCAAGTGGGGATCACGCCGGTGGTGGTGCACGGCGGCGGGCCCCAGATTGGCCAGATGCTGAACCGATTGCGCATCCAGTCGGAATTCGTGGCCGGGCTGCGCCGCACCACCAAGGAAATGGTAGAGGTGGTGGAGATGGTGCTGGCGGGCTCCATCAACAAGGAAATCGTCACCGCCATTAACGGCGCCGGCGGCTTTGCGGCGGGGCTGTCGGGCAAGGACGGCAACCTCATCACCGCCCGCAAGCTACAACGCACCGAGCGCGACCCCGATTCCAACATCGAGCGGGAACTGGACCTGGGCTTCGTGGGCGAACCGGTGGCCGTGAACACCCACATCATCGACTTTTTCCGCAAGTCGGACGTGATTCCGGTGATCGCGCCTCTGGGCGTGGGCGAGGACGGCCACACCTACAACATCAACGCCGACACCGCCGCCGGCGCCATTGCCGGGGCGCTGAAGGCGCGGCGGCTGTTGATGCTCACCGATGTGGACGGGGTGATGGACCGGGACAAACAGGTGATCCCACAGATGACGGCCCAGGCGGCGCGGGCGGCCCTCGCCGACGGCACCATCGCCGGCGGCATGATCCCCAAGGTGGAGACCTGCCTTCAGGCCGTGGCCGAGGGCGTGGACGCGGCGGTGATCCTGGATGGCCGCGTGCCCCACGCGGTGCTGCTGGAGCTGTTCACCCCCCACGGCGTGGGCACCCTGATCGAGGCCGAGCCCCAGGACCACAGCCCCGAATAGGGGCGTCCCAGGGCGGCACAGGCGGCGGGATCGGTGGGAGTCTCCAGGGGATCGGCCGCCTGACTGGCACCCGGCAGAGCCACGACGGCCGCCAGCACCAGGGGGGACATCACCAGGCACAGCGAAAAACGACGACGGAACATCACGGGGCCTCCTTGCGGGAACGGAATTGCGGTCACGGGGTGCGGGCCGCCGCCACCATGGCCATGTAGGCATCCTCCATGGCCCGGGCGTGGGCGGCGCCGTCGGCCACCGGGCTGGCGGCGAAAAGGGGGCGCAGCGCCTGGCGCCAACGGGCCAGCGCCGCCCGGTCGGCCACCAGATCCCGGGCCAGGGCCACGTACTCGGCGGCATCCCGGGCCACCCACTGGCCCAGCCCGGCATGGATGAGCAGACTGGCGCTCTGGCGATGCACGGCCAAGCCTCCGGCCAGGGTCACCACCGGCACCCCCATCCACAGCGCCTCGGTGGTGGCGGTGCCGCCGGTGGCCGGGACCGAATCCAGCATCACGTCCACCTCGCCATAGCGCGCCAGAACGTGGGCATGCCCGCGGGTGCTCTCTAGCATCAACCTCTCCGGCGCCACGCCGTGGCCGGCCAGGGTATCGCGCAGCCAGCCGGCGGGGACCGGGTCCTCGGCCTCGGGCAGGTCCACCAGCAGCCGGGCCTCGGGCACGGCGTGGAGCACCCGGGCCCACAGGGCCAGGGTGGGGGCGTGAATCTTGCGCATGGTGCCCAGGAACCCGAACACGGGCGAGGCGTCGGCCGGACGTGCCACCACCGGCGGCAGGTTCTCGGGGGCCGGGACGGAGAGCCAGCACCGGTCCAACCGCCAGACCCGCTCCGGCGCTTCCGGCACCGCCACGGCCGCCGGCCCCGGCTGGGGATGCAACACCCGATCCGTGATCCAGTAGTCCATGGCCGCCAGCCCGGTGGGCCCGGGATAGCCCAGCCACGTGGCCTGCACCGGTGCCACCCGCCCGGCCAGCAACCCCAGGCGGTTGTCCCGGCCGTGTCCGGCCAGATCCACCACCACATCCAGCCGGGCCTCGCGCAGCCGGACCACGGCCTCGGCGTCGTTCAGGTCGCGCAGGACGGTCCATTGGGCCGTGGCCGGGCGCAATACGGTTTCGGTATAGCGGTCGGACTCCAGGGTATAGTCGAACACATGCACACTCACCCGGGCCGGGTCATGGTGACGGAAAAGAGGCCCCACCAACCAGCCCACGGCCTGATAGCGCATATCGGGCGAGAGATACCCCACCCGCAGCGGTGGCGCCAGATCCCGGGCGGCCAGGGGCTGGGGCCGGACTCCGCCGGCGATGCGGGCGGCGGCCCGCTGGTGGCTGGTGGCCACCGACCGGGCCGTGGCGTCGGGGGCGTAGATTTCGTAAAAGGCCCGCACCGAATCGGCGTGGGTGTGCCCCAGGGCGGAGGCCCGCTCCAGGGCGGCCCAGGCTTCGTCGGTGCGCCGCAGTTCCGCCAGGGCGGTGCCCAGGTTGCGCTGGAGCAGCGGCCGGTCCGGTTCCGCCGCCGCCGCCCCGGCCAGATCCTCGGCGGCCCGGCTCCACATCCCCCGCCGCAGCCACAGCCGCCCCCGCTCCGCCAAGGCCTCGCCATAGCCCGGCGCCACGGCCAGGGCCTGATCGAAGCATTCACGGGCGGCATGGACCTCGTGGGCCTGGGCCAGGGCCTGCCCCAGGTGCACCAGCAGGTGAGGCTGATCGGGGGTGAGGGCCAGCGCCCGCCGGTGCGCCGCCGCGCCGGCCAGGGGCTGCCCCGTGGCACACAGGGCAAGGCCGTGGCTGTCGTGGGCCGCCGGCAGATCGGGATGCGTGGCCACCAGGGCCTCGGCCACCGCCAGGGCCCGGGCGGGCGCCCCGGTGGTGCGGAAAATATCGGACAGGATTAGGGTCAGGCGGGCATGGGAGGGCGGTTCCGCCACCCAGGGGGTCAGCAGCTCCAGGGCCTCCGTCACCCGGTCGTGCATCAACAGCGCCACGGCACCGTCGCAGGCCACATCCAGATTGCCAGGGTCCGTGGTCAGGGCCCGCCGCGCCAGGGCTTCCGCCGCCGCCACCTGCCCGGCGGCCAGGGCCAGTCGGCTGCCGTTGGCCACGGCATGGGGATCATCGGGCATCACCGCCAGGGCTGCCGTCAGGTGGGCCCAAGCCTCGTCGGCCTCCCCCTGGGCTTCGTGAATCAGGGCGCGGTTGTTGTGGGCGGCCGCCCGGGCCTCGGGCGGCAGGTCACGGGCCAGGGCCTGGTCGTAGAGCGCGGCCGCCGTGGAAAGGGCATCTGCCGTCAGGGCCGCGTCGGCCTGCGTCAGCAGGGTTTGCCACGAGTCGGCCATGGGTTCGCTCCTCCCGGATCAGCCTCCCGTATGGCTCATGTGGCGGGCCACCGCCGCCACGCCATCGGTGCCGAAGTCGTGGCCCCGGGGTTTGCGGGCGATGGCGTCCCGTAGCGCCTGGAGCACGGGGGCATCGTCGCCGGGATGATCGCGCAGGGGCACCCGCAGGTCCACCGACTCTTCCTGGCCCAGGCATTGATACAGCCGGCCGGTGCAGGTGACCCGCACCCGATTGCAGCCCTCGCAGAAGTGGCTGGACAGGGGGGTGATGAAGCCCAGGCGGGTGCCCGTCTCCTGCACCCGCCACAGCCGTGCCGGCCCCGCCCCCGCCGGCGCCGCCTCCGGCACCAGGGTCACATGGCGGGAGAGGGTCTGGAACACTTCGGTGAGCGGCAGGAAGGAATCGGCCCGGCCACTGATGCCCTCGCCCACGGGCATGGATTCAATCAGGGTCAGGTCCAGCCCCCGCGCGCCACACCAGGCCAGCAGGTCCGGCAGGTGATCGGCGTTGTCCTCCCTCAGGGCGACGGCATTGATCTTGATGCGCAGGCCGGCGTGCCGGGCCGCCTCGATCCCCGCCAACACCGGCGCCAGACGGCCGCCCCGGGTGAGCCGGCCATAGGTTCCCGGATCCAGGGTATCCAGGGAGACGTTGAGGCGTCGCACCCCCGCCGCCGCCAGAGCGGCCGCGTGGCGCGCCAACTGGGTGCCGTTGGTGGTGAGGGTCAGTTCCTCCAGCCGCCCGGCGGCCACCTCCTCGCCCAGGGCCCGGATCAGGGTCATCACATCGCGGCGGACCAGGGGCTCGCCGCCGGTGAGCCGGATGCGACGAATGCCGGCGGTCATGAACACCCGGCCCAGGCGGGTCAATTCCTCCAGGCTGAGCAGACGGGCCTTGGGCAGGAAGGTCATGTCTTCCGCCATGCAGTATCGGCACCGCAGGTCACAGCGGTCCGTCACCGACAGCCGCAGATAGGTGATGGCGCGGCCGAATGGGTCCACGAGCATGATGCACTCCTCCCCGTTTTTTCTATTGATCGCCCGGCCTCCCGGGCGACATGGGACAAGTGATCATGGTAGACCGCCCGTCCAGGGGAATCATCCGGTATGTCTTTGGGGTTTTAGAGCGGCGTCAGGCGGTCGGCTCTACGCGTCCCCGAACACCCGGCGGAACACGGTGTCCACGTGGCGGGTATGTTGCTGTAGGTCGAACAGCCCGGCCAGGGTCTCGGCGTCCAGGGCGGCGGTGACCTCCGGGTCGGCCTGGAGCAGGGACAGCAGATCGCCCTCGCCGTTCCACACCTGCATGGCATTGCGCTGTACCAGGCGATACGCATCCTCCCGGCTCACCCCCGCCTGGGTGAGGGCCAGCAGCACCCCCTGGCTGAACACCAGCCCCTGGAACTGGTTGAGGTGCGTGGCCATGGCTTCCGGGTAGACCACCAGTTTGTCCACCACGGTGGCCAGCCGGGCCAGGGCGAAATCCAGGGTGACCGTGGCGTCGGGGCCGATCATGCGTTCCACCGAGCTGTGGGAAATGTCGCGCTCGTGCCACAGGGCGATGTTTTCCAGCGCCGGCGTCACGTAGCCCCGCACCACCCGCGCCAGGCCGGTGAGGTTCTCGGTCAGGATGGGGTTGCGCTTGTGGGGCATGGCGGAGGACCCCTTCTGCCCCGGCGCGAAGTATTCCTCGGCCTCCCGCACTTCCGTGCGTTGCAGGTGGCGGATTTCCGTGGCCAGCCGCTCCACGGCGCCGGCCACCACGCCCAGGGTGGCGAAGAACATGGCGTGGCGGTCGCGGGGGATCACCTGGGTGGAGACGGGCTCGGGCGTCAGGCCCATCTTTTCCGCCACGTATGTTTCCACCCGGGGGTCGATGTTGGCGTAGGTGCCCACGGCGCCGGAGATGGCACAGGTGGCCACCTCGGCCCGCGCCCTTTCCAGACGCTCCCGGGCGCGCTGGAACTCGGCGTAATGGCCGGCCAGCTTGAGGCCGAACGTGGTGGGCTCGGCGTGGATGCCGTGGCTGCGCCCCATGCAGGGGGTGGTCTTGAACTCCAGTGCCCGGCGCTTCAGGGCGGCCAGCACCGCGTCCACGTCGGCGATCAGCAGGTCGGCCGCCCGGGAAAGCTGCACCGCCAGGCAGGTATCCAGCACGTCGGAGGAGGTCATGCCCTGGTGGACGAAGCGGGCCTCGGGGCCCACGTGCTCGGCAAGGCTGGTGAGGAAGGCGATGACGTCGTGTTTGACCTCGGCCTCGATTTCGTCGATGCGGGCCACGTCAAAGCCGCCCCGTTCCCATACCGCCCGCGCCGCCTCGGCCGGAATCACCCCCAGACTCGCCTGGGCATCGCAGGCATGGGCCTCGATCTCGAACCAGATGCGAAACCGGGCCTCCGGCGTCCACAGGGCGGCCATTTCCGGGCGGCTGTAACGGGGAATCATAACGGGCTCCTCTCGGGACGGGGGGAAATCAGGGCCCTTGTTTAGCCCTTCCCGCCCCCACCGGCAAGAACGGCCTGCCCAGGGGGTTGACGTCCCACCACGGACCCCGATGATGGGAACGAAACCGTGCGCCGGCGCACGGCGCGGCGGGGGTAGAAGAGGAACAGGCATGACCAAGCAGAACAGCCGACGCGGTGCCACCGCTCTGGAATGGACACTCGTTCTGGTGGGGATCGGCGTGGCGGCCCTGGCGGCCGTGTTCGCCTTCGACATCAATCCCCTGACGCTGCTGGAGTAACAGGGGCGCGACCTTCTCTAAATCAAATAGATAGAGCCGATTCACGCGGTCAATGGGCCCCGAAAATGGGTCCCATTGACGGCGATCGGCTCTAAGGTACGGCGGCAAAAGCCTCACCGCCGCGCCGAAATAAAGATCAGTCTTCCACGCTGGTCACGGTGTATTCGCCCAGATCACACAGATCCACGCCATAGTCCTCCAGCGAGGACCCATCGGCAAATTTCACCATGATGTCATAGGTGCAGATGGTTTGGCCGTCCGCGATGGTGACGGTCACCTCGTTCCCGTCGGGCATGACCCCGCCCGCGATGAGATTTTCTTCCCACTGGTCCGTATCGGCATGGGAGACGTGGAACGCGGTCACATCCGACCCGGAAGTGTTGACCAGAACGAAGTCCAGATCCTCGCCGCCCCCGGATTGGGCAAGCGCGGGCCCGCCGGCCGTCAGGACCAGGGCGGCAGCCAGAAAAAGGGATTTCATTGGGTGTGGTCTCCAAGGGGGTCGCCTCGGCCCCCATGGCCGCCAGCGCCCCACGCCCAGAACCGGGCTTTGGAGCGTATACCGCAGTCTCAAAAAAGATTCGTGAAATTTTGATGACAGTCCCAAAAAAGCGCCTTACGGCAATGCCGACAAAACACTATGTGGGGAAAGAGAGCGAGAGATGGCGACCCCAACGGGATTCGAACCCGTGTTGCCGGCGTGAAAGGCCGGTGTCCTAGGCCTCTAGACGATGGGGTCGCAGTGACGTGTGCCGTCGAGGGCTCCTTATCTACCCAAGCACCGACGGTGGGTCAATCCCTTTTTCGGATTTTTTTTGCCATAGATGAGGTTCGGCAGGGCGGTAGCCATGGCCAGCAGGGTGAGGGCATCGGGATCGCTCTGGGTCAGGCGGAGGTTGGCGATCCGCTCTAAATCAAATAGATAGAGCGGATTCACGCCAATAAATCCAGGGCACGGAAGCGGCCCCGGGCCTCGGCGATGGCGCGGTAGAGGGTGCGGCCGGAAATCTGACCGTCCTCGGCCAGCGCCATCACCACGTCCGGCACCAGAGGCCGCAGTTCCCCCATGTTGACCAGAAAAAAGCGATACACTCGCAATAAGGTTTCCCGCACCCGGGCATCCCGCTCCTCGGGGGTGGTATGGCCCAGGGTCACGGCCAGGGCCCGGGCCCGGGCCTGATCGCTTTCGGCGCCGTGGGCGAAGGGCTCCGGGGTCAGCCCGCCCATCCAGGCCCCGTGAAAGGCCACCCCCGCCACCACGATTTCCAGATTGATGGCCGGATCGGCGGCCTCGGCGTGCTGGCACCAGGCATCCTCGTCCACCACCGAAATGGCCGCCACCGGCACTTCGCGCAGAATGCACATAAGGGCATGGCCGAACTCGTGGGCGATGACGGCCATGTGCATGGGGGGCTACTCCACCCAATGCTCCGGATGATCCAGGGCGGCGCAGCAGCGCACGGGATGGGGGGAGGTCAGGGCCCCGGGGGTCAGTTCCCACACCCGCCACGTCCCCACGTGGTCCTCGGGCATGGGATAGGGGGCGGTGAAGCCCAGCGGCCCCGCCGGGACCGAACCAAAGCGGCTATAGTAATCGGCATGGCCCAGCACGAAAACCAGGGCGATTCCCTGATGCCGACACCGGGCCAGCCCCTCGGCGATGAGGCGGCCGCCCACCCCCTGCCCCTGCGCCGGCGGCATCACCGCCAGCGGCGCCAACAGCGCCGCCCGGGGCCGGTCTCTCTCCCAGGGCACCGTGGAGAACAGGATGTGCCCCAGCAAGGCGCCCTCCCGCTCCGCCACCAGCGACAGGGTGGGCGCCGCGGTGGGGTCGGCAAGAATGGCGGTGGTCAGGTCGGCGATTTCCGGGCCCTTCTCGGGGCCAAAGGCCGCCCGGTGGAGGGCCTCCACGGCATCGGCGGCGGTGGCGGGGCGGAGTCTCATGGGATCTGTCCTTCCAGGGCACGGCCCACCGCCTCGGCCAGGGCCAGACAGGCGGTCAGCCCGGGGGATTCAATGCCGAACAGGTGCACCACCCCGGGCAGACCGTGCACCGCCGGGCCGTCCACCCGGAAATCGGCCGCCGGATCCCCGGGGCCGACGATCTTGGGGCGCACGCCGGCGTAGTCGGGGGTGAGAGCGTCCTCGGGCAGATCCGGCCACCAACGGCGGATGCTGGCGGCGAAGGCCGGCGCGGCGGTGGGGTCCACGGTCAGATCGGGGGTCTCGACCCAGGTCACGTCGGGGCCGAAGCGCACCCGGCCGGCCAGATCGAAGGTCAGGTGCACCCCCAGGCCGCCGTCCTCCGGCAGGGGATAGATCAGATGGGAAAAGGGCGCCGGCGCCTGCAACGCAAAGTACTGCCCCTTGGCCAGGAACGGCGTGGGCAGGCCGGGGGCGTCGGCCCCGTGCAGGGAACGGGCCAGGGGAATGGCCCCCAGGCCGGCGGCGTTGACCAGCTGACGGCAGCCCAGGCGCATGGGCTCGGCCCCCCCCACCGCCAGAACCGCCCCGCCGTCGGTGCCGGGCTCGGCGGCGATGACGGGGCTGTGCGGCACCACCAGGGCGCCCTCGGCTTCCGCGTCGCCCTGGAGCGCCAGCAGCAGTTGGTGGGTGTCGAGAATGCCCGTGTGGGGCACCCACAGGGCGGCGGCCGCCGTGAGCGCCGGTTCCTTGCGGGCCAGATCGGCGCCGTGGAGCATCTCCAGGCCGGTGACCCCGTTGGCGGTGGCCTGCCGGGCCAGGGCGGCCAGGCGCGGCAGCTCCGCCGCCGTCACCGCCACCACCAGCTTGCCGGTGCGGCGGTGGGGCAAGGCGCGCTCGGCCAGATAGGCATAGAGGGCCTCGCGCCCGGCCACGCACAGCCGGGCCTTCAGGGTGCCGGGGGGATAGTACAATCCGGCATGGATCACCTCGCTGGAACGGGCGCTGATGCCCTCGCCGGGGCCGGCGTTGGCTTCCAGCACCAAGACCTCGGCGCCGCGGGCGGCCAGATGGCGGGCCACGGCCAGCCCCACCACACCGGCCCCCACCACCACTGTGTCCACCGTATGGTCGGGCGTGGTCATGCCGTTGCTCTTTCCGCCATGGTTATACGGCGCCCGGCACCACCGGGCTGTCGGGGCGGATCACCTGCCAGCCGATATAGGCGACGTAGGCGGCCAGCATGGCGGCGCCAAAGGGCCGGCCGATGTGGCCACAGCACAGAAACGCCACCATCACCAGGGCACTGGCCAGCATCACCCACATGTCCAGCGCCACCATCTCCGACGGCACGGGAATGGGGATCACCGCCGCCGTAACCCCGCCCACGGCCAGCAGGTTGAAGATGTTGCTGCCGATAACGTTGCCCAGGGCCAATTCCGAATGGTGGCGCCGCGCGGCCACCAGGGTGGTGGCCAGTTCCGGCAGGGAGGTGCCGAAGGCCACCAGGGTCAGGCCGATGACCGCTTCCGACACGCCGAAGCTTCGGGCCATGCCCGTGGCGCCATACACCAGCAGTTGCGCCCCCACGATCACCGCCACCAGCCCACCCAGCAGGCTGAACAGCGCCACCCAGATGTTGCTGGTGAAGTGGGCCATTTCCTCCACCTCATCCACGGCAGCCAGGGGGTTGTCGGTCTCGCCGGCGCGGGCCCGCAGATAAGCCTGCCCCAGGAAGGCGGCCAGGAGGAGCAGCATCAGCCCCCCCTGCCAGCGGGTGAGGGTGCCGGTGGCCATCAGGCCCATGAACAGCACGGTGGCGCCCAGCAAGAGCAGGATATCCACCCGATAGGGCCGGGGATTCTGGGCGATGGGCCACAGCACGGCGGCGGTGCCCATGACCAGCAGCACGTTGGCGATGTTGCTGCCCACCACGTTGCCCACCATCAGGGCGGGGGCGCCTTCCAGGGCGGCGGACAGGCTGACCACCAGTTCGGGCGCGGAGGTGCCGAAGGCCACCACCGTCACGCCCACCACCAGGGGCCGCACACCCAGGCGGGTGGCCAAGGCCACCGCGCCCCGCACCAGGAACTCCGCACCGCCCAGCAGCAGCCCGAAACCGGCCAGGGTGGCCAGGATCAACATAATCATGCAGGTCTCCGACCCGGAACGCCGCCGGGGAACACGGCGGCGGCACACCCGGGGTTCACAGGAATGGGGAATGGGGTGGTGGGATCAGCGTACCCCTTCGCTGCTGGCCTCGGAGGCGGCCTCCGCCGGCACGAGCGGTTCGGGCGCCGCGGGGTCGCCCACGGGCACGTAGGCGAACACCAGGTCCCGCAGGGTCACCAGCCCCACCAGATGGCCTTCCTCCACCACCAGCGCCCGGGAGAACCCCAGCCGCACCAGCAGGCGGATAGCGTACTTGATGTTCATCTTGACGTCCACGGTAATCACGGGCTTGGACATGATTTCGTAGACGTTGACCCGATCCGGGGAGCGGTTGGCGGCCAGCACCTTTTCGGCGATGTCGGACACCACCACCAGGCCGTATTCGTCGCCATCGTGGCGTTTGCGGATCACGAGGCTGTTCACGCCCTGAGAGCGCATCATGGTCATGGCCTCGCGCACGGTGGCCAGACCGTCCACCAGGGTCGGCCGGGCCGACATCACCTCCCGCACGGGCAGAAACGGATGCTCGCTCATAACTCGTCCTCGATCTCGGTGGAAAGCGTGGCGATCTGCGCGGTGAGGCCCACCGCGTCCTCGATATCCAGGGAGAAGGCGATGCCGCTGCCCGGTTCCTCGTCGAAGTGGCCCACCTCGGCCAGGTGCTCCAGGATGTTGCGGCTGAGGTGTTCCTCGGTGAGGATCAGCAGCATGTCCCGCTGCCCCGCCAGGTCCAGGCCGAGGAAGGTCTTCTTGGGCCTGAGCCCCGCGCCCCGGGCGTTGCCCAGGATGGTGCAGCCGGTGGCGCCCGATTCCCGGGACGCCTTGACCAGCTTGTCCGTGCGGTCAGGAGTGGTCAGGGCGATGATCAGTTTGAACTTCATCACGTCTCTCCGGTCGCAGACGCTCCAGGATCAGCGCCATCATCGGCGCCAGCCGGGCATAGGCCATCACGGTCACCATGGGGAACAGCACCGTGAGGGCAATAACGCCAAAGCCGTCCACCACGGGGTCACGGCCCGGCAGGGTACGGGCCAGCCCCAGGCCCAGGGCCGTCACCACCGGCACCGTTACCGTGGAGGTGGTCACCCCGCCGGAATCATAGGCCAGGGGAATGATGTTGCGCGGCGCCACCAGGGTTTGCAGTATCAGCAGGCCATAGCCCACCATGATCACCCAGTGCAACGGCACCCCGGTGACAATGCGCCACGTGCCCAGGGTGACGCCAATGGCCCCCCCCACCGCCACCGCCAGGCGCAGGCCATTGGCCCGCAGGCTGCCGCCCGAAACTTCCTGCGCCTTCAGGCCCACGGCGATCAAAGCGGGCTCGGCCATGATGGTGGCGAAGCCGATGGCGGCGGCGAAGGCATACACCCACATGTAGTCCGCCCAATGGATGTCGGCGGCGGTGGCCGGGTCCACGCCCAGGAATGCCGGTGCCGTGAGCTGGCGGGCCATGGCCTCGCCCAGGGGGAACAGCGCTTCCTGCAATCCCACCAGGAACAGCGTCAGGCCCAGGATCACGTACACCATCCCCACCAGCACGTGACCCAGACGAGGCACGGGCCGACGCAGCACCAGGGCCTGGAACAGCCCCAGCACCGCCACGATGGGCAGTACATTGATCACCGTGCTGCGCAGGGTCTGCCACAGCATCACCAGGAGGGAGGGATCGGTGCCAGTCTCGGTCATGCGGTCACCATGCCGTAAAGCAGGACGAAAAGCATGGGGGTGAGGCTGGCTAAGGCGATGAGGCCGAAGCCATCCACCAGGGGATTGCGGCCGCCCAGGGTCTGGGCCAGGCCCACGCCCAGGGCCGTCACCAGCGGTACCGTGATGGTGGAGGTGGTCACCCCGCCGCTGTCATAGGCCACGCCCACGATCTGGGGCGGGGCGAAAAAGGTCAGAATCACCACCAGGATGTAGCCGGCGATGATGATCAGGTGCACCGGCCAACCCTTGATGATGCGGATCACGCCCACGATGAGGGCGGTGCCCACGCTGACCGCCACCGTGATGCGCAGGCCCATGGCATAGCGGGCCTGGGCGGCTTCCGAGGAGTCGATAAAGCCCGATTCGGCCATGGCGCGGGCGGCTTCCTCGCCCACCGCCACCAGGGCGGGCTCGGCCACCGTGGTGCCAAAGCCCAGGGCAAAGGCAAACGCCAGCAGCCACGGCAGGCTGCCCTTGGCGGCGAAGGCGTGGGCCATGGATTCCCCCAATGGGAACAGCCCCATCTCCAACCCCTGCACGAACAGGGCCAAACCGAGAACCACCAGCAGCAGCCCCTGGATCACCCCCAGGGTATCCGGCAACGGCTGGCGCAGCACCAGGCCCTGAAACACGCCCACCACCAGGATGATGGGGGCGAGATCGCGCAGGGCGTTTGCCAGCAGTTTCAGGAAGGAAAAAAAACCACCCCGCATGGACCAACCTGCTCCCGGCTGTCTCCGTCGCCCTGTTGTGGCATGAAATGCCCGCCAATGCACCCCGAAAAGACCCGACCCGGGGCGGCAAACGGGCCGGGCAACGCGCTGGAACGGCGCCTGGAAGACCTCCGTTAGAGCCTATCGCGGTCAATGGGACCCAATTCTCGGGTCCCATTGACCGCGTGAATCGGCTCTATCCATTTGATTTAGAGCGCGTCGCCTCTCAGGGCACCAACCCCCGGGCCGCGCTGGCCAGGGTATCGTAAACACCGTCGGGTACCACCGTACCCGCGGCCTCCGTGGCCGCGCCCTTGCCCGTCCGCACCAGCAGCCCGGGCACGCCCACGGCCTGCCCCAGGGCCACGTCGGCGGCCTTGTCGCCGATCACTGCCACCGGCCGCACCCCCAGAGTGGCCTGGGCCTGATGAATCAGCCCGGGCCGGGGTTTGCGACAGGCGCAATCATCCTCGGGACCATGCGGACAGACGAAGGTGCCGGCCAGGGTAACGCCCTCGGCCGCCAGCACCGCCGCCAGCCGGTCGGCCACCGCGTGATAGGCCGGCCAGTCGAAATAGCCCCGCGCCAGTCCCGACTGGTTGGTGACCACCACCAATGCGACCCCCGCGGCCTGCATTCGGCGCAGCCCCTCGGCCGCGCCCGGGCACAGCGCCACACCCGCCGGGTCGGCCAAATAATGTCGGTCCTCGATGACCGTGCCGTCCCGGTCCAGGAACACCGCGTCCCTCATGACTCCTCCCGCCGCAGCCGGGCCATGTAGAAGCCATCCAGGCCCTCCGGCCAGCTACTGGGCAGGGGGCGCAGATCACCGTCGGCGGTGCGCCAGGCCGGATCCGTGCCCAGGGCCGCCTGCTCGGCGTCGGTCACCGGGACCCGCCGCAGGGTGGGGTGGCGATCCAGCGCCGCCGCCACCCGGGCCTCGCCCTCCTCGGGCTGGAGGGAACACACGCAATAGACCAGGGTGCCGCCCGGCGCCAGCATGGCCACCGCCGCGTCCAGCAGGGCATCCTGGACCGGCAGCAGGGCGGCCAGATGCTCGGGCGTCTTGAGCCAGGCCACGTCCGGATGGCGACGCAGGGTGCCGGTGGCGGTGCACGGCGCATCCAGCAGCACCCACCGCACCGGCGCCGGCGGCCGCCACGTCGTGGCGTCGGCGGTGACCAGGGTGGCCGTCAGCCCCAGGCGTTCCAGATTGGCGGCCAGCCGTTTGTTCCGGGCGGCACTGCGTTCCACGGCGGTCACCACCGCACCGGTGGCCGCGAGCTGGGCCGTCTTGCCGCCGGGGGCCGCGCACAAGTCCACCACCGCCGCGCCGGCTTCGGGAGACAACAACCGGGCCGGCAGGGCGGCGGCGGCATCCTGCACCCACCACGCCCCCGACTCGTACCCCGGCAGGGCCGTCACCGTTTCACCGCCGGCGCGGCGCAGCGTCCCCGTGGGCAGCACGGTGGCCTCCAGCAGCGCCGCCACCGTGGCGGGGTCGTCCCGGGGGGTCACGTCCAGCGGCGGCGGCTGACGGGCATGGGCGGCGGCCAGGGCCCGGGTGGTGGCGTCGCCATAGGTGGCGGTCCAGGCCTGCCACAGCCAGGGCGGGGTGTCGCACCGGGCCGTGTCCAGGTCCTGGAGCAGGGCCGCCCCCTCCCGCTGCAAACGCCGCAGCACCGCATTGATGAGGTTCTTCACCGGCCGGGTGAGGGGGTGATCGGCGGCCACCGCCACGGTGGTATGCACCGCCGCGTGGGCCGGGGTGTCCAGCAGCAGCAGTTGTGCCGCCCCCAGCCGCAGCAGGTGACGGACCGCCCGGGCCCGCCGTTGGGGGGTGGGCGCGCGGGCCACGCAGTGGTCCACCAGGGCATCCAGGGTGCCCAGGCGCCGCAGCACCGTGGTCACCAGCCGGCGGGTGAAGGCGCGGTCCCGGGGCGCCAGGGCGGCCAGGGACTCGTCGGTTTCCAGCACCTGATCCAGGGGCCGGCCGTGGTCCAGCACCGCCGCCAGCAGGTGCCAGGCCACGCGGCGGCTCTCGGGGGCGCGGGGGGGCGCGTCGGTAGCGTGATCGTGGGTCATGAGCGTGTTCCTACCCCGCCCCGGCCCCGG
>CAZHRQ010000046.1:0-18365 GCA_964535075.1 uncultured Rhodobacterales bacterium | reverse complement strand
AAGAGTACTTTCCTGCGACAGAACGCCCTGATCACGCTCCTGGCCCAGGCCGGGGCCTTCGTGCCCGCCGCCCACGCCCACATCGGCGTGGTGGATCGCCTGTTTTCCCGGGTGGGGGCGGCGGACGACCTGGCCCGGGGGCAGTCCACCTTCATGGTGGAAATGGTGGAGACGGCCGCCATCCTCAATCAAGCCGGGCCGCGGGCGCTGGTGATTCTGGATGAAATCGGCCGGGGCACCGCCACCTATGACGGCCTGTCCCTGGCCTGGGCGGTGGTGGAGCATCTGCACGACCGCAACCGCTGTCGGGGGCTGTTCGCCACCCACTACCATGAGCTGACGGTGCTGGCGGGGCGGCTGGCGGCGCTGTCCTGCCACACCATGCGCATCCGGGAATGGCGGGATCAGGTGGTGTTCCTGCACGAGGTGGTGGCCGGCGCCGCCGACCGCAGCTATGGCCTGCATGTGGCGCGCCTGGCGGGGGTGCCGGCGGCCGTGGTGGACCGGGCGGAAGAAATCCTGAAAACCCTGGAAGCCGACGAGACCAGCAACGCCGCCGCCCGCTTGGCCGAGGACCTGCCCCTGTTCGCCGCCCTGACCGCGCCGGCGCCGGCGGCCGCCTCGCCGCCCGATCCTTCCCCCGTCGAAGCGCGGTTGGCCACGGTGGCGCCCGACGATCTCACCCCGCGCGAGGCCCACGGGCTGCTGTACGAATTGAAGGCCCTTGTCGCCCAAGGGCACTGAACGCACCCCCGGGCAGCACCACTCCCACCACCAGAAGTCCCTTGCGGCTCCCCCCTCAACATGATACCAGATTGATACTTTGGTTTTAGAATTTCAGGCGTACCCCCTCTGGGGCTGTCAATCGCGCGGCATGACCCAAAGGGGGTCACGGCTTTATTTCTGTTAATTTTTCGCACTGTTGCAAGAAGGTGAAAAAATAAGATGCCCTGTGTTCAGGGTCACAGTGTGAGTATCGGTGCCTTTTTATACTGCGAGGGTTGCCAGGATGACGGTCGTGCCCGATATGGAATATGGGGATTGGGACGACCATCAAGGTGCCACACCGATTGCTGTGGAGGATGGGATGCATCAGCTTGGGGCTCAGGGATCAGGACGGACCGTGCGCCGGCCCGCCGTGGCGTTGTCGGCTATTCTACTCACAACCGTCTTGACTGCCGGCGGCGCCTTCTGGCTCATGGATCAGCCTGCCGGCGCGGCGCAGGACGAAACACGCGAGGGAGCCCGCATTCATCTGCGCCTACCCGAGCCGCCGCCCGCTGTGGCCGCCGGGGAAGCCCCGGGCCAGGCGCAACTCTGGGCTCGGTTGGCCCGACTGGAAGCAGAGCTGTACAACCGGCCCACCGTGGAACTCCCCGATGCCGAGGCAGCACCCCATGTGGCCGCCGAGCAAGCCTTGCTAGAGGAACGCCGCGCGGCCTTCACCCGGGGCCAAGCGGCCCTGGCCCGGGAGCGCGCAGAGGTGGCCCGGGAAGTGGGCGAACTCCGCAGCGAACGGGAACGGCTGCTGGCAGCGGTCAAGGATGCGGCCCGTCAGGCCAAAACCATGGAAACCCTGGTAACTGTGGGTGTGGTTCCGCCGGAAATGGCCCGCCCCGCAGCGGGCAATGCCCAAACGCTACAGGCGGTGCTGCGTAAGCAGGGGACCCGCATCGCCGACCTGGAGGCCCGGGCCGCCAACCTGAGGGCTCAGGAACGGCGCCGTTTACGCGAGCGGTCCAGAGAATTGGCCGAGGCCTTGATCCAAACCCGGGCACAACTGGCTGACGTCAATGGCGACCTCCCGGCCGGCCGTCTGCGGGCGGCTTCTGTGAACACCATGGGGCTGTGAAGCCGGGGGGGGAACACGTGCGGCGCATAAAAAGAGCACCAAAAATAGGCCAGATCCCACGCCGGGGTCTGGCCTATTTTGCACCTGGTTTTTAGAGCCGATTCACGCGGTCAATGGGACCCGAGAATTAGGCTCTATCCGTTGCGCACCTGCTTCACGAAGGCGTCCACCTGCGGGTCCAGGCGGTGAACCTGTTCGGTGAGATCGTGGGCCACCGTGCGCATGTTGTCCGCGGCCTGACCCGATTCGCTGGCGGCTTCGCGCACGCCGTCGATGGTGTGGGCCACCTCCGCCGTGCCCTGGGACGCTTCCTGGGTGTTGCGCGCGATCTCGCCGGTGGCCGTGCCCTGTTCCTCCACCGCCGCCGCGATGGCGGCCGAGACATCCCGCATCTGTTCGATGGTGCTGGTGGTGCGGCGGATGGCCGCCACGCTGGATCGGGTTTCCGACTGGACCGCCGTCACCTGCTTGCGAATGTCCTCGGTGGCCTTGCCGGTCTGCTTGGCCAGATTCTTGACTTCGTTGGCCACCACCGCGAAGCCCTTGCCCGCCTCGCCGGCGCGCGCCGCCTCGATGGTGGCGTTCAGGGCCAGAAGCAGCCACCGGCGTTCCAGGGCCCCCACCTTGCTATGCAGGTTATCCACGTACATAACGGTGACGTTACCCTTGTAGGGTACGCCTCCCGAGGGGTAAACGAAACCTTAAAGGTTGAAAATCAGGCCCGGTCTGCCGGCGGATCGGGGTGGCCGGGGTTCTCGGCTTCCCGCTCGGGGTCGGGATCGCCGAATTCCTCTTGCAGGTCCTCGGCTTCGTCGGGTTGGCTGTCGGGCAGCACCGGGTGGGAGCGGCCCCGCTCGGACAGGCAGGCCACCACGCCGCGCAGGGTCCGCACCTCCTGTTCGGTGAGCCGGGCGCGGTGCAGCAGGTTGCGCAGGGTTCGCACCATGCCCGGCCGCTTTTCCCGGACCCGCAGGAAGCCGCAGCCGTCCAGTTCCCGTTCCAGATGGCGGAACAGGCCCATGAGCTCGGCCCGGCGGGCGGGGCGGCTGTCGCCGGTGGGCATCACCACCCGGGTCAGGGTCTGCGGATCCAGCCCGGTCTGGTACCACTCATAGGCCAGGATCAGCACCGCCTGGGCCAGATTGAGGCTGGCGAAGGCGGGGTTGAGCGGCACCTCGACGATGGTGTCGCACAGGGCCACCTCGTTGTTGGTGAGGCCGGTGCGTTCCGGGCCCATCACCAGGGCGGTGCGTTCGCGGGCGGCGCGACGCTCGCGGGCGCGCAGGGTCAGCATGGCGTGGCGAGGGGTGACCACCGGCTTCACCATGCCCCGGGGCCGGGCGGTGGTGGCATAGACGTAATGGCAGTCGGCCACCGCCTCCGCCAGCGTGGGGAACACCCGGGCCTTTTCCAGCACCACGTTGGCGCCCGAGGCGGTGGCGGTGGCGCTGGGATTGGGCCAGCCGTCCCGGGGCGCCACCAGCCGCAGCCGCGTCAGCCCACAGTTGAGCATGGCGCGGGCGGCGGTGCCGATGTTCTCGCCCAGCTGGGGACGCACCAGCACCACTTCCGGCGCGCCCGACGGCGGCGTGGCATCGTGGGTCCTGTTGGTGCCGGCCATGGCGGTTTTCATCTCCATGCCGCCCCGGGCGTGGGGCGGGGCGTTGTTCTTGAACGGGGGGCGGACGAAAAACCGATCAGGCGGTCTTGGGCGACGCGCCGTCCCGCAGCAGCAGCAGCACAATGGCGTCCTGCAGGGCCTCGTAGGAGGCATCAATGACGTTGGTGGAGACCCCCACCGTGGTCCAGTCGTGGCCGTGGTGATCGATGCTTTCGATCATCACCCGGGTCTTGGCGCCGGTGCCGGAACCGCTGTCGATGATGCGCACCTTGTAGTCCACCAGCGTCAGTTCCTTCAGCACCGGATAGGCGGGGGCCAGGACCTTGCGCAGGGCCTTGTCCAGGGCGTTCACGGGGCCGTTGCCCTCGGCCACGGCCATGTACAGCTCGTCGCCCAGGTGGGCCTTCACGGTGGCCTCCGACAGGGTGATCAGGTCGCCGCGGGCGTTCCAGCGTCGTTCGTCGATCACCCGGAAACTGGTGAGGGTGAAATAGGTGGGCACCTCGCCGAAGTGCCGCCGGGCCATGAGACAGAAACTCCCCAGGGCGCCTTCGTAGCTATAGCCCTCGTTTTCCCGTCGTTTCACCGTTTCCAGCAGGCGGGTCACCCGGGGGTCGTCGCCGCTGGTCTCGATGTCACACTGGCGCAGGGTGTCCAGCAGGTTGGCCCGCCCCGCCTGGTTGGAGAGAGCCAGTTGCCGGCGGTTGCCCACCAGGGCAGGGTCGATGTGTTCGTAACAGCGCGGATCCTTGGCCACCGCCGAGGCATGCAGCCCGCCTTTGTGGGCAAAGGCCGACTCGCCCACATAGGGCGCGTGGCGGTTGGGCGTGCGGTTCAGGCGCTCATCCAGGAAGCGGCTGACGCTGGTAAGATGGCGCAGGCCGTCGCGGTCGATGCTGGTGCGGTAGCCCATCTTGAGCACCAGGGCCGGGATGATGGCCACCAGATCGGCATTGCCGCAGCGCTCGCCCAGGCCGTTGAGGGTGCCCTGCACCTGCCGCGCGCCCGCGCGCACCGCCGCCAGGGAGTTGGCCACGGCGTTGCCCGTGTCGTTGTGGCAGTGGATGCCCAGCCGGGCCTCGGGCAGGGCAGTGCGCACCGCGCCGACGATGGCTTCCACCTCGTGGGGCAGCATGCCGCCGTTGGTATCGCACAGCACCAGCCACGCGGCCCCGGCCTCGTGGGCGGCGCGCAGACAGGCCAAGGCATAATCGGGATTGGCGCGGTAGCCGTCGAAGAAATGCTCGGCATCGAACATCACGGTTTCGCGCTGGCCGGCCAGATGGGCGATGCTGTCGCCGATCATGACCAGGTTTTCCTCGGGCGTGACCCCCAGGGCGGTGGTGGCCTGGAAGTCCCAGCTCTTGCCCACCAGGGTCAGGGCCGCGGCGCCACTGTCCAGCAGGGCGGCCAGCCCGGGATCGTTGCTGGCCGAGCGACCGGCGCGCCGGGTCATGCCAAAAGCGGTGAGCCGGGCCTTAACGAGGCGTGGCGGATCGGCGAACACGGCGGTGTCGGTATCGTTGGCCCCGGGCCAGCCGGCCTCCACGTGGTCCAGGCCCAGGCGGTCCAGGGCCTCGGCAATCAGGCGCTTGTCATGGGCGGAAAAATCCACCCCCATGGTCTGCGCGCCATCGCGCAGGGTGGAGTCGTACAGCAGCACGAAATCGTCGGCGTCGGGTGAGGGGCTCATGGGCGGGCGGCTTCATCCATCCACGGGAAAAAAGGCAGAGAGCGTCCAGAGAGGCGCGGGAGTCTAACGCCTCCGCCTCCGCCGATCAATGCACTCTAGAGCGGATCGCCCCCAATCGGGTTTAGACCTCGTGCAGGGTGCTCCAGCTTTTGGGGTCGTCGAGGAAGGCGGTGACCTCCTTCAGCACCTCGGCCGGGAAGGCGTGGGCGGCGCGGGCCTCGGCCACCACCTCGTGCCAGGTGGTCAGGGCATGCAGCCGCACCCCTTCCGCCTCCAGGGCCTGGATGGCCTCGGGGAAAATGCCGTAGTGGAACACCACGAACACGTGGTTGAC
The DNA here is from genome assembly GCA_964535075.1 of uncultured Rhodobacterales bacterium. Lineage (GTDB taxonomy): Bacteria > Pseudomonadota > Alphaproteobacteria > Rhodospirillales > CAJXLG01 > CAZHRQ01. The sequence goes on along the minus strand of CAZHRQ010000046.1, from coordinate 12,865 downwards.
CCGGGCCCCGGCCTCGCGCAGGGCACTCACGAAGGAGAGTTTGCTGCCGCCGTCGGTGGCCAGATCCTCCACCAGCAGCACCCGTTGGCCTTCCGACAAGGCGCCCTCGATGCGGGCATCGCGGCCGAAGCCCTTGGGCTTCTTGCGCACGTACAGCATGGGCAGGTCCAGGGCGTCGGCCAGCCACGCCGCATAGGGAATGCCCGCCGTTTCGCCCCCGGCCACGGCGTCGAAGGCTTCGGCCCCCACCTCCCGCAACAGGGTCTCCACGGCATAGGCGGTGAGGGTGCGGCGCAGCCGGGGGAAGGAAATCAGCCGCCGGCAATCAATATACACCGGGCTCTGGCGGCCAGAGGTAAGCGTGAACGGGGGATCGGCACGGAAGTTCACCGCCGAGACCTCCAGCAGCAGGCGGGCGGTACGCCGGGCCATCTCCACCCGGTCACTGGGAACCACGGTCAGCATGGGACACCCCTCCTTTTTGGCCGCACAGCCGGTGCCGCAAACCGCGCCACGACCGGCGTTGGCTATTCCAGACGCCGTTCCCGCAGGGGCACGCCGAAGCCGTCCACCACGAAGCCCTCCATGGGCCGCCAGAGGAAGAAGGCCCCGGTCACCCCGCGCGTCAGCAGCACGCCCACCACCGCCACCGCCCCCGGCAGCAGCCGCGCGCCCGGCGAGGCCAACAGCAGCTCATAGACGGCATGGGTCGTGAGGGTAAAGCCGACGGTATAGAACCACAGCAGGATCAGCAAGGGCCACAGCCACGGCCAGCGGCCCAGGAACCGGCGCAGGGTGGTGCTGGTCCAGGCGGCATACAGGCCCACGGTGAACGGCACCAGCAGCGACACATCCGCGCCCAGGAACAGGGCCCGCCCCTCCCGCAGCATCGTCACCAGATCCATGATCCGCAGCACCGGCACCACGCCCAGCCCGGGCAGGGTCCAGCCCAGCAGCACGATGAAGGCCACCACCCCCAGCACCCGCAGCGCCCGCTCGATGGCGTTGTCGGTTTCCGGGAAGGTGCGGTCGGGCGTGACCGTCAGGCGGGGGTCGAACAGGGGCGAGGGCCGCCGGCGCCAGTAGCGCGCCAGGGCCAGCAACGCCCATTCGGGCCACAACAGGATCGTCCAGCCGCTCATGGGGAGGACTCCTTCGGCGTTTCGGCCGCGTTCTCGGCGGCGTCGTCTTCCGAGTCGGCCCGCACGAAGCGGAAGCGGTAGCGGTTGGGCGGGCCGTCGAAGGCGCGGTTGACCACCGTGCGGCCCAGGGCCGGCAGATGCAGGGCATAGACCACCCCGGCCGCCGTGCCCTCGCCCTGTCCGCGCACCACCACCGTGGTGTCGGTGGGCAGGCTCAGCGGCGTGGGGGTGGGGGCGAGGGGGTCGGCGTGCAGCAGGACCGTGTCGTCGCCGGTCCGGAACACCAGCCGCCCCCCGCCGCCCACCGGCGACCACAGGATGGCCTTGATGCGGTCGGTGCCCCGGGGCAGGGGCAGCACCATGTCCTGGGGCACCAGGTCGCCGTCGGGCACGTGAATCTGGGTGCCGGGGGCCAGGCGGCCGCCGTCGGCATCGAAGGAGCCCAGGGTGCCGATGCCCACGAACAGCACCAGCGGCATCACCAGGGTCCACAGCCACAGACGGCGCCAGCGGAACTGGTTCTCGGCCAGCCGCCGCCCCTCCACCGAATAGACCATGAAGCCCTGGCCGTCCGGGCCTTGGGCGTCCGCCCCGTCGGGGCTGTCCGGGTTGTCAGGCATGATAGTCTAACCCCCATTCCCGGTAGCGTTCGGGATCGTTGCCCCAGTTTTCCCGTACTTTCACGAACAGGAACAGGTGCACCCGTCGCTCCAGAATTTCTTCCAGTTCCTGCCGGGCGTCGGCGCCGATGGCCTTGATCTGGCGGCCCTGGCGGCCCAGCACGATGGCTTTCTGGTTGTCACGCTGCACATAGATCACCTGGTTCACCCGCACCGCGCCGTCGTCCTGCTCGGTCCAGGTTTCCGTTTCCACGGCGATGGCATACGGGAGTTCCTGGTGCAGCCGCAGGAACAGCTTTTCCCGGGTGATCTCCGCCGCCAGCAGCCGTAGCGGCATGTCGGACACCTGATCTTCCGGGAACAGCCAGGGGCCGGCCGGCACCATGGCCGCCAGCCGGTCCATGAGGGCGTCCACGCCGTCGCCTTCGGTGGCGCTGATCATGAAAGTGTCGCTGATCCCGGGGTGCAGCGCCGCCACGGCCGCCGCCAGGGGCAGCAGGGCCGGCCGTGTCACCAGGTCGATCTTGTTCAGCGCCACCACCGCCGGCCGGTCGGTCTCCGCCAGATTGGTCAGCAGGGCCCGGGTGTCGTCGTCCAGGCCCCGGCGGGCATCCACCACCACCACCACGTGGTCGGCATCGGCCATGCCGCTCCAGGCGCTGGCCACCATGGCCCGGTCCAGCCGGCGCCGGGGGGTGAACATCCCGGGAGTGTCCACGAACACCACCTGTGTCGCCCCGTGCAGGGCGATGCCCAGCACCCGGGTGCGGGTGGTCTGCACCTTGGGGCTGACGATGGACACCTTGGTGCCCACCAAGCGGTTGAGCAAGGTGGACTTGCCCACGTTGGAGGCCCCGGCCAGGGCCACGAAACCGGCCCGGGTATCCTGGTCCGATGGGGTCATGAGGGCTCTCCCGGGGGGGCGCCGCGCAGGCGGGCCAGCAGGGCGGTGGCGGCGGCCATGGCGGCGGTCCGCTTGGAGGCGCCCTCGCCCTCGGCACTGGCATGGCCCGCCACCCGCGCGGTCACCCGGAAGGTGGGGGCATGGTCGGGGCCGGTGGCGGCCACGGTGTCGTAGTCGGGCAGAGGCAGGCCCCGGGCCTGGGCCCATTCCTGCAAGGCGGTCTTGGCGTCCTTGGGCGGACGGTCGCCGGCTTGTTCCATGAGCGGGGTCCAGTGGCGGCGGACGAAGGCCCCCGCCGGCGCCAGGCCGGCATCCAGATACAGGGCGCCGATCAGGGCCTCGCACAGGTTGGCTTTCTGGCTTTCGGTCACGGTGCCGTCGGTGCTGCTGGGCACGGAAAACAAGTGGCTGTCCAGGCCCAGGGCATCCACCACCAGGGCCAGGGCCGGCCCCCGCACCAAGTGCGCCAACCGCCGGGCCAGGGCGCCCTCGGCCTCGTGGGGGAAGCGCTGATAGAGCAGCTCCGCCACCGCCAGCCCCAGCACCCGGTCGCCCAGGAATTCCAGCCGTTCGTTGCTGCGCCGGCCGCCCACGGAGGCATGGGTGAGGGCCAGGGCCAGCAGGTCGCGGTCGGCGAAGGGGTGGTCCAGACGCTGTTCCACCGCCGCCAGGGTGCCGGGAGCCACGTCGGTCGGGACGCTGGTCATGCCGCCCCCGCCGGTCAGGAAACGCCGTCGAAAATGCGGCCCCAGCGGATGGTGGTGGGCCACGTCCACACCTGCCACCAGGAGGCCCCATCGCCGATGGAGAAAAAGATCACCTCCGCCCGGCCCACCAGGTTGACCTTGGGCACAAAGCCCACCCCGCCGGTGCCCACGCGGCTGTCCAGGCTGTTGTCGCGGTTGTCGCCCAGCATGAAGAAATGGCCCTCGGGCACGCGATAGACGGGGGTGTCGTCCAGCGGCCCGCCGTTGGTCATCTCGATGATGGCGTGTTCCTCGCCGTTGGGCAGGGTCTCGATGAACTGGGCCAGCCGCACGCGATTGCCGTTCTTGTCGGTGAACACATAGTCGTCGGTGCGCCGGCGTTCCACCTTGGTGCCGTTGATGTACAGCCGGCCTTCGCGCATCTGGATTTCGTCACCGGGCAGGCCCACCACCCGCTTGATGTAGTCGGACCCGGGATCGCTGGGCAGCTTGAACACCACCACGTCGCCCCGCTCGGGCTCCGAATAGAGAATCCGCCCGGGAATCAACGGCAGGCCAAAGGGCAGGGAATAACGGCTGTAACCGTAGGAATACTTGGAAACAAACAGATAGTCCCCCACCAGCAGATTGGGAATCATGGAGCCGGAGGGAATGTTAAATGGCTCAAAGGCAAAGGTGCGAATGACCAGCGCGATGAGAATGGCATACACAATGGTGCGGATCGACTCCCAGAACCCACTGTGCCGACGGTGACGGTGTTCTTCTTTGGCGCTCATGATACCCGACTGGTGCGGTGTGAGGGAGGGAACGGGCGCCGTTCCGCAGGGAACGCGTGGCGATCAAGCCAACTGGGGCGCGCCCTGTCAAGGCGAAACAGTACCGGTCGGCAGTGCCTCCAGCACCACCACCGCCGCCGCCAGGGGCGGTTCGTCGGACAGGGTGAGCCACAGGTGGGCCGTGTGTCCGGGCGGAGTCAGGGCCGCCAGCCGCCCGGCGGCGCCCCCGTGCAGCCGCAGCCCCGGCCGCCCGCCCGGGAAGCGGAGGGTCTCCAGCCGGGCCGGGCTCACCCCCTGGCGAAAGCCGGTGCCCAGGGCCTTGGCCGCCGCTTCCTTGGCGGCGAAGGCCCGGGCCAGGGCCGCGGCGGGATCGTGGTCCCGGCTCAGGCGGGCCCATTCCTCCGCCGTGCACAGGCGTTGGGGCAGGCGGTCGCCATGGCGCGCCAGGGCCGCCGCCATGCGCCGGATGTCGCACAGGTCGTTGCCCAGGCCCAGGATCATGGCCGTCGGCCGCGGGCCAGATCCATGCAGTGGCGCATTTCCCGCACCGCGCCCTCCAGGCCCCCGAACAAAGCCTCGCCCACCAGGAAGTGGCCGATGTTGAGTTCCCGCACCTCGGGCAAGGCGGCCACCGGGCCCACCGTGTCGTAGGTGAGGCCGTGGCCGGCATGGCATTCCAGCCCCGCCGCCGCCGCCGCCGTGGCGCCGGTGCGCAACCGGTCCAGCTCGGCCTCTCGCCCGGGCCCGGCCGGGGCATCGCAATACCGGCCGGTGTGCAGTTCCACCACCGGGGCGCCCAGGGCCGCCGCCGCCGCGATCTGCGCCGGGTCGGGCTCGATGAACAGGCTGACCCGCACCCCGGCCGCCCCCAGGGCGCTTACCGTCTCCCGTAGCTCGGGGGAGGCGTTCACGGCGTCCAGACCGCCTTCGGTGGTGCGTTCCTCCCGCCGTTCCGGCACCAGACAGGCGGCATGAGGCCGGAAGCGCAGGGCGATGGCCCGCATCTCGGCGGTGGCGGCCATTTCCAGGTTGAGGGGCCGGCTGAGCCGGTCCATGAGCAGCGCAATGTCCCGATCCCCGATGTGGCGGCGATCTTCCCGCAGGTGGGCGGTGATGCCGTCGGCGCCCGCGGCCTCCGCCATCAGGGCGGCGCGCACGGGATCGGGATGGTTACCGCCCCGGGCGTTGCGGATGGTGGCCACATGGTCGATGTTGACCCCCAGCCGGAGCGGTGCCGCCGCGTTCATGACTCCCGTGTCTCCCCCAACCGCGTTGCCCTATACATTGAACAGGAAGTGGATCACGTCGCCGTCCTGAACCACATAGTCCTTGCCTTCCTGGCGCAGCTTGCCGGCGTCGCGGGCGCCGGTCTCGCCGTTGCAGGCGATGTAGTCGTCATAGGCGATGGTCTCGGCGCGGATGAAGCCGCGCTGGAAATCGGTGTGGATGACCCCGGCCGCCTCGGGGGCGCGGGCGTCCCGGCGCACGGTCCAGGCCCGGGCTTCCTTGGGCCCCACCGTGAAGAAGGTTTCCAGGTCCAGCAGGCGATAGCCGGCCCGGATCACCCGTGCGAGCCCCGTTTCCGCCAGCCCCAGATCGGCCAGGAAGGCGGCCTTTTCCTCTGGGTCCTCCAGTTGCGCCACCTCGGCCTCGATGGCGGCGGAGATCACCACTGTCCCGGCGCCTTCCGCCTGGGCCCGCTCGGCCACGGTGGCGGAGAGGGCATTGCCCTCGGCGGCCTCGCCCTCGGCCACGTTGCACACATAGAGCACCGGCTTGGCGGTGAGAAGCTGAAGCTGGCGGACCGCCCGCTGTTGTTCCTCGGGCACGGCGACGGCGCGGGCCGGGGTGCCGGCGCGCAGGGCCTCCATCAGCGGGCCCATGGCCTCCAGGGTCTCGCGGGCCTCGCGGTCGTTACTCCGGGCTTTTTTGATCAGGGCCTGTTCGCGCTTTTCCAGGCTTTCCAGATCGGCAAGCATCAGTTCCATGTCCACGGTTTCGGCGTCGCGCACCGGGTCCACGGCGCCGTCCACGTGGGTGACGTTGTCATCCTCGAAGCAGCGCAGCACATGGATGATGGCATCCACCTCGCGGATGTTGGCCAGGAACTGGTTGCCCAGCCCCTCCCCCTTGCTGGCGCCGCGCACCAGGCCGGCGATGTCCACGAATTCCAGGGCCGTGGGCACGATGCTGGCCGAGCGGGCGATGGTCGCCAACCGCTCCAGGCGCGGATCGGGCACGGCCACCCGCCCCGAATTGGGCTCGATGGTGCAGAAGGGATAGTTGGCGGCTTCCGCCTGGATGGTGGCGGTGAGGGCGTTGAACAGGGTGGACTTGCCCACGTTGGGCAGTCCCACGATGCCACAGTTGAACCCCATCTAACGCTGCTCCTTTTCCGGTGTGTCCGGTGGTGCCGGGGGCGGGGCCTTTTGCATCACCTGACTGGTGAAGGCCGAATCGTCGCCGGCGGCCAGCCGGGGGAACGCCTCCGCCACCGCGTCCAGCAGCGGGATCAGCCACGTGCGGTCCGCCTTGGCGAAGGGGCCAAGCACGTAGGACGTCACCCGGTCGCGGTCGCCGGGGTGGCCGATGCCCAGCCGTAGCCGACGGTAGTCCCGTCCCAGATGGGCGTCCACGCTTTTCAGGCCGTTGTGGCCGCCATGGCCGCCGCCCGTCTTCACCCGCACCCGGCCGGGGGCCAGGTCCAGGTCGTCGTGGGCCACGATCACCTGGGCGGGGGAAAGCTTGTGAAAGCGCACCGCTTCGCCAACCGCCTGTCCGGACAGGTTCATGAAGGTGCCGGGCAGCAGCGCCAGCACCCGGGCCTCGCCCCCCCGCCCTTCGGCGGTGTGGCCCTGGAAGCGGCGGCGCCACGGCGAAAAGCCATGGCGGCGGACGATTTCCGTCACCGCCATGGCTCCGATGTTGTGGCGTGTATCGGCATACCGTTCGCCGGGATTGCCGAGACCCACCAGCAGCAACACGGCGTTTACTCCTCGCTCTCTTCGCCCTCGGCCCCTTCCTCGGACTTCATGCCGGAGGGGGCCACCAGGGTGGCGATGGTGAAGTCGCGGTCAGTGATGGCCAGATCCACGCCGTTGGGCAGGGTCAGGGCGCTGGCGTGGATGGAATCGCCAATGTCCAGCCCGGTAAGATCCACGGTGAGCTGCGAGGGAATCTGGTCGGGAATGCCGATCAGTTCCACCGCGTGGCGGACGATGTTCATCACGCCGCCGCGCTTCAGCCCCGGGGAGGCCTCTTGGTTGATGAAGTCCACCGTCACGTCGGCGTGGATGCGGGTCTTGCTGCCCACCCGCATGAAGTCCACGTGGACCAGCAGTTCCTTCACCGGGTGCATCTGCACGTCACGGGGCACCACGCGGTGGGTCTCGTCGCCGACCTTCAGGTCGAACAACTGGGCGGCGAATCCGGGGCGGTACATTTCCGCGAACAGAAAACGGGGGTCCATGGTGATTATGACCGGCGGTTTGCCGTCACCGTAGATCACGCCCGGCACCATGCCGGTGCGACGGATCTTCCGGGCGGCCCCCTTCCCCGCCTCGGCGCGCGGTTCCGCGCTCAAGGGACGAATGCTCATGGGTTTGTGTCTCCCAGGTTGAACGAACGCGACGCCGGCCTCCAGGGGTGCCAGCGTCGCGGGAAGGGAAGGGTTGTACCGCCGTCTGCGTCCCGGGTCAAATCCTCTTGACACCGCCAGGGCCGGTGACGCGCACCCGGTCGCGCAGGTCGGGGGGATTGATCTGGGTGGGGGCGGTGTGGCGCCGTTCGGCGGGACCGGTCAAGGGCTGGGCGCGGCGCCGGCGGTCGGGCCCGAAGTAGTGGGGGGCCTGAATATAGGGCCGGGGCTTCATCACCACGTTGTACAGCCGCGCATACAGGGTCTGGCCCGACACGGGCTTGCGCAGGAACTCGGTGACACCGGCATCGCGCGCCAGTTTCACCGTTTGCACATCGGTCTGGCTGCTGATCATGATCACCGGCAACAGGCGGTCGGGGCTGTCGGGACTGGTGCGAAGCAGACGCAGGAACTCCAGACCGTCCACCGGCTCGGCCACCGAATCGATACACACCATGTCGGCGGAGAAGGATTGCAGACGCTTGAGCGCGTCGGCGCCGTCGGTGGATTCCTGGATGTTGCGCACCCCCAGGGAGCCCAGCAGGCCGCGCAACAGGTGACGGAACCAACGGTTCTGGTCCACCACCAGCACGCTGAGATGATCAAAGCTGAGGGACTGCTCGCTCATGCGCGGTTCTCCCCGTCCGCCAGGATCAGGATGGCGCCGCTGGGCCCGCCCTCCGCCGTGGCGTAGGGCACCACGCGCCCGCCGGGCACCGCACGGGGATGGCCATCGGCGCGAAAGGCGGCGAACGCGGTGTCGTCCAGGGCCAGGGCGGGGGCCACATCTTCCAGCCGCTCGCCGAACACGGCCTCCCAGGAGGCGCCCACGGCGGCGGCGAAGGCGGTGTTGCAGGCCACCACCACCTGACAGTCGTCCACCAGCGCCACCGGCACCGGCAGGGCGGCCACCACTTGGCGCAGCAGGTCGTCCTGCTGGTGCATCAGGGTGAGCACCTGTTGACGGTAGCGTTGCACCCGGCGGATGTCGCCATAGCCGCGCAGGGCCGCCACCAGGGCGGTGAACAGCCGGTCGGCCGTGAGGTCGTTCTTGGCCTTATAATCGTTGATATCGTAGTCGGTGATGACCGTACGTTCTGGGGCATACCCCGGTTGGCCCGTGCGCAGAATGATGCGCACCGCCTCCAGCCCCATGGCGACGCGAATGTCGTGCACCAGGGCCAGGCCGGCATCGGCGGTTTCCATCACCACGTCCAGCAGGATCACCGCCACGTCGTCGGTTTCTCGCAGCACCCGGCGGGCCTCGGCGGCGGAGAAGGCGCTCAGCACCTGGAGCGGCCGGCCCTCGTGGGTCATGTCGTCGGCCACCAGACGGGTCACCGCGTGCACCTGCTCCTCGTCATCCACCACGAGAATCCGCCAGGGAGGCCCCGACGGTCGGGTCGCCGGACGCTCGGGGGCGAAGGTAAGGGGGCTGTCGGGCGGGGAGGAGGACGGCATGGAAAACCTCTCGGTGGCGGCGGCGGCAGGGGCACGGCGCCCTTGCGTCCCCCGGGCCGGGGAGCCACAGTAACGCCGGACGGTGGTTCCGCTTCTAGAGCGGGTCGCGCCCCATCGGGGTCAGTCTGTGCACCGGATTGGGCGCCGCCCGCTCTAAAACAAATAGATAGAGCCGATTCACGCGGTCAATGGGGCCCGAGAATGGGGTCCCATTGACCGCGACAGGCTCTAAGGGGAGAGGTACCGCCTTTTTCGCAACCCTACAAGGGATACCACGGCATGCGCTTCCCGGTTGTTCTCGGTCTGACCGCTCTGCTGCTTTCGGCCTGTTCCGGCATGGAAACGCCGCCCATTGGCGCCGATACCCCGGCCGCCACCAACCTGGTGATGCCCATGCTGGGCGAGCAGGGCGTGATGGGCGACGGCGGCGCCACCAGCCCCGGCCCCAACCTCACCGGCGACCCGGCAATGCCCAATCCATAACAACCGGGGATTTTCGTGTCCCCGGGACCATGATACGGTGCCCTCTAGTGTCCTCTCCGGCGGCGGCGTCCCGTCGCCGGAGAGGACCTCCGCAGGTGCATGGGTGAGGACAGGACTATGGATGATCTGCTCAGCGAGTTTCTGACGGAAACGTCGGAGAGTTTGGCGACGTTGGACGTGGAACTGGTCAATCTAGAGCAGAACCCCAACGATCCCACCATTCTCGCCAACATCTTCCGGCTGGTGCACACCATCAAGGGCACCTGCGGCTTCCTGGGGCTGCCCCGGTTGGAGACCGTGGCCCACGCCTCGGAAAACGTGTTGGGCAAGTTTCGCGACCGCGCCCTGGAAGTCTCGCCCGATTCGGTGACCCTGATCCTGGAGTCCCTCGACCGCATTAAGTGGATCCTGGGCTACCTGGAGGAAAACGAGGTGGAGCCCGAAGGCGACGATCAGGACCTGATCGTGCGTCTGAACGCTGTGGAGCGGGGCGAAGAGGATCCGGTCGCGTCGGGCGCGGCGCCCGCCGCCCCGGACTCCCCGGCCGAGATCGCCCCCGCCGAGGACGCCCCCGCCGAGGACGCCCCCGACGAACCGGAATGGCCGGTGGCGGCCGAATTGCTGGAGGAAGTGGCCCAGGCCCAGGCCGCCGGTGTCCAGGCCGCCAGCCAGGCCGCCCTGGCGGCGGAAATGGAGGCCGAGCGCGCCCAGGAAGCCGGCGACGACGCCGACTCCCCGCCGGCGCCCGAGGCCGCCCCGTCGGAACCCCCTGCGGAGGCCGCCCCGTCGGAAACCCCCGCCGAGGCCGCCCCGCCGGAACCCCCCGCCGAGGCCGCCCCGCCGGCCAAGACGCCCCCGCAAACCGCGCCCGCCGCCGGCAAGGCCGGGGCCAATGGCGACCAGCAGCCCCGCGAAAGCCAAGTGGCGGCCCAGTCCATCCGCGTGAACGTGGAACTGCTGGAAAATCTCATGACCCTGGTGTCGGAACTGGTGCTGACCCGCAACCAGCTATTGCAGATGGTGCGGGGCCGGGACGATTCCGAATTCACGGTGCCGCTGCAACGCCTCTCCCACATCACCAGCGACCTGCAAGAAGGGGTGATGAAAACCCGGATGCAGCCCATCGGCAACGCCTGGGCCAAGCTGCCGCGCATCGTGCGCGACCTGGGGTTGGAAACACACAAAAAGATCGACCTGCAAATGTATGGGGCCGAGACGGAACTGGACCGGCAGGTGCTGGATCTGATCAAGGACCCGCTCACCCACATGGTGCGCAACTCCGCCGACCACGGGCTGGAGGATACGTCCGGGCGCTTGGCCGCCGGCAAGCCGGAAACGGGGGTGATTTCCCTCAACGCCTATCACGAGGGCGGCCACATCATCATCGAGATCAAGGACGACGGGCGCGGCCTCAACGCCGACAAGATCAAGGCCAAGGCCCTGGCCAACGGGTTGGCCAGCGAGGGCGAACTGGAGAGCATGGCCGACAGTCAGCTCTATCAGATGATCTTCAAGCCGGGCTTTTCCACCGCCGAGCAGGTCACGGCGGTTTCCGGCCGGGGCGTGGGCATGGACGTGGTGCGCACCAACATCGAAAAAATCGGTGGCACCATCGAGCTCAAGAGCGAACCCGGGGTGGGCACCACCTTCATCATCAAGATTCCCCTCACCCTGGCCATCGTTTCCGCCCTCATCGTCGCCTCGGGGGGCGAACGCTTCGCCATTCCCCAGATCAGCGTGCTGGAACTGGTGCGGGTCACCCAGCATTCCGACACCACCATCGAACGCATCAACCAGTCGCCGGTGCTGCGCCTGCGCAACCGTCTGCTGCCGCTGGTGAGCCTGAAGCACATGCTGGGGCTCAGCGAGGAAGGGGTGGAAGGCGCTCTGACCGACGAGGAAGTGTTCGTGGTGGTCACCCAGGTGGGCACCTTCACCTTCGGCATCCTGGTGGACCAGGTGTTCGACACCGAGGAAATCGTGGTCAAGCCGGTGGCGCCCATCCTGCGCCACGTGTCCATTTTCTCGGGCAACACCATCCTGGGTGACGGCAGCGTGATCATGATCCTCGACCCCAACGGCATTGCCGCCCAGATCGGTGAAAACGCCCTGGGCGGCGCCCAGCAGGGCATGAAGGGCACGGAAGTCACCCGCCGCGAGACGGAAAAGACCTCGGTGCTGGTGTTCCGCGCCGGGGGCACCGGCGATCCCAAGGCGGTGCCGCTGGCCCTGGTGGCCCGTTTGGAAGAGGTGGACCTGAAAACCATCGAAAACAGCCAGGGCGTGCCCGTGGTGCAGTATCGCGGCCACCTGATGCCCTTGATCTCCGTGGATGGTTCCTATCAGTTCCGGGCCGAGGGCCGGCAGCCGGTTCTGGTGTTTTCCGACCGCGACCGCTCCATGGGGCTGGTGGTGGACGAGATCATGGATATCGTGGACGAGCACATCAACATGGAGCTCACCCTGGATCAGCCGGGGCTGCTGGGCACGGCGGTGATCGCCGCCAAGGCCACCGATGTGATCGACGCCGGGTACTATCTCACCCAGGCCTTCGGTGACTGGTTCACCGCCGCCGAGAGCGAGGGCTACGGCGAGGAGGAGTTAAGCCGGCGGATTCTGCTGGTGGACGACAGCGCCTTCTTCCGCAACCTGCTCACGCCGCTGCTGTCCGTGTCCGGTTACGAGGTGCGGGCGGTGGACAGCGCCCCCAAGGCGTTGGAGCTGCGGGACCAGGGGCACGAGGTGGATCTGATCATCAGCGACATCGAAATGCCCGACATGAACGGGTTTGAATTCGCACGCCAGGTGCGTGCCGGCGGCCGTTGGGCGGAGGTGCCCATGGTGGCCCTTTCCTCCCACGCCACGGAAAAGGATTTCGAGAACGGTCGCGCCGCCGGGTACGACGACTACGTGGCCAAGTTCGATCGCGATGCCCTGTTGCAGACCTTGCAAGCCTTGTTGCAACAGTCTCAGTCGGTGAATGCGTAACCGGTCCTGCCCCCGGTGCGCGGGATATAAGTCTTTCCGGTAAGGCGTCGGTTAGAGCGGATCGCACCCAATCGGGTTCACTCTGTGAACCGGATTGGGTGCGTGAATCCGCTCTAAATCAAATAGATAGAGCCGATTCACGCGGTC
>CAZHRQ010000045.1:15336-18465 GCA_964535075.1 uncultured Rhodobacterales bacterium | reverse complement strand
CCTTTGTGGCCCCGGCACCCTGGGGCAGCGGCACGGCGCCCGGGTTTCTGGAGGGATGGGCCATCACCTTCGGTGACGCCTTCCGCTTCGACACCATGTCCGCCGCCTCCCCCATGAATGCCCTGCGAACCACCCTGGACCAAGGGGAACCCCTGAGCAGCGCGCTGGCGGCGGCGGGCAGTCCGGGGGCGTGGCTGCTGGGCACCATCCCCGGCAGCCTGGGCGAGACCTCCGCCCTGCTGCTGCTGGCCGGCGGCGTGATCCTGCTGGTTACCCGCACCATTTCCTGGGTCATTCCCGGGACCTTTCTGGGGACCCTGGCGGTGCTCAGCCTGGTCACCCACCAGTTCCAGCCGGAACAGCAACCGGGCTTGTTCCTGCATGTGTTCGGGGGGGCCACCATGCTGGCGGCGTTTTTCATCGCCACCGATCCGGTGACCTCGCCGGTGACCCGCCTGGGGCAAATCATTTTCGCCATGGGCGCCGGCGCCCTGACCTTCGTCATCCGCAATTGCGGGGGCTATCCCGAGGGGGTGGGGTTCGCCATCCTGCTCATGAACGGCTGCACCCCCCTGATCGACCGCTATGTGAGACCGCGGGTTTATGGCCGTACCTATCGCGGCGCCCCGCGCCAGCCGGAGAAGCGATAATGGCGCTCCCTCCCTCTTGTCGTGGGCTGCTGACCCGGCTGCGGGGCAGCATCGGGCACCATGCCCTGGTATTGGGCGGTTTTGCCATGGTGGCCGCCCTGCTGCTGGCCGGGGGCGACCGCCTCACCCGCGACACCATCGCCCAACGCAAGGCCGAGGATCTGGCCGCCATCCTGGCGGAAGTGGTGCCGCCGGACCTGCACGACCAATCCCTGGCCGCCCACACCCTGGCGACCACCGGGCCCCAGGGGCAACCGGTGACCGTTTATCAGGCGGTGGACCAGGGCCAAGTGACGGCGGTGGCCTTCGGCACCCGCAGCCCCGGCTACGGCGGTCCCATCGAGATGCTCATGGGGGTGGCGGCCGATGGCACGCTGCTGGGCGTGCGGGTGCTGTCCCACAGCGAAACCCCGGGCCTGGGCGACGGCATCGAAGTACGCAAAGATGACTGGATCCTGCAATTCGCCGGCCTGTCCCTGAGCAATCCGCCGGTGGAGAAGTGGACCGTGAAAAAGGATGGCGGCGCCTTCGACCAGTTCGCCGGCGCCACCATCACCCCCCGCAACGTGGTCACCGCCGTGCGCGAGGGTTTGCAGTGGTTCCGCCGCAACCGGGCCACCCTGCTCACCCGCCACGGCGCCAGCGAGGAGACCCGCTCATGACCCCCTCCTCCGAGATCGTGCGTGAAGGCCTGTGGACCAACAACGCCGTGTTCGGTCAGTTGCTGTCCCTGTGTCCGCTGCTGGCGGTGACGGGTACGGCCACCAACGGCTTTGGCATGGGGCTGGCCACCACCGTGGTGCTGGTGATTTCTGGGCTGCTGGTGAGTCTGTTGCGCACCGTGATCACCCGCGAGGTCCGCATCCCCGTCTACGTGATGATCATTGCCACCGCCGTGACCCTGGTGGACCGTGGCATGAACGCCTGGCTGCACGACCTGCACGGGGTTCTGGGGCTGTTCATCCCCCTGATCGTGACCAACTGCATCATTCTCGGGCGGGCGGAAGCCTTTGCCTCCAAGCAGTCGGCGGGGGCGGCCTCCCTGGACGGCCTGATGATGGGCGTGGGGTTCACCTGGGTGTTGATGCTGGTGGGCGCGGTGCGGGAAATCCTGGGCAGCGGCACCCTGTTCAACGGCGCCGCCTTGCTGCTGGGCGAGCCCTTTGCCTTCCTGGAAACCACGCTGTTCACCAACTATGACGGCATGCTGCTGGCTATTCTGCCCCCGGGGGGCTTTCTGGTGGTGGGTTTCCTCATGGCCGGCAAGCGGGTGATCGACCAAGCGGCCGCCCGGCGCGCCGCCGCCGCGCGCGTTCCCGAGGGCGCAGAAGGAGGCAACGCATGATCACGGTGGGAGTCGCCTACGCCATCCCGCGCAAACAGGTCTGGCTGACGGTGGAGGTCCCCGAGGGCGCCACCGTGCGGGAGGCCATTCAGCAGTCGGGCATTCTGGACCAGTTTCCGGATATCGACCTGGAAACCCAGAAAGTCGGGATCTTTGGCAAGCTTACCAAGCTGGACACGGCGGTGGAGGACGGCAACCGGGTGGAGATCTACCGCCCCATCACCGCCGACCCCAAGCAGGTCCGCCGCCGCAAACCCGGGGCGGAACAGGAGTAGGTGTGTGATCCCCCCGCCCCGGCGGGAAAGGTCGGTCCCGCACGGCCCCGCGCAGGAGGGCCCCGCGCAGGAGGGTGTTGACGCCTCCCGCCGATCAGGCTTTTTCCGGGTGGAATTCCTCCCACACACCGGTTTCCTCCAGCACGGCGGCGGCGGCCTCGGCCTCCTGCTGACGTTGCCACAACCGGGCGTAGACCCCCTCCGCCGCCAGCAGGGCACCGTGGGTCCCCCGCTCCACGATGCCCCCATCCTCCACCACCAGAATCTCATCCGCATGCACCACCGTGGACAGGCGGTGGGCGATGATCACGGTGGTCAGGCCCCGGGATACTTCCTGCAGGCTGGTCTGAATTTCCCGCTCCGTATGGGTATCCAGGGCCGAGGTGGCCTCGTCGAACAGCAGCAGGCGCGGCTGCTTGAGAATGGTCCGGGCGATGGCCACCCGCTGTTTTTCGCCGCCGGAGAGCTTGAGACCCCGTTCCCCCACCCGGGTGGCGTAGCCTTCGGGCAGGCTCTGGGCAAAATCGTGAATGCGGGCCAGGCGTGCCGCGTCTTCCACCTCGGACGGGTCGGCCCCGGGACGGCCGTAGCCGATGTTGTAGGCAATGGTATCGTTGAACAGCACCGTATCCTGGGGGACGATGCCGATGGCGGCGCGCAGGGAGTCCTGGCTCACCCGGCGGATGTCCTGGCCGTCGATGGTGATGCGGCCGTCGGTCACGTCGTAGAAGCGAAACAGCAGCCGGCCGATGGTGGACTTGCCGGCGCCGGAAGCCCCCACCAGCGCCACCGTGTGCCCCGCCGGCACCGTGAAGTCCACCCCCTGGAGCACCGGCCGGGCGGGGTCGTAGCCGAAGGA
>CAZHRQ010000045.1:0-15326 GCA_964535075.1 uncultured Rhodobacterales bacterium | reverse complement strand
ATCGCAAAGCCGCCCAGGCGTTGCTTCGCGACGCCATACGCGATGGCGTCATTCCAGACGAAGGACACCTTCTCGAAACGCACCGTACCGCCGTCCACCACCAGGGGCGGCGCGCCGGGCATATCGGCCACGCCGGGCGGACGCTCCAGAATGCCGTACATCTGTTCCAGATCGGTGAGCGCCCGTCGAATTTCCCGATAGACAAAGCCCAGCACGTTCAACGGCATGAACAACTGGATCAAATAGCCGTTGACCGCGGTGAAGTCCCCCACCGACAACGCCCCGGTGGTCACATCCCGGGCCGCGATCACCAGCAGGGTGATCAGTCCCACGGCAATGATCAGGGCCTGCCCGGCATTGAGCAGGGCCAGGGTGACCCGGCTGGACACGGAATCCCGTTCATACGCCGCCAGGGCGGTATCGAAACGCCGGCTTTCATGAAGCTCGTTGTTGAAGTACTTGACGGTCTCGAAATTCAGCAAGGAGTCCACGGCCCGGGTGGCGGCTTCCGATTCCGATTCATTGAGCCGCCGCCGGATGCGGATGCGCCACTGGGTCACCGCCAGGGTGAAGACCACATAGACCGCCACCGTCACCAGCACCACCAGCGCGTACCAGCCGCTGAACAATCCCCAGAGAATGGCCGCCACCAACACGATTTCCGCCAGGGTGGGCAGAATGTTGAACAGCACGAAATTGAGCAGGAACTCCACCGCCCGGGTGCCCCGTTCGATGGCGCGGCTCACCCCGCCGGTGCGCCGGTCCAGATGATAGCCCAGTTCCAGGGTGTGGAGATGCTCGAAAGTGGTATGCGTCACCCGCCGGGCCGCCCGCTGCAATACCGGCGCGAACAGGGCGTCGCGCAGTTCCTTGAGCCCGGTGCTGCCAAAGCGCGCCACCCCGTAGGCCACCACCAGCCCCGCCGGCGCCGCCAGGGTCTGCACGGTGCCCGTTAGGCTGTCCACGGTGCGACCCAACAGCAGAGGCACCACCAGCGTGGTTCCCTTGGCCGCCACCAGCGCCACCAGCGATAGCCCCACCCGCCAGCGCAAGGGGGTCTCCGCCGGCCACAGGTGAACCAGCAGCCGACGCAATACATGCCATCCGCTCACGGGGGGCGCAGAGGATTCCGCCATGGGGCATCCTTGTTCCGGCAAAACACAATCAGATCGGGTCAGAAATCAACCAAGAACCATACCATCACCCACCGCCGGCCAGGGTGACCACCAGCAGGCCATACAGCCCCCCCATCAGCCAGCCTTCGGCACCGATGCGGCCGCCGCTTTCCTGGCGGCTCACCAGCCCCATGAGCAGCACCGCCGTCATCAGCAGGGTGATGACCATAACCCCCTGATGCGTGGGGGTCAAAGCGGCATACAAGGTGCCTGGGCCGGTGTAGGCCATATCCGCCAGCGCCAGGAACACCACGTCAAAGGCATTGCCGCCGATGATCCCCCCCACCGCCAGCACCAGGGCCCCGCGCCGCACCGCCACCACGGCGGTCACCAGTTCGGGCAGGGACGTCATCACGCCTGTCACCAGCCCGCCCAGGGCCGTTTCCCCCAAACCGGTGCGCTGGGAAACCGCCAGGGTGGTTTCGGTCAGGACCCAACCGGTGGTCCCCGCCGCCAGCGCCAACCCGGCGAACATCCCTCCCAGCCAAGGGACGGAACGGACGGGGCCGCTGATGTCCGCCTGATCGGGGCGGGTTTCGCGGGTGTGGCGAGGGGTCCACATGGGTCGGGTGTGAGTATGGCCCGCCACCCGCACCCCCGCCCCGTAGGCGGCCAGCAGCACCAGCGACCACGGACTGAACCACAGCCACGCGGGTGCCCACGGCAAGGCCACGGCCAGCAGGGGCAGGGCCAGCATGGCCATCAGATGGGACGCCTGAAACAGATTGGTCACGTCGGCGGCGGCGTGTTCCAGGTTGGCTCGGGGATAGGCCATGTCGGCCACGGTCAGGAAGAACGTCTGCACGGCGATGCCGCCCAGGGCGTTGGCAATGGCCAGAGACGGGTGACCGGTGGCGGCGGCGCTGACGGAGGTCACGATACCCGGCAGGGAGGTGCTCCCGCCCAGCAGCACCGCCCCCACGGTGGCCTCGCCCCAGCCGGTGCGGTCGGCAAGCTGGTCCGCCACCGCCGTCAACCGGGCGCCCACCGCCACAATCACCGCCGCCAGCAGGGTCAACAGCAGCACCAGTCCCCACAAGGGCAATGCGGCCAGGGTCATGACCGGTCGAGCGCCGGCACCCGCGCCAGCCGCCCGCCCTGCCACGCCATCACCCCCACCAGAATCCCCGCGCCGGCCACCCCCGCCGCGCCCGCCGCCAGGGAGACCTCCAGCAACCACGCCTGGAAGGTTCCATAGGCCCCCAGGGCACACAGACCCAGGCCCACGGTCAGGGGCACATCGGTCCGGCGCAGCGCCCACAGCCCCAGAATCAGGGATACCCCCAGCACCACCACCGCGCCCACCAGCGGGGCCTCTAGGGACACCAGGGCCGCCCCCAGCACCATCACCGCCGAGGCCCCGCCTCGGGCCCACCCGTCACCGGGCAGCGTCCGGGTGAGCCCCAGCCCGGTCAGCGCCAGGACGGTCCCGGCCAGCCAGTCCGGCCCGGGCCACACCGGCAACAGGGACAGGACCAGCAGCCCCCCGGCCACGGTGGCCAGACTCATCGGCAGGGGTCCCCGGCCCCACCACGTTACCAGCAGCGCCGCCAGCACCGTCCCCAGCAGGGCCATCGGCTGGCCGTCGCCCAAGGCCCGTTGTAACGGGGTCAGGGCACTGGCCGGCGTGTCGGCCACCCCCAGGGGGTCCCATCCCCCCCAGGCCCACAGAATCATCAATCCTGCCAACACCGGCAGCCCCAGGGCCAAGGCATCCCCCGCCGGCCCGCGCTGCCATATCACCACCAGCACCAGAAGCACCATCTGCCCCCCGGCCAGCCCCAGGGCAAAGGAGCGTCCGCCCGTTTCCCAGGCCACCGTCAGCAGAAACACCAGCGCGAGCAGCAGCAGAACAGCGGCCCCCATCGCCAACCACCTCGGCCCCCGCCGGCCCACCACGCCCACCCCCAGCGCCGCACCGCCGGCGAGGACCACGGCCAACGGCCACGTTCGGGCGGCCTCCTGGTCCATCAGCATCACCAGCGCTGCCAGACTGCCCACCGCCAGCCCCAGGGCGGGCACCCACCGCCGCCCCCGTGCCAGGGCAAAAGCCCCTGCCCCACCGGCGATGAGCCCCCCCACCGCACCCCACAGGCTGGACACTGCCTGCAGAGTCACCAGCCCGAGGCCCGCGGCCAACAGCCCCGCCGCCGCCACCGTGAGCCAGGGCGCGCCGCCGGGCGCCCATCGTTCCCGGGCCCCCAAGGCAGCGGCGCCCACCGCCAGCGCCAGCGGTCCGCCCACCAGCGGCGGCGTCATGGGCGCCAGCCATTGCCACGTCACCATCACCGTCATCCACAGCGCCAGCACCAACAGGCCGGCCAAGGGCGGATGGCGCCGGGCCAGCACCGCGGCGCCCAACGTCACCGTCACAAGAAGGGGCAGGGAATTGCCATGCCAAGCGTAGCGGGTCGTCTCCGGCCAGTTGTCCACCGGCATCACCAGGTCCCAAAGGTGCGCGACCATGAGCCCCAGGGCCACCACCGCCCCCAGCGCCGCCAGATGCGCCGCCAGATCCAGCGGCGGCCGCTGTCGCCACGCCAGGGCCACCGCCAGCAATCCCCCTGCCGTCACCGCCGCCGCCAGGGCCACGGCCCCGTGGCCATGGGCCTTGGCCAGGGGCAGCACCAGTTGGGACAGGGCCACCCCCACCAGCCCCATGGCCAGGGCCGCGGGCAGCCGAGGCCCTTGGTCGCGGGTGATCCAGGGGCCGGCGGTCACGCGGTCACCACCCGGTTACGCCCCTGGCGCTTCGCGGCGTACAGGGCCTTGTCCACCCGGGCGATCAAGGATTTTTCATCATCCCCCGCTCTCCAGGCCGCCACCCCAAAGCTGGCAGTGACGGCGCCCACCGGTGGGGTTTCCGTGGCCTGGACCCGTTGCCGCAGCTTTTCCGCCAGCGCCACGGCCCCCTCCTGCCCGGTACCAGGGCACAGGATCAAGAATTCCTCGCCGCCCCACCGTCCCACGGTATCACCGGCCCGCATATTGGCCTGGAAAACGTCCGCCACCGCCTTCAGCACGGCATCCCCGGCCTGATGGCCATGGATGTCGTTCACCGCCTTGAAGTGATCCACATCGGACAACACCAGGGAAAAGCCCTGACCATAGCGCTCGGCCCGGTTCAACTCGCCGGCCAGCACCTCGTCGGTTTTCAGACGGTTGAACAACTGCGTGAGGTGATCGGTGACCGATACCTTCTCCAGGGCCCGTTGCGCTTCCTCCCGGGCGACACGGTTACGCACCGCGAACACGCCAAAGGCCAGATTCCGAGCCAACTCCCGCAGCAATCCCACCTCCGCTGGCGAAAAGGCATCCTCCACCTCAGCATAAACCGCCACGGTGCCCAGCACCGTGTTTTCGTGCTCCAGGGGAAAGGCGGCACAGGAGTGAAAGCCATGGCGCTCCGCCGCCTTGCGCCAGGGGCGGAACCGGGCGTCGGTGAGGGTGTTCTCGATGATCACCGCCCGGCGTTCGCGGATGGCGGTGCCGATGGGACCCTGCCCCCGGGCGCTGTCGTCCCAGCGCACCTTCACGCCGTCCGTATACTCCGGTGCCCAGCCGGCCTGCGCCACCGGGCTCACGGTGCACCCGGCATCGTTTTCCGCATACCCGATCCACACCATGCGATAGCCGCAGTCGCGGTGGATGATGGCCACCCCCTGCTCCAGCAGCGCCTGTTCCTCGGTGGCGGTGGAGACGGCCAGATTGCAGGCGCTCAGCGCGCGATAGACCCGGTTGATCTGGCGCAGGTTGGCCTCGCTGTCGGCCAGGGCCCGGGTGCGGTCGGCGATGCCCTGCTCCAGCGGGTGCACGATCCAGCGGAACAGCACATACCACAGGGCCAGGCCCGTCATCGCCACCACCGTCAGCGAAAACAAAACCAGCTCCAGCGCCAGCCAAGCCAGGGTGTGCTGCATTTCCTGGGTGTCATGGGACAGGGAAAAGGTCAGGGCCCGTTCGGCATACTGAACGGTGCGGTGGGCCACCAGGGAGTCATCCACGGGGGAGTCGGCATTGCCGTAGAGAAAGAACACCTTGCCGTTGTTCATCGTTACCCGCAGGCGGTTGACCTCTGGATGGGCCCGGGGCCACCCCTCCAGGAAGGCCCGAGCCTCGGCATAGTCGTGGCGGAGCATGAAATCGGTCAGCACATCGGCAATCAGGTCTCGCTCGCGCGCCACCGTTTCCTGATGGGTACGGACCAACTGCCGGCTCTGGCTCACATAGATGAACACGCTGAACACCAGGGCCAACGCCCCCAGTCCGGCCAGGATGCTGATCAGCAGCCCTCGGCGCTTGCGACGAAAGGTTTCATGCATGACCTCACTGCCCGGGGTGCAGGATGGGCAGAACCTGCTCCAGAATGCGGCGATGACGCTCATAGTGATGATCCTCTGCCGGCACGAATCCGGTCAGGGAAGGGGCAATGGCCTGGAGAATGGCGGGACCCTCCGGATGATCCTTCAGCGCCAGCAGGGCCTCGCGCAAGGCGGCGCGGGTTTCCGGATCCAGATCGCGACGCGTCACCAGCACATGCGTGGACAGGGGGGGCGATTCCGCCAGCAGCCGCACGCCCGGGGTTTGGTGTTCGTGAAACACCTCCGCCGCCACCGCGCCGGCATCGAAATCCCCATACGCCACCCCCATGAGGACGTTTTGATGGTTACGCAAGTGGCTGTAGGCCGCAAGATCGGACAGATCCACCCCTGCCTCCATCAACATGGACACCGGCACCTGGGTGGACAGGGTGGACTCCACACTGCCAAAGGCCATGCGCCGCCCCTTCAGATCCTCCAGCGTCTCAATGTTGCTCTCGGCCGCCACAAAAACCGCCGCATGAAAGGTGGGTTTGCCCTTGAACTCATAGCGCACCAGCAGTGGCTTGTTCCCGTAGGCATTCCCCACCACCACGTAGGAACTGCCGCCCAGAAAACTGATGTCCAGTTCATCTTTGCCGGTGCGGCGGAGATGCTCGGCATAATCCCGGGCCAATGTCACCTGCACCGGCCGGTCCAGGGCCTTGGACAAGTAATCAGCCAGGGGCGTATAGCGGGCCAGCAGGTCCTGCGCATTGAGGTAGGGCATGAAGCCGAGGGTCAGGGGCGCCTTTTCCGACGCCCCTGCCGGCCCTGGGGCCAGCAGCCACATCATGGCGGCCACGAGCAGGGCGACGCCCCCTGACCGGTGCGAACGAGCCCTCGGCTGTGCCATGTGCCTTTCCTCCCCGTCGGTCCGTCACTCAGTCGGCCAGGGCGGCTTCCCCGGCCCCCCCCGTCTCGACCTGAGACGGATTCTCGTCGTAGGTGAGCACAAGGCCGCCGCCCTCCTCTTCGGCCACGTCCACCCGAACCACGCCGCCCTTGACCAGCCGACCGAAGAGCAGCTCCTCGGCCAGTGGCTTCTTGATGTGCTCCTGGATCAGGCGGCTCATGGGCCGGGCGCCAAAGAGCTTGTCGTAGCCCTTGCGGGCCAGCCAGTCTCGGGCCTCTTCCGACAACTCGATCACCACCTGACGATCGCCCAGTTGCGCTTCCAGGGCGATGACGAACTTGTCCACCACCCGGGCCACCACCTCCGGCGACAGGTAGTCGAAGGGCACCACCGCATCGAGACGGTTGCGGAATTCGGGGGTGAAGGCCCGCTTGATGGCCTCTTGATCCTCCTGGCCCCGATCATCGCGGTTGAAGCCGATGGCGGGACGCGCCATGGCCTCGGCGCCGGCATTGGTGGTCATGATCAGGATCACATTGCGGAAGTTCACGTGCTTGCCGTTGTGGTCGGTGAGGCTGCCGTGGTCCATCACCTGCAACAACACATTATAAAGATCGGGGTGGGCCTTTTCGATCTCGTCCAGCAGCAGCACACAGTGCGGGTTCTGGTCCACCGCATCGGTGAGCAGCCCCCCCTGGTCAAATCCCACATAGCCCGGTGGCGCCCCGATCAGGCGGGAAACGCTGTGCCGTTCCATGTATTCGGACATATCGAAGCGCACCAGCTCGATACCCAGGTTATGGGCCAGTTGCCGAGCCACCTCTGTCTTCCCCACCCCGGTGGGGCCGGAGAAAAGATAGCAGCCGATGGGCTTTTCCGGTTCCCGCAACCCAGCCCGCGCCAGCTTGATGGCGGAGGACAGGCTTTCGATGGCTCGGTCCTGTCCGAACACCATGGTCTTGAGATTGCGTTCCAGGTTGCGCAGCGTTTCCTTGTCGTCGGTGGAAACGCTCTTGGGCGGGATGCGCGCGATCTTGGCCACCACCGCCTCCACGTCGCGCACGGCCACGGTCTTGCGCCGGCGGCTTTCGGGCACCAGCAGGCGGGCCGCCCCCACCTCGTCCAGCACATCAATGGCCTTGTCGGGCAGCTTACGGTCGTGGATGTACTTGGCCGACAGCTCCACCGCCGCCTTCACCGCATCGTGGGTGTAGCGGATGCCGTGGTGCTTTTCGTAATAGGGCTTGAGGCCGTTGAGAATCTTCACCGTGTCGGATTCGCTGGGCTCCGGGATGTCGATCTTCTGGAAACGCCGCACCAGGGCGCGATCCTTTTCGAAATGGCTGCGGAACTCCTTATAGGTGGTGGAGCCAATGCAGCGCAGGGATCCCGCCGCCAGGGCCGGCTTCAGCAGGTTGGACGCATCCATGGAGCCGCCGCTGGTGGCACCGGCCCCGATCACGGTGTGGATTTCATCAATGAACAGGATGGCGCCCTCGAAAGCCTCCACTTCGGCGATCACAGCCTTCAACCGTTCCTCGAAATCGCCGCGGTAGCGGGTACCGGCCAACAGCACCCCCATGTCCAGGGCGAAAATGGTGTCCGCTTTCAACACCTCGGGCACGGAACCTTCCACGATCCGCCGGGCCAGCCCCTCGGCCAGGGCCGTCTTGCCCACGCCGGGATCGCCCACAAACAGCGGATTGTTCTTGGTGCGGCGGCACAACACCTGGATGGTGCGCTCGATTTCCTTGTCGCGGCCGATGAGGGGGTCGATGCGGCCTTCCCGGGCCTTGTCGTTGAGATTGATGCAGTACGTCTTGAGGGCCTCCTGGGGCTTGCCTTCCCCCTTTTCGCCCGTCACGTCCTCGTCGGCGCCGTCCACGGGGCGGGACTCGCTGCGGCCCGGCGCCTTGGCGATACCGTGGGCGATGTAGTTCACGGCATCCAGGCGGGACATCTCCTGGTTTTGCAGGAAATACACGGCGTGGGATTCCCGCTCGGAAAACAGCGCCACCAGCACATTGGCCCCGGTCACTTCCTCGCGGCCGGAGGATTGCACATGGATGGCCGCCCGCTGGATCACCCGCTGAAAGGTCAGGGTGGGCTTGGGCTCGGTCGCGGGATTGGTGGCCAGCCATGTGGCCTCCCGGTCCAGGAATTCCCCGATCTCGCGGCGCAACCGGTCCACATCCACGGCACAGGCGTTCAGCACGGCGGCGGCATCCTGGTCCTCGGTCAGGGACAGCAGCAGGTGCTCCAGGGTGGCGAATTCATGACGCCGCTCCGTGGCCAGATCCAGCGCCCGATGCAGGCTTTTTTCCAGGTTGCGTGACAACATTGGGACTCTCCCCGGGGATTCATTCCCTCTCGATGGTGCATTGCAGGGGATGCTGGTTCTCGCGGGCCAGATCCATCGCCTGCTTGACCTTGGTTTCTGCCACTTCATAGGTGAACACACCGCAGACCCCGACGCCACGATGATGCACATGCAGCATGATGCGGGTGGCTTCCTCGTGGCTCTTGCCGAAATAGCGTTCCAGCACCAGAACGACAAATTCCATGGGGGTGTAGTCGTCGTTCAGCATCAGGACCTTGTACATGGACGGCCGTTGCGTGGTCGGCCGTGTTTTCGCGACAACCCCGGTGCCGGCGTCGCGGTTCCCGTCCTTGCGTTCGTCGCTCATCCGTATTCCCGCTCGTCCAGACAGTGGCCCTCGGTCCACGCGTCCTCGCTACTGGCGGCCCGGCTGCTGGTGATGCCGGCGCCCCTTGTTCATGTGGGCGTCCGGGCCGCGGCTGCAATGGGGGGCGTGGTCCCGTTTTCCAATCCCTCAGCCTAGAGCCTATCGTGGTCAATGGGAACCCATTTTTGGGTCCCATTGACCGCGTGAATCGGCTCTATCTATTTGATTTAGAGCGGATTCACGCACCCAATCCGGTTCACAGCGTGAACCCGATTGGGCGCGATCCGCTCTAGCGCAGTTCGCGACCCAAACAAAGAGAGCCCGTCCATGCGGACGGGCTCCCGGAAATGGATTGATGCCACGGTATTAATGCGATCGGTTCACTTGCCCGAACCGGCGCCGTCCGAAGCCATGAGACGGACGCTCTCGGTGGCCAAGCGCTGAACCTCCTGGGTCCAGACCGCCATGGCCCCCGACACATAGCCCTGCTGCGCCGCCACCACGTCGGCGAGGGAGCGGGCTTCGGCCAGGGCACAGGCGGTCCGCAGGCCATTGTACCAGCGGCCCGCCGCCAATCGCTGCCAGCCCGTGGCCGCCAGTCCCAGCCCCTGTCCCACGGCCGCGCCCCCCTGCGCCCAGGCCTGCAAACCCTGCTGGTGCCAGGCCAGCGCCTGACCCAGGCCCGACAGAGGCGCCGACACCGGTGGGGACTCGGACACCACCGGGGCGGCCGGCGGCGTTGCCGGGGACGCCGGCACGGCCTCGGGCGGGAGCGCCGGCGCGGCCACCGCCCCCTCGGGCGCCTCGGACATGGGTTCCTGGGGCGCGGGTTCCTGGGGCGCGGGTTCCTGGGGCGGCGGCGTGCTCTCGGCGACGGGCGCCGTCACCGCGTCATCCGCTGCCCGGGCCGCCCGGCTGTTGCTGGCCTTGCTGGCGCCACTCCTGGATGCGGTTTTCCGGGCGGCGGGGCCGCCGGTGGTGGCCTTCCTGGAGCTGCCGGTCCGGGTCCCGCGGCGGCGGGACCCCGTGGAGGGGCCGGTGTCCCCATCCGACCCGCCCTGTCCGGTGGTTACGATGGTCATGATTCGCGGTCTCCCTGCCTGCAACCTGCGCCCCGGGCGCCCCCCGCGGACGGCCCCGATGGCATGGACGTGGTGCGGTGCACCATAGTTTCCCTCAGCATGCGCTCAAGGATGGCCAAAGTCAATGTCATGGGTGCGGCGCACCATTTTCGAGACAAGGGGAGACGAAACCCGTACCATACACCAGATGTTCCCCTTGCGCGGGTTTAAGGGACATGATCCAATCGACCGCGCGCGAACTGCATTCGCTGTTGTGCGCGCACATGACCCCGCCGGGATAATGGCCTTTTTGTTTGCGCCTTGGGGTGTGCCGAGGCTGGTACCAGGGCCAGGGGAGTGCTAGGAATTTCGTAACCGGTTGCGGCCTACGATGGTGTCCATTGGGCCTTGGAAGGGAACATGCCCCGCGCGAAACGGCACGGGTCGGAGTCCCATTCCGGGCGTCGGAAACGGACCACCCATCCACGGCCGTGCACCGGATCCCCGCCGGGGACCTTCCCCGGGGTCAAGAAGAGAGGGAAACGAGTGACGGTATCAAGGAGCGGAGAAGAGGAATGCGAAACCCTGGCAAGCAGATGAACGCCACAGCGTTCTTTCTGATGCTTTTCGCGGCCCTCGTCGTGCTGGCCCCGCCGGCGCAGGCTGAGGGGCGTTATGCAGCAATCGTGGTCGATGCACACACGGGGCGCATCCTGCACGCCGAGAACGCGACCGAACAAAAGTATCCGGCATCCCTGACCAAGGTGATGACCCTTTATATGGTCTTCGAGGCCCTTGACAGCGGCCGCCTGACCATGAACACCCCGCTGCGGGTGTCCGCCAACGCCGCCAAGCAGCCCCCCACCAAGGTGTATGTCAAGGCCGGTGAAACCATCCGGGTCAAGGACGCCATCCTGACCCTGGTCACCAAGTCGGCCAACGACGTGGCCATGGTGGTGGCGGAAAACCTGGGTGGCAGCCAAGCCGGCTTCGGCCGCGCCATGACCCGCAAGGCCCGCCAGCTCGGCATGCGGCATTCCACTTTCACGAATCCGTCGGGCCTGCCCGATTCGCGCCAACGCACCACGGCCATCGACATGGCCATTCTGGCGGTCGCCGTGATGCGGGACTTCCCCCATTATTATCACTTCTTCAAAACGGCCAAGTTCCAGTATCACGGCCGCAACTATCCCAACCACAATGCGTTGCTTTCCACGTACCAAGGCACCGACGGCATCAAGACCGGGTACACTCGGGCGTCGGGCTATAACCTGCTGGCCTCGGCCCGGCGGGATGGTCGGCGGCTGATCGGCGTGGTGTTCGGGGGCACGTCCTCCAAGGCCCGTAACCGGCGCATGGTGGAACTTCTGGATCGCGGCTTTGCCCGGGCGCGGTATGCCCAGGCCAGCAAGGCCCAGCAGCCGGCCCAGCCCAGCACCGGGCCCCGGCGCTTTGCCAAAACCCCGGCGCCCGCCGCCGCGCGGCAAACCGCCCGCAACCCGGCGTCCAGCACCCTGCGGCGGTCCTCCGGCAGTGGCACGCAATCGGCGGCCCGGCCCCGGACCCGGCCCGAAATCACCCGGCCCCAGCCCATTCCGCGGTCGGCGGGTCAGGTGGAACAGGCGACCCGGCCGGCCGCGGCGCCGGTCCGTCCCGGGCGTGATCAGCGTTCGTCGCTGGCTCCCTCTTCGCGCACGTCGGCCGCCTCGGCGGCCCGTGCCTCCCACACCCCGGCGTCCGCCTCCACGGCGGCCGCCACCCCGAATACCGTCTCGCGGGCGCAGGTGGCTTCGGCCACCGCCCCCACCCGAGTGGCTTCGGCCACCGCCCCCACCCGGACCGGCCCCTCACCGCGCACCACGCATACGGCGGCGCGGCCCCAGCCGTCCTTCCCGGTCACGCGGCCCCAGCCCATGGATCCGGCGCCGCTGCCGGACATGGCGGCCCGCGCCCCGGCCTCCGTAGCCGACGGGCCCCTGGCCAACGACAACGACAGCATGGGCGGCAGCGCCACCATGCGGGTTGCCAGCGTTCCCGACACCGCGCCCTTCAGCAGCGGCGGCCGGAGCGGCAACACCCGTGCCGACGACGCCCCCTTCGCCCGCGCGCAGGCCAAGGCGACCGAGGCCACCACGGCCGATGTCTCGCGGGATCGCCCGGCGGAACCCACCACTTACACCCGTGTGCTGGACGACGGCGACTATCGCCTGGCGGTCACCGGGGAACTGTCCACCTGGGGCGTGCAAGTGGGGGCCTTCCGCGGCTATGGCCAAGCCGAAGCCGCCGTGCTCAACGCGGCCCAACTCCTGGCAGTGGCCGGGGGCAACCGGGGCGCCAGCCAGATCGTGCCCGTGCACACCGACAACGGCACCCTGTACCGTGCCCGCCTGATGGGTATGGAGGAAGTCGCCGCCCGTCGCGCCTGCGACGCCCTGCGCCAACGCGCCAACGACTGCTACGTGGTCAATCCGGTGCCCGCCGGTGGGGCCCACGACTCCTGATCCCCCTCCGTCCGCCTGCCAAAATCCGATCCCCTTTCTTCCTCCGGTCCTCTGGACCGGTTTTTTGATTCCGCGTAAGACGCGGCGAGTCCCGTTTCAGGGTAGCACGGGGCCGTCACCAAAGCGTAAACATCGCCTTAGAGCCTATCGCGGTCAATGGGAACCCATTCTTGGGTCCCATTGACCGCGATCCGCTCTAGATTGCTGACGTCATGCGTGCGGTGCTGCGGGAGAAATCAGGGGGTGTTGTCGTCCAGAACGAGGCGCATACCGTCGCGGGCCACCAGCGCCCGAGGATCGGCGGCCAGCACCTGGGATTCGATATCGGCCATAATGTCATCGGTATGTTCCGGGTCATGGTGGAACACCACCAGCCGGTTCACACCGGCCGCCCGGGCCAGCCGCATTCCTTCTTCCCAGGTGGAATGGCCCCAGCCCACATGGCGGGGCAGCTCTACATCCGTATAGGTGCTATCGTAAATGAACAGATCGGCGCCGGTGATCAGGTCCAACACCTGCGTGTCGCGCTGGCCTGGCGTGTGTTCCGTGTCGGTCACATAGCACACCACGTGCCCCTCGCATTCCAGGCGATAGCCCACGGCACCGTTGGGGTGGTTGAGGGGGGCCGTACGCACCGAGATGCCGTCCCCCAGGGAAAAGCTCTGCCCGGGCAGGAAGTTGTGATAGTCTACCCGAGCCTTCAGGGCATCCAGCGGCACCGGAAACATGGGGCTGGACATCTGACTTTCCAGCACCAGCCGCACCCCACCCCGCTCGGTCAAGTGACCGGCGTAGATGCGCATGGCAAATTCTGGGTTGTAGGATGGGGCGAAAAAGGGAAAGCCGTTGATGTGGTCCCAGTGGGTATGGGTGAGCAGCAGATCCACCGACTCCACCTGTTCCTTCAGCAACTGCTGCCCGAGCGGGCGAATGCCGGTCCCAGCATCCAGGATCAGCTGCCGCCCCGCCGCCGTCACCTGAACACAGCTGGTATTCCCGCCGTAAATCACGTGTTGGGGCGACGGACAAGCGATGCTGCCGCGCACGCCCCAGAACGTTACCTGGACGGACATGGATGGGCCTCTGTCAGGGTGGAACCGCGCCTCCCCACCGGCCCGGACCGGCGAGGTTTGACAAACGGCTCATCTGTACCGTTTTCCCCCGCCCGACACAAGCATGCGCCCCGGTTGTGTTCGGAGCGGGGGGCTGCTATAGCAGCAACAGGGACGCGATGCGAGCCCGGCCCGCCGCGACAACACCCGTGGCCCCCTCGGCGGGCACGACACAGAGAATTCTAACGAGTGGTGGCCGGCGCCCCTGGTCGATCGGCCTCCCTCGCGACCGTGGGGGGCTTGTCCCCCCAGAACGAACGGCCCCCCGGAACAACGGACGGTCCATGGCCCGACGCAGACAGCTCTATGAAGGCAAGGCGAAAATCCTGTTCGAGGGACCGGAACCCGGTACCCTGGTGCAGTATTTCAAAGACGACGCCACCGCCTACAACAACCAGAAGCACGCCGTGCTGACCGGCAAGGGTGTGCTCAACAACCGCATTTCCGAATACCTGATGATCCGCCTGGGCGAGATGGGGATTCCCACCCACTTCATCCGCCGCCTGAACATGCGTGAGCAGCTGGTCCGGGAAGTGGAAGTGCTGCCCATCGAAGTGGTCGTGCGCAACGTGGCGGCGGGGTCCCTGGCCAAGCGCCTGGGTCTGGAGGAAGGCACGCCCCTGCCCCGCGCCATTATCGAATACTATTACAAATCCGATGATCTGGAGGATCCCTGGATCACCGAGGAACATATCGCCGCCTTCGGCTGGGCCACCCCCCAGGACATGGACGATCTGGTGGCGCTGACGGTGCGCATCAATGATGTGCTCTCCGGCCTGTTCTTTGGCGTGGGCCTGCGGCTGGTGGATTTCAAGGTGGAGTTCGGCCGGTGGTATCCCGACGAGCAGCAGATGCAAATCGTGCTGGCCGATGAAATCAGCCCCGATAGCTGCCGCCTGTGGGATCTGGCCACCCACGAAAAACTGGACAAGGACCGGTTCCGGCGCGACCTGGGCGGCGTGACCGAAGCCTACCAGGAAGTGGCCCGGCGCCTGGGCATCTTACCGGAGAACACCGACCAGGCCAACGGCACCAGCGCCCCCGATCTGCGCGCCGGGGGCGAGGCCGCCGGCCCCACCGAAGTGCCGCCTCCCAAGGAGAGCTGACTCAGGGCCTCCCCACAAGCGGGAACCAGCATGGCAGATGGAACCGTCATCAGGAAAGGGCAGGAAGCGTGAAGGCCAAGGTACATGTCACTCTCAAACCGGGCGTGCTCGATCCCCAGGGCAAGGCCGTGGCGCACGCCCTGGTCGGCCTTGGATTCGAGGGCGTTGCTGACGTCCGCCAGGGCAAAGTGCTGGAACTGGACCTGGCGGAAACGGACGCCACCCGCGCCCGGGAAACGGTGGACGCCATGTGCCGGCAACTGCTGGCCAACACCGTGATCGAGAACTACGCCATTTCCCTGGAAGACTGAGGTCGTCGTGGACGCTGCTGTAATCGTCTTTCCCGGCTCCAACTGCGACCGCGACGTGGCGGTGAGCCTGGCTGCTGTCCTGGGGCGCATGCCGCGCATGCACTGGCACGGCGATCCGGCGCTGCCTGCCGGTCTGGACCTGATCGTGCTGCCGGGCGG
>CAZHRQ010000044.1:0-18955 GCA_964535075.1 uncultured Rhodobacterales bacterium | reverse complement strand
CATCGACATCACCCGCTCCGGCACCCGCAAGGAAGAACTGCTGGTGGACAAGGACATCCTGTCCAAGATGTGGGTGCTGCGCCGGGTGCTCATGCCCATGGGCGGGATCGACGCCATGGAATTCCTGCTGGAAAAAATGCGCCAGTCCAAGAACAACGCCGACTTCTTCGAGTCCATGAACAGTTAAAGGAGCCGGGACCATGCCGCCGCGGTTGCAGCACAGCGTGGCCGGCGCGCCACCGCGGGGCCTCACCCGCGAGAACGCGGGCGCCCGGCCGTTGTTCCCCGTCACCGCCGCCCACTGGCAAAACGGGGCCCATGGCCTGGACGACACGGCTTTGGCGTGGGCCGCCGCCCAGGGCTTTGCCGCCAAGATTGGCGAGATGGCCGTGCTGCCGGCGGCCGATGGCACCCCGGGACGGGTGCTGGCCGGTCTGGGGGACGATCCCACCCTGTGGGCCGCCGGCGGCCTGGCGGCACGGCTGCCGACGGGGCGATACCACCTGGAAACCCCGGGACCGTTATCGCCCGACCAGTGGGCCCTGGGCTGGAGCCTGGGACGCTATGCGTTCACCGCCTTCAAGAGCGAGTCCCCCGCCCACGAGGGGGCCCAAGAGGACGCCGACGAGGACGGGGCCACCCTGGTGTGGCCCGCCGGTGCCGATGAAGGCGCGGTGACGGCGCTGGCTCAGGCCACCACCCTGGTGCGGGATCTGGTGAATGCGCCGGCCGCCGCCCTGGGACCGGCGGAACTGGCCGCCGCCGCCCAGCGCCTGGCGGAAACGCGGGGGGCCACCTGCCGCGTGATCGCCGGGCCCACCCTGGCCAACGAAAACTGGCCGGCCGTGGCGGCGGTGGGCGCGGCGGGACAGAGCGCGCCCCGGGTGATCGACCTGCGCTGGGGCACGGCCACCGCGCCCCGCCTGACCCTGGTGGGCAAGGGGGTGTGCTTCGATACGGGCGGGCTCAATCTCAAGCCGCACACCAGCATGAAGCTCATGCGCAAGGACATGGGCGGCGCGGCCCATGTGCTGGGCTTGGCGGCGCTGATCATGGAAGCGGCGCTGCCGGTGCGGCTCCGGGTGCTGATCCCGGCGGCGGAGAACGGCATTGGTCCCGACGCCATGCGGCCCGGCGACGTGGTGCCCACCCGCAAGGGCCTGACGGTGGAAATCGGCCACACCGATGCCGAAGGCCGGGTGATCCTGGCCGATGCCCTGGCCGCCGCCAGCGAGGATGCGCCCGACCTGATCGTGGATTGCGCCACCCTCACCGGCGCGGCGCGGGTGGCCCTGGGCACGGAGGTCCCGGTGTTGTTCGCCAACAACGACGCCCTGGCCGAGCAGATTCTGGCCGCCGGCACCGCCACCACCGACCCCCTGTGGCGGCTGCCCCTGTGGTCGGGCTATGCCGGCTCCCTGGACAGCCGGCTGGCGGACCTCAACAACGCGGGCGGCGACGGCACCGGCGGCGCCATCTCCGCCGCCCTGTTCCTGGAGCGGTTTGTGGACTCCGGCGTGAGCTGGGCCCATGTGGATCTGATGGCCTGGAACACCACCAGCCGCCCCGGCCGTCCCGAAGGCGGCGAGGCCCAGGGCCTGCGTGCCCTGTTCCAGGCCCTGCGGCAACGGTATGAAGGCTGATGACCCTCGCGTTTCCTATTGGGGGAATAGAGCGGATCGTGATCACCTTTATCCCGGGGCGTCTTCCCGGGAAAGACGGGGCCGCAGGATGTAATCGTTGCCATCGCCCAGCACCCGGTCGCGGTTTTGGGTGACATCGTGCAGGGCGTAGGTACGGCGGCCATCGGCATAGCGCTCTCGCGCCGCGTCCACTGCCTCGGGCGGTGGCGAGGCGCCATTCCACACTTTGACGGGCCCAAAGAAATAGGGGTTGGTGTTTTCCCGCATGTGCCACGCCGCCGGCAGGATGAAGGGCCAGCGGTTGTTCTGCTCCAGGGCCTCGGCCAGGGTGGCGCCGGTGCGGTAGTGCCAGGTTTCCCCGGCGCCCTCGCGCTGGCGCATTTGCATCTGGAACCAGGTGTTCAGCACGGGACGGAAGGCGGTGTTGAAGGCCAGAAGCCCGGGGTCCAGCCGCACCCGATCGTCCCGCCCCGCCGGACCTGACAGGGCGCGCTCGGCGAAGGGAGAGAGGGGGCAGGCCATGCCCCAGCGCTCCGCCTGGGTGAACACATAGTCGAGACGGTCCAGCACCACCGCCGTGGCGTCCAGGGCCAGGGTGGTGGTGAAGGGGCTGTCGGCCAGGGCTTTGACGCGGAAGCCGGCGGTGAGAGGGTGGGCGAAAGGCCGTTGCAGCACCACCTCGTGCACGGGCAATTCCGGATGGACGCTGGCCAGGGCTGCTTTGGCCCGGGCCAGATAGGTATCGCCTTCGTCGCGGGCGCGAACGAACAGAAGGCCCCGACTGCTCATGGTTGACTCGCGTTGTCCGAACCGTTCTGACGGTCCTGGTCCGCTGTCTCCGGGGCGAGACCGGGCACGGCGGCATCGCCGGCGGCGCGAGTGACGGCGCGGGAGATGGCCTTGAGCAGCAGGACGCTTTGGAATTCGGCGCCCTCCAGCAGGGTCACTTTGAGGCTTTGTTTTTCCAGCACGCGATCGAAGAGGGTCTGGGCGCGGGGCATTCGTTCCTTGGACTTTTCGTCGGCGAATCCGATGCCGGTGAGGCGATGATCGCCCACGGTCACCCAGATTTTGTAGGCGTAGGGGTCCACGCCCGCCTGGGCCCGCCAGGTGCCGTCGCGGGCGTGCTCCAGGGGCATGGGGGGGATTTCCACCTTGCGCGCCACGTCCTCTCCGGCGCGGTGGCCGAAATACTCCAGGGCCAGACTGGCGGCCCCGAGGGCGAGAATGACAAAGAATCCAAGCCAGAACAGGTTCCTGCGCATGGGGCCTCTCTTAAGCCGGGGAATCGGATTGCCTGGGCAGTGTGGCGTATGAGGCCCAGGGATCAAGGGGATTGATCATATTTGTGGCCAGTTAAGGCAGCGCCCCGCTTTTTTCTCGCGATATATGCTGATGATTCGGAGGTGCTGCGGCGTGTCCACAAACCAAGCCACCGGCCATTGCGGCCGGGGCCAAGGCGCCGGAGGCGCCGCCCGGCGAGGGCTTGAATAAACTTGCCAAGGCGCCGGATGGCGCCGCCCGGCGAGGGCCTCGCGATATTTCCTGATGATTCGGAGGTGCCGCGGTGTGTCCCCAGACCAAGCCACCGGCCATTGCGGCCGGGGCCAAGGCGCCGGATGGCGCCGCCCGGCGAGGGCTTGAATAAACTTGCCAAGGCGCCGGAGGCGCCGCCCGGCGAGGGCCTATATATAAAGAAACCCCGACAGAACTATCCGTCGGGGTTCCGAAAAGGCGGTGGACGGTGGAGGAGGGAGACCGTCACCGCTGTGCCAGTTGCACCGGACGGGGCAACTCGGCAATCCGGGTTTCCATGGTCTGGCGGTGCTTGCGGAAGCGCGCCAGTTCCGTGCCCTTGAGCTGCCGCCCCGAGGGGAAGCGCACCTTCATGGGGTTCACGTGGCGCCCGTTCACCAGCACCTCGTAGTGGAGGTGGGGGCCGGTGGAACGGCCGGTGGTGCCCACGTACCCGATGATGTCGCCCTGCTCCACCCGTTGGCCCTTTTGGTAGCGGCCGTAGCGGCTGAGGTGGGCGTAGGCGGTCTGGTACTTGTCGTTGTTGTGCTGGATGCGGATGTAGTTGCCGTATCCGCCACGCCGGCCGCGATAGTCGATCACGCCATCGCCGGCTGCCTTGATGGGCGTACCGGTGCGGGCGGCGAAGTCCACCCCGGTATGCATCCGCGAGTACCCCAGGATGGGATGCCGCCGCATGCCGTAGCCCGAGGAGATACGGGCGCCGTTGATGGGGGTCCGCAGCAGGGCCTTGCGCACGCTGTGGCCGTTGGGGTGATAGAAGTCCTGCTCGCCGTCGCCGGTGGTGTAGTTGTAGATGGTCACCCGCTCGCCCCCGGCCTGGAGCGTGGCCTTGATGATGTCGCCGGTGCCCACGCGTTCGCCGGCGTCGTTGCGCAGTTCCTCGTAGATGACCTCGAAGCGGTCGCCGGGGTGAATCTGGCGCTGGAAGTCGATTTCGTAGGAGAAGGCGGCCACCATCACCGGCAGCAATTCCTGGGGAATGCGCTGGCGCCGGGCGGCACTTTCCATGGAGGCGTCGATCACCGCGCCCTTGCGTCGCAGTACCCGGGTCACCGGGCGCTTCACCCGGCTGGCCACGTACTGTTCCTTGGCGGCGTCGTGCTTGACAGCGATGCGCTCGGCCGGGCCCGCGTCCACGGCGAAGCCAAGGAATTCCGCCTGCGCGTCCTGCAACAGCACCACTTCCTGGCCGGGACGCAGGCGATGGGGCGACCACATGCCGCGCACGCTGGCGGCCGCTTGCAGGGCCTGCACCCGAGAGGCGCCGGCGCGCATGAGCAGGGTCATGAGGGTGTCGCCCTTGGTTACCACGAGGGGCCGGGCATGGCCTTCCTCAAGACCGAGGGCTTCCCGCAGGTTGGCATCGCGGGCCATGGCCACGGCCATGCGCGCGGCCTTGTCCAGGGGCTTGCTGCGGGGCCGCGGCGGCGGCAGCAGGGAGGTTTCCAGCACCGTGGCCATCATGGACTCGGCGGCCGGCGCCGCCCGGTCCAGGGCCGCCGTCATCAGGGCCAGGGTTTCGCCCGGGGCCTCGAAATCGCCCATGGTGGGCAGCGTTGCGGCCGTGACCGTTTCCGCACCGGTTTCCGTGGCGCCGGCATGCTCGGACCCGCCTTCCCCGGCCTGTTCCTGATCGGCTTCCCCCGCATCGGTGAGAGCGGTGGCGGCCACGGCCACGTCGTGCTGGGGATCGTCAGCGCGCTCTGGGC
Source organism: uncultured Rhodobacterales bacterium (assembly GCA_964535075.1). GTDB lineage: Bacteria > Pseudomonadota > Alphaproteobacteria > Rhodospirillales > CAJXLG01 > CAZHRQ01. The sequence goes on along the minus strand of CAZHRQ010000044.1, from coordinate 14,064 downwards.
CGTGGTCGGCGGGCACGGCCTCCGGTTCCGCCGCCGCCATCACGGGCGCGGTGGCATCCCCGGCGGCGCGCGCCGGCTGCACCGGGGGGGTGATCGCCGGCACCGGTTGGAAGCGGAAGTCCTGCCCCAGGTGGTCCAGCGCCGCCAGTTCGGGCAACGGAGCGGGCGAGGCCGGCAACAGGGCCGGCGACGCGGACAGGGCCTGTTCCAGCGCGGGCGGCAACCCGGGGGCCGGGGCATCGGAGCGCACGGCCGTCATGGCCGGTCCCACCAGACCCCAATACAACAGACCGCCGGAGACGGCCATGCTAAGAATGAAACTGGCCGCGTTCAACACCCGTTGCGGCCATGGCGTGCGCCTGCGCCGTCTCCGTGTCACTGCCGCCTCCCGTGCTGTGCGATCCCCGTGTCACGCGGGGCCTCCCGGTCCCTGCCCGGTCCCTGGGAGTGGGTAAGCCTGAGTGCCGTTCGGTCCCTAACGGGTCACCGGCGCCACAAAGGGCGCTTCCGGCAATGGAACCACTGTTCCCGATGACCCAAAGGAAGTCAACAAAGAAAAACCCCGACCAATCAATATGATCGAGGACTTTTTTAATAAAGCCGTGGAACTTAATGAACCCTTAACAGGGCGTTACTTGTCTCTTGCCACGGACAGCAACGAAGCACGAACACGGGCGCCGGCGGGGCGTCACCCCGGCGGCGCGTCCGGGCCTCAGGAAGCGTGCGCCCGGTGGGGGCTGCGGTGTTCCTTGTGGCGGTTGTGGTATTCGCGCACCAGCCGCTCGGCCTTGGAGAACGAATCGTTGATCGCGGCGTAGACGTCTTCGTGGGTGTGCAGGGTCTTGCCGTTCTCCCGTCCCACCACGATCTCCTGCCCCGGCAGGGTGACATCCACCCGCACCACGAAGGGCTCGCCGGTCTTGTGGGCGTTGGAGGTGTTGTGGTGGTGGGTTTCGATCACCACGCGACAACTGGTGATGCGATCACAGAACTGCTCCAGCTTGGCCACCTTTTCGCGCACCCGCTCCTCCACGGCATCGGAATGATCGACGCCGTGGAAACTGATCTGCACCGGAATCTGCATACCTGCTCCTTGCTTCGGGCGTTCGCGGCCCTGTTCGTTCCTGAAGGATACAAAGACCCCCGCCCTGCGCTCTGCCCGCCCCCGAGGGGGAGAGGACACGACGGCAAGACCGGGTCGCGTGTCATTCTGGGTCCCCGGCCCGCGCGGTGGACGATCCGGGGAGGGATTCGAGCCGATAGTGATAGCGCAAAAAAACATCCCGGAGCAACGCCTAGTATAGGCAGGCACGGCAAAAAACTGACCGCCGGTCGCCCGAGGGGTTGCGCCGCCGGCTTGATTGTCCCATATGGCGCCCCCGACCGCCGGGGGTTCCGCCCGGCCACCGCCTCAGTCCGCAACACCCGAGGGGCCCCATGACCCAACAGGAAATGACCTTCCAGGCGGAAGTGTCGAAGCTGCTCGACATTGTCGCCAACGCTCTGTACAGCCACAAGGAAATCTTCCTGCGTGAGCTTGTCTCCAATGCCGCCGATGCCTGCGACCGCCTGCGCTACGCCGCCCTGACCCAGGCGGACCTGATGGCCAGCGACCCGGAGCTGGGCCTGCGGCTTCAGGTGGACCCCGCCGCCCGGACCCTGACCATCGCCGACAACGGCATTGGCATGAACCGCGATGACCTGGTGGAAAACCTGGGCACCATCGCCCGCTCCGGCACCCTGAACTTCATGAACCAGCTCACCGGCGATGCCCGCAAGGATGTGTCGCTGATCGGCCAGTTCGGGGTGGGCTTCTATTCGGCCTTCATGGTGGCCGACCATGTGGACGTGTACACCCGCCGCGCCGGGGAAAGCCACGGCTGGCACTGGGCTTCCGACGGCCGCAGCGGCTTCACCGTGGGCGAGAGCGACGACGCCCCGGCCCGGGGCAGCCGGGTGGTGCTGCACCTGAAGGAGGGCGAGGACGAGTTCCTGGAAGCCCATCGCCTGCGCCACATCATCCGCACCTACTCCGACCACATTCCCCTGCCCATCCACCTGGAAATCCCGGCCCAGGGCGACGATACCCCCGCCGTGGATGAACAAGCCAACACCGGCTCCGCCCTGTGGACCCGGCCCAAGGCCGAGGTGACGGCCGATCAGTACAAGGAATTCTATCACCACGTGGCCCACGCGTTCGACGAACCGTGGCAAACCCTGCATTACCGTGCCGAGGGCCAGATCGAATACTCGGCGCTGCTGTTCATCCCCTCGCAAAAGCCCTTCGACCTCTTCCAGCCCGAACGCAAGCCCCATGTGAAACTGTACGTGCGCCGGGTATTCATCACCGACGACACGGCGGAACTGGTGCCGGCCTGGCTGCGCTTCCTGCGGGGCGTGGTGGATTCGGAAGACCTGCCGCTGAACATCAGCCGGGAAATGCTGCAACACAACCCGGTGCTGGCCAAGATCCGCAGCGGCGTCACCCGCAAGGTGTTGCAGGAATTGAGCCGACAGGCGGAAAATGATCCCGAGGGCTATGCCACGTTCTGGGAGAATTTTGGCGCCGTGCTGAAGGAAGGCTTGTACGAGGACCCCACCCGCCGGGACGAAATCCTGCCCCTGTGCCGTTTCCGCACCAACCGCAGCGAGGGGGCCTTCATCAGCCTGGAAGAATACATCGGCCGCATGCGCCCCGGGCAGGAGCACATCTACTTCATCACCGGGGAAGACGCCAACACCCTGGCCCACAGCCCGCAGCTGGAGGGCTTCAACGCCCGCGACGTGGAAGTGCTGCTGCTCACCGACGCCGTGGACGAATTCTGGGCGCCCCTGGCCCAACCCTGGCAGGACAAGGCGTTCCAGTCGGCCACCCAAGGCAGCGTGGACCTCAGCGCCATCGAAACGCCCGCGGGCAAGGACGACAACGCCCCCGAACACGAAGACGCGGCGCCCGAGGAGTCGCTCAACAGCCTGATCGCGCGCTTCAAGAGCGCCCTGGACGGTCAGGTGAAGGACGTGCGCCCCTCGGCACGGCTGACGGAAAGCGCCGCCTGTCTGGTGGCGGAGGACGGCGGGGTCAGCCTGCATCTGGAACGCCTGATGCGCCAGAACCAGCCGGGCCTGCCGGAAACGCCTCGGGTGCTGGAGATCAATCCCCGTCACCCGCTGGTGCGGGCCTTGGCCCAGGCGGCGGGCGCGGAAACGGCCCCGGTGGACGATGCCGCCCGCCTGCTTTATGACCAAGCCCGCATCCAGGAAGGCGAGACGGTGGCCGATCCCGTGGCCTTCGGCCGCCGCCTGACCGAAGTCATGCGCCGCGCCTTCCCGGCCGCGTGATGGAGACGCCCGGCGGTTCCCTTGGCGCCGCCGGGCGACCCGCTCTAAACACACAGGAGAACGGCGTGCCCGGGCAGGCAGAGACCCCGTGGCAGGATCTCGCAGCCCTGCTGAGCGAACTGGACCAGGCGGAACAGCGGCACCCGGTGCGGCCGGCCCCCGCCGTGCCCCCCGATCTCAGCCTGCCCGACGAAGGCCAGCCGGCCCCGGCGGTGTTGGCCCGCCTGCGATCCCTGATGGCCGCCGTGCCCGCCACCACCACCCCCGCTTTTTTCAACCAATTGTTCGGCGGTCGCGACCCCATGGCGGTGGTGGGCGAGTGCGTGGCCGCGTCTCTCAACAACGCCCTGCATACCCGCAAGGTGGCCGGCGCCGCCGTGGACCTGGAACGGGTGCTGATCGGCAAAATCTGCGAGGTTCTGGGCTTTGCGCAGGGAGAGGGGAGCATCACCCCGGGCGGCTCCCTGTCCAACCTGTTGGGGCTGCTGCTGGCCCGCAACGCCGCCTTTCCCGAGGCCCGGAACCAGGGCCTGAGCCGGCCGGGAGCGGTCTATGTCTCGGCGGAAGCCCACTATTCCCTGCGCAAGGCCGCCGGCATCCTGGGCCTGGGACGGGACACCGTTCGCGCCATCGCCGTGGACGCCGAGGGCCGCATGCGGGTGGACGCCCTCCGCGCCGCCCTGGACCAGGACCGGGCGGCCGGCCTGATCCCCGTGGCCGTGGTGGCCACCGCCGGCACCACGGTGCGCGGTGCCTTCGACCCCCTGGCCGATCTGGCCGCGGTGGCGCGGGAATACGGGGTATGGCTGCATGTGGATGGGGCCTTTGGCGGACCACTGATCCTGGACCCGGCCATGGCGCCCTGGTTCGCGGGAATCGCGCTCAGTGATTCCGTCACCTGGGACGCCCACAAGCTGATGGGCGTGCCCCTCACCTGTTCGCTGCTGCTGGTGCGCCGGCCGGGCCTGTTGCAAGCGGCCCTGGACGAGGACGCCGCCTATCTGTTTCAGGAAACGGATGACCACACGGTGGAACCGGGCCGAACGTCCCTGCAATGCGGCCGGCGCAACGATGTGCTGAAACTGTGGGTGGCCTGGCAAACCCACGGCACCCGGGGCTTTCAGCGCCGCTTCGCCCACCTGCGCCACCTGACCCGGTATGCGGAATCCCGGGTGGCGGCCGATCCACGCCTGGAACAGGTGGCCCCGGCCCCCTCCCTGACCCTGTGCTTCCGGGTCACGGGGGTGCCGGCGGCAACGGTGTGTGCCGCCCTGGAACAGGAGCAACGGGCCCTGATCGGTCACGCCCCCCTGAACGGTGAGTCCGTGATCCGACTGGTGCTGGTCAACGCCGCCCTGACGGAGACGGATCTGGACCGCCTGTTCCGCCATATTCGCGACGTGGCCGAACGGACCTGATACCAGCCGACCTCCCATTTGACTTCCTGGTCGGTCGGCTGGTCGGCCGCCATTGAGGCGGCGGCCAAGGCCCGGAGGAGCCGCCCGGCGAGGGCCGGGGTCGGTCAATTCATGGGCCGACCCGTATAAAACGGGGCGCGGCCCGCTCTTCATCCAACAGAGAGAGCCGATTCACGCGGTCAATGGGCCCCGGAAATGGGTCCCATTGACTGCGACAGGCTCTAGAACGGGTCCAGACCCCGCCCTACCGCCCAATGGCGTGATAGGAAAAGCCGGCTTTTTCCATGTCATGACGGTCGTAGATGTTCCGCAGATCCACAATAACCGGCTTGGCCATCGCGCTCTTCACCTTCTCCAGGTCAAGATTCCGGAATTCGTTCCACTCCGTAATGATGGCCAGGCACTCGGCCTCCGGCAGGGTGGCATAGGCGCCGTCGCACCATTCCACCTCGTCCAGCACCTTGCGGGCCTCGTTCATCCCTTCGGGATCATAAACCCGCACCCGGGCCCCCTCCGCCACCAGACGGGGGACAATGGCGAGGCTGGGCGATTCCCGCATATCATCGGTATTGGGCTTGAAGGTCAGCCCCAGGACGGCGATGGTCTTGCCCGCCACCGAGCCACCACACGCAGCGATCACCCGTTCGGCCATGGCGGCCTTGCGCGCGTCGTTCACCGCAATCACCGTCTGGACAATACGCACGGGAGACCCACGTTCCACCGCCGTGCGGTCCAGGGCCAGTGTGTCCTTAGGGAAGCAGGAGCCGCCATAGCCCGGCCCTGCATGCAGGAACTTGGCGCCGATGCGCCCGTCCAGGCCGATGCCCTTGGCCACCTTCTGCACATCGGCCCCCACCTTTTCGCACAAGTCGGCGATTTCGTTGATGAAGGTGATCTTGGTAGCCAAAAACGCGTTGGCCGCATACTTGATCAGTTCGGCCGTTTCCAGGTTGGTGAACAGGATCGGCGTCTCGATCAGATACAGCGGACGATAGAGCCCCCGCAGCACCTGTTGGGCTTTTTCCGATTCGGCGCCACACACCACGCGATCCGGACGCATGAAGTCGCCGATGGCCGATCCTTCCCGCAGGAACTCCGGGTTGGACGCCACATGGTATTCCTTGCCGGGGGCGGTTTCCTCGATGGTCTGGGCCACCTTGCGGCCGGTACCCACGGGCACCGTGGACTTGGTGACCACGACCGTCCCGGGTTTCATGTGCTCGGCCACCTGCCGCACCGCCTCAAAGACGTAGGTCAGGTCGGCGTGGCCATCCCCCCGGCGGGTGGGGGTCCCCACCGCAATAAAGACCGCATCCACATCCTGGACGGCGCGGGGCAGGTCGGTGGTGAAATGCAGCCGACCGGCCCGCACATTATTGGCCACAAGATCTTCCAGCCCTGGCTCGTAAATGGGGATACCCCCCTGCTCCAGGGTACGGATTTTGTCGGCATCCTTGTCCACACAGGTGACATCAACACCGAATTCGGAAAAACAGGCACCGGACACGAGGCCCACATACCCCGTTCCGATCATGGCAATGCGCATGGGAGAAGTCCTTGTTTTGAAGCGAAGGATATCAGAGAGCCGAAAAGATCAAGGGGCAGGACGACGCCTCAGGGTGTCTGTGTCTCCGGCATGACGGGCCCCCCTGCCCCGGCGGGCACCCGGGGGACCCGATCTCTTTTGGTCGTGATCACATATGCAGGGCGCCATCGCCCAGGGCCAGGGCGGCTTCCTTCACCGCCTCGCCCAGTTGCGGGTGGGCGTGACTGGTGCGGGCAATGTCCTCAGCCGCCGCCTGGAACTCCAGCCCCAGCACCGGCTCCATGATCAGGTCGCCGGCCATGGGCCCCAGGATATGCACCCCCAGCACCCGGTCCGTGTCCGCATCGGCCAGCAGCTTCACGAACCCCTCGCTTTCGCCCAGGGTGCGGGCGCGGCTGTTGGCGGAGAAAGGGAACTTGCCCACCCGATAGGCGATGCCGTCGGCCTTCAACGCCTCTTCCGTGGCCCCGGCGCCGGCCGCTTCCGGATGGGTGTAGACCACGGCGGGAATGGCGTCGTAGTTAACTTCCGGCCGTTGTCCGGCCAGCCACTCGGCCACGGCCACGCCCTCATCCTCGGCCTTATGGGCCAGCATGGCGCCGCCGATCACGTCGCCAATGGCGCGGATGGAGGGCACGCGGGTGGTGAAGGCATGGTCCACCGGCACGAAGCCGCGCTCATCCAGCGTGATTCCCACCGTCTCCAGCCCCAGGCCCTCGGTCACCGGCCGGCGGCCCACCGCCACCAGCACCCGGTCGGCGGTGAGGGTGTCCGCCGCGCCATCTCCCTTCACCTCCCCCTGGGCGTCTCCCTGGGCCGGGGTCAGGGTCAGGGTCACGCCGTCAGCCCCTGTTTCCGCCCCGGTCACCCGGGTGCCCAGGCGGAACGTCAGTCCCTGTTTTTTCAGGCTGCGTTGCAGGGTCTTGGCCAACTCGCCATCCATGGCCGGCACCAGCCGGTCGAGGAACTCCACCACGGTCACCTTGGCCCCCAGGCGGCGCCAGACGGACCCCAGCTCCAGCCCGATCACCCCGCCACCGATCACCACCAGATGCTCGGGCACCGCCGCCAGCGCCAGGGCACCGGTGGAGGAGACGATGCGGTCCTCGTCCACCGCCACCCCCGTGAGTGGTGTGGGCTCGGAGCCGGTGGCCAACACGATGTTGGCGGCCTCCAGCCGCCGGCCGGCGTCGGGACCGTCGCTGACCTCCACCGTGGTGGGGCCGGCCAGCCGACCGCTGCCGGTCAGGCGGGTGATCTTGTGCTTGCGGAACAGGTGGTCGATGCCCTTGGTGAGGTCCCCCACCACCTTGTCCTTGCGCGCCATCATGGTGCCCAGGTCCAGGGTGGGCGACACGCCGATGCCGTGCCCCGCCAGATCGTGCTGAGCCTGATGGTAGAGGTGGGAGGAATGCAGCAAAGCCTTGGAGGGAATGCACCCCACATTGAGACAGGTGCCGCCCAAGGTCTCGCGCCGGTCTATGCAGGCCACCGACAGCCCCAGTTGCGCCGCCCGCAAGGCACACACATAGCCCCCCGGCCCGCCGCCGATCACCACCAGATCAAAGCTTTCGTCGCTCATGTCGTTCTCCCAGGGCCGGGTTACACTTCCAGCATCAGGCGTTCGGGATTTTCCACGCATTCCTTCACCCGCACCAGGAAGGACACGGCCTCGCGGCCATCCACGATGCGGTGGTCATAGCTCAGCGCCACGTACATCATCTCCCGGGCCTGGAGGCTGCCGTCGGGCATCACCCGGGCGCGCTTTTCGATCTTGTGCAGGCCCAGAATGCCCGATTGCGGCGGGTTGAGGATGGGCGTGGACAACAGCGACCCGTACACGCCACCGTTGGAGATGGTGAAGGTGCCGCCGGTCATTTCCTCCATGCCCAGCTTGCCGTCGCGGGCCCGCCGCGCCATGTCGCCGATGGCCTTCTCGATGCCGGCCAGACTCAACTGGTCGGCATCGCGCACCACCGGCACCACCAGCCCCTGGTCGGTGCCCACCGCCACGCCGATGTTGTAGAAATCCTTGTAGATGATGTCCGTGCCGTCAATTTCGCCGTTGATGCCGGGAAAGCGGTGCAAGGCGTCCACGGTGGCCTTCACGAACAACCCCATGATGCCCAGCCGGAGACCAAAGGTTTTTTCGAAGGAATCACGGTAGGTCCGCCGCATGGCCATGGCGTTGGTCATGTCCACCTCGTTGAAGGTGGTGAGCATGGCGGCGTTGGTCTGGGCTTCCTTCAGGCGTTGGGCAATGCGCTGGCGCAGGCGGCTCATACGCACCCGGCGCTCCCGGGGATCGCTTACCCGTTCCCGCGCCGCCGCGGCCGGCGGGGCGGCCGAAGAACGCGCCGCCGCCCCCAGGTGGGCCAACACGTCTTCCTTGGTGATGCGGCCATCGCGACCGCTGCCGTGAATGTCCGCCGGATGGAGCCCCTTTTCCCGGATCAGCTTTTCCGCCGCCGGCGAGCCGATGCGGGCCCCGCCGGCCGGGGCCTTTTCCGGTGCCGGCGCCGGCGTGGCTTGGGCCGCCGGTTCGGGGGCCGGGGCGCTGTCCGCCGGTCCAGCCGAGGGCACGGCCGGTTCCGCCGTGGTGCCATCCCCCTCTGGCGCCACCGCCGTTTCGCTGCCGGCGCCACTGCCCACCTGTCCCAGTACCGTACCCACGGCCACCGTTTCGCCCTCGTCCACGGCAATGCTTTCCAGACGGCCGCTGGCCGGGGCCGGCACCTCCACCGTAACCTTGTCGGTTTCCAGTTCCACCAGAGGCTCGTCGGCGGTCACGGCCTCGCCCACCGCCTTCATCCAGCGGGCCACGGTGGCCTCGGAAACGGATTCGCCCAGGGTAGGCACCTCGATCGCACTGGCCATGACTCACTCCGTTGCACGGGGGATGAGGGATCCCCCCTCGGGGACCCCGCTCGCTTGCCGTTGCCTAATTCCCCATATCGCTCAGATGGGTGATGCGCTGGAAGGGCTGGTGCAGCCCCTCGGGCGCGGCCATCAGGGCCTGGGACACCAGGGATTCCTGCTCCTGCACGTGGGTGGCGTGGCGCCCGGTGGCCGGAGAGGCCGCCGCCCGCCGCCCCACGAACAGGGGACGGTGCCAGGAATGGCCCAGTTCCTCCAGCAGGAAGGTCAGACGAGGCATCACGAACAGCCACGCCCCCATGTTGGCCGGCTCTTCCTGGCACCACAGCAACTCCGCCTGGGGATAGCGTTCGAGCTGATGCTTGAGGGTATCCTTGGGCCAGGGATAGAGCTGCTCCACCCGGATCAGGGCCACGTTGGTCAGCGCCTGTTCCCGCCGGGCCTGCAACAGGTCGTAGTAAACCTTGCCGGTGCACAACACCACCCGCGTGACGGCGCTGTCGTCCAGGGGGTCCACCTCCGGCAGCACCCGGTGGAAACGGCTATCGCCCACCAGCGCGCTGTTGGAACTGACACACAGCTTATGCCGCAGCAGGGACTTGGGGGTCATCAGGATCAGGGGCTTGCGGAAGTTGCGGCGCACCTGACGGCGCAGCACGTGGAAGTAGTTGGCCGGCGTGGTCACGTTGCAGACGTGGATGTTGTCTTCGGCACAGAGCTGCAGGTAGCGCTCCAGGCGGGCGGAACTGTGCTCCGGCCCCTGCCCTTCATAGCCATGGGGCAGCAGCATGGTCAGGCCCGACATGCGGTGCCATTTGGATTCGGCGGAGGCCAGGAACTGGTCGATGATCACCTGGGCGCCGTTGGCGAAGTCGCCAAACTGAGCCTCCCACACGGTGAGACCGAAGGGCGAGGCCAGGGAATAGCCGTATTCGAAGCCCAGCACCGACATTTCCGCCAGGGGGCTGTCCCACACCTCGAAGGTCTTCTGCCCGGGCCCGATGTGGTTAAGGGAGACGTAGGTTTCTTCGGTGGTCTGGTCCACCAGGCGGACATGGCGCTGGCTGAAGGTGCCGCGCCCCGAATCCTGACCGGACAGCCGGACGGGGTGGCCCTCCATCAACAGGGTGCCAAAGGCCAGGGCCTCGGCCAGGGCCCAGTCCAGGCCCTCCCCCGTCTCCAGCCGCTGACGGCGGGTGGCCAGCAGGCGGGCGATCTTGGAATTGAGGTTCAGGTGTTTCGGCACGGTGGTCAGCGCCGTGCCCACCTGGGTCAGCAGGTCAGGGGAGACGCCGGTGGGGTCCTGGCGCCATTCCTCCTCGCTGTCCAGGCGCACCAGTCCTTCCCATGCCCCCTGCAACCAGTCGGCGCCGCTGGATTCCCAGGTGTTGGACGCGGCGAACTCCCGCTCCAGGCGCTGGCGGAACTTGTCCACCATGCCCTGGGCCTCGTGCTCGCTCAGCAGACCCTCGGCCACCAGCTTGCGGGTATAGACCTCGCGGGTGGTGGGGTGTTGGCGGATTTTCTGATACATCACCGGTTGGGTGAAGGCCGGTTCGTCGCTTTCATTGTGGCCCTGACGGCGATAGCACACCACATCCAGCACCACATCGCGGCCAAAGCGCTGGCGGTAGTCCAGGGCCATGCGGGCCGCGTGCACCACCGCCTCCACGTCGTCGCCGTTCACGTGCAGGATGGGCGCCTGCACCATCTTGGCCACGTCGGAGGCATACTCGCCGGAGCGGGCGTGGTGGGGGGCGGTGGTAAAGCCGATCTGGTTGTTGATGATGATGTGCAGGGTGCCGCCCACGCGATAGCCATGGAGCCCCGACAGGCTGAGACACTCGGCCACCACCCCCTGCCCGGCGAAGGCGGCATCGCCGTGCAGCAGCAACGGCACGATGCGGCGCCGTTCCGCGTCGCCCTGCCGGGTCTGGCGGGCCCGCACCTTGCCCAGCACCACCGGGTCCACCGCTTCCAGGTGGGAGGGATTGGACTGCAACGACAGGTGCACCACCCGCCCGGTGCCGTCCTCGCCCTCGAAATAGCGGTCGCCAGACGTCCCCAGGTGGTATTTCACGTCGCCGCTGCCCAGCACCTCGTCCACGTACACGTCGCCCTCGAACTCGGCGAACACCTGGGCGAACGGTTTGTGCAGCAGGTTGGTGAGCACATTGAGCCGCCCCCGGTGGGCCATGCCCAGCACCACTTCCTCCACCGGCGGCAGGTCGTCGTCGGGGGGCAGGCAGCCGCGCTTCAGGATCTGCTCCAGGGCCGGCACCACGCTTTCGCCTCCTTCCAGGCCAAAGCGCTTGGTGGTGGGGTACTTGGCTTGCAGGAAACGCTCGAAGCCCTCCGCCTCCACCAGCCGTTGCAGGATGGCACGCTTGCCGGCCTCGGTAAAATTCGGCTGGTTGCGGTTGCTTTCAACCCGGCGCTGAATCCACTGCTTTTCCTCGGGATTCTGGATGTGCATGAATTCCACGCCGATGGTGCCGCAATAGGTCTGGCGCAGAATATCCAGGATTTCGCGCAGGGGGGCGGACTCCACCCCCAGCACGCCGTTGATGAAAATCTCTCGCCCCAGGTCCTCTTCGCGGAAGCCGTGGTGGTCGATGCGCAGTTCCGGGTGGACCTGATCCTTTTCCTTGGACTGCAACCCCAGCGGATCAAGGTTGGCCGCCAGATGCCCCCGCACCCGATAGGTGCGGATGAGCATCAGGGCGCGGATGGCGTCTTTGATCCGGCGGTCCACCTCCGCCGCCGCGGCGGGCGGGGCCGGGGCCGGTTCACGGCCTGGGGTTTCGGCGCCGGCAATCACATGACCGCCGCGCGCCCCCCAGCCCGGCCCGTGGAAATCGGGCGCCAGGCTTTCCAGGTCGTCGCCCAGCTCCTCGAAAAAAGGATGCCACGCCGCATCGACCGCTTGGGGGTCCCGCAACCAGGTCTCATACAGTTCCGCCACATAGGCGGCGTTGGCACCGGAAAGAAACGACGGGTCGATCATCGGTCATCCTGTTGTTCAGGACCTGTGGTTCAGGACCTGTGGTCCAGGACCGGCGCGCGCGCGGGCGGTCCTTACTTGTCCCCCAGCACGTCGAGCATGGTTTGCCCCAGGGCGGCGGGGCTGTCGGCCACCGTGACACCGGCCTCGGTCAAGGCGGCGATTTTGTCGTGGGCGGTGCCTTGGCCGCCGGAAATGATGGCGCCGGCGTGGCCCATGCGCCGGCCGGGCGGCGCGGTCACCCCGGCAACGAAGCCCACGGTGGGCTTTTTCACCGGATGGTTTTTCAGGAACGCCGCCGCCTCTTCCTCGGCCGTGCCCCCGATTTCGCCGATCATGATGATCCCGTCGGTTTCCTCGTCCGCCAGGAACAGGGACAGCACGTCCACGAAGCTGAGCCCGTGCACCGGATCGCCACCGATGCCCACGCAGGTGGATTGCCCCAGGCCGGCGGCGGTGGTCTGGGCCACCGCTTCATAGGTCAGGGTACCGGAACGGCTGACAATGCCGATGCGGCCCCGTTTGTGGATGTGGCCGGGCATGATGCCGATCTTGCAGGCATCGGGCGTGATCACGCCCGGGCAGTTGGGGCCGATCAAACGGGTGGCGCTGTGGGCCAGGGCCCGTTTCACCCGCACCATGTCCAGCACGGGAATGCCCTCGGTGATGCACACCACCAGCTCCAGGCCGGCGTCCACCGCCTCCAGGATGGCGTCGGCGGCGAAGGGCGGCGGCACGTAGATCACGCTGGCGGTGCAGTGGGTGGCGGCCTTGGCCTCGGCCACGGTGTTGAACACCGGGCGGTCCAGGTGGGAGGTGCCGCCCTTGCCCGGGGTCACGCCGCCCACCAGGCGGGTGCCGTAGGCGATGGCCTGCTCCGAGTGGAAGGTGCCCTGGGCGCCGGTGAAGCCCTGGCACAGGACGCGGGTGTCCTGATTGACGAGAATGGCCATCAGCGTGCCTCCTTCACCGCGTTCACCACCTTTTCCGCCGCCGCCGCCAGATCGCTGGCGGGCACGATGGCGAGACCGGAATCGGCCAGGATGGACTGGCCCAGTTCCACGTTGGTCCCTTCCAGCCGCACCACCAGGGGCACGTTCAGGCTGACCTCGCGGGCCGCGGCCACCACTCCTTCGGCGATCACGTCACAGCGCATGATGCCGCCGAAGATGTTGACCAGGATGCCCTCGACCTTCGGGTCGGCGAGGATCAGCTTGAACGCCGTGGTGACACGCTCCTTCGTGGCACCGCCGCCGACATCGAGGAAGTTTGCCGGCTCGGCGCCGTAGAGCTTGATGATGTCCATGGTCGCCATGGCGAGGCCGGCGCCGTTGACCATGCAGCCGATCGAGCCGTCGAGCTTGACGTAGGAGAGGCCGTGGCGCGACGCCTCGAGCTCGGTCGCCTCCTCCTCGGTCTCGTCGCGCAGCTCGGTCACGTCCTTGTGCCGGTAGAGCGAGTTCTCGTCGAAGGTCATCTTGGCATCGAGGGCGAGGACATCGCCCTCGCCGGTGACCACCAGCGGGTTGATCTCCACGATCGCGGCGTCGAGGTCGACGAACGCCTTGTACATGCCGTCCATGAAGGCGACCGCCGACTTCACCTGCTTGCCCTCGAGACCGAGGCCGTAGGCGATCTGCCGGCCGTGATAGGCCTGGAAGCCGACCACCGGGTCGATCGGCAGCGTCATGATCTTCTCAGGCGTCGATGCCGCGACCTCCTCGATGTCCATGCCGCCTTCGGTCGAGGCCATGAAGGTCACCCGGCTGGTGGCGCGGTCGACCAGGATGCCGAGATAGAGCTCGCGGCGGATGTCGCAGCCATCCTCGACATAGACGCGGCCCACTTCCTTGCCGGCCGGGCCGGTCTGGTGGGTGACC
>CAZHRQ010000043.1:13466-19136 GCA_964535075.1 uncultured Rhodobacterales bacterium | reverse complement strand
GAAAGCCAATATTATCATGAATATGCCTGTATTGGCTATTGCTGTTTCCGGGATTATGGAAGTGGCTTCTCCCTCCAGGCGGGAGATGGGGTAATCCGCAGCCGTTATGTTCGTGGTGGCCGGGGCAACGCTGCTGCCAGACCCTCCGGATCCCCCGCCCGTATCTTCAAGTATGTTCACTTCTATCTCGCACTGGACGCTGTTCGATGCGAGGTCTTCAGCCTGGAATGTGTAGTTGTATGTCCCGACCGAATCTGAAGAATTGACCGGGATGTCTATTGTTGTGCCCGATGTCCAGCTTCCTGTCTGGTATTCAGTCCCGTTGATGGTCAGGTTGTATGCTGCCGGGTTGGTGTCGTAAGGGATATACTGCAATGTTCCGTCATGGTTCTGCTGGACATCAAGGCCGGAGGGACAAGTCACTGTCGGGGAGGTCGTGTCGGTCAGGTTGAATGTTGAGTTGGCCGAAGTCAGGGATGTATTTTCGTTGTCATAACATAAAGCCCCGAATGTGTAGTTGTCGTTCCTGGGGAATGATGAATATTCCCAGCTGATATTGGTGTTGTTGGTTATTGTTGTCATATTCGAAGCGTTGTATGTCAGGGTATCGGTGGAGTTCCATATATTAAGCGTGCAGTTCCGGAATGTGTTGGTGTGGGATTCGGTTGGAAGGACAAGGAATGTCCGGGAATAATCGGCCTGAATTGAGTTGTTTTCAGGGGCCTGGTTGGAGGCTGACAATCCTGTTTTTGTTGTGACGGATGTGGTGTTCCCGACTGTGGCATTGTCTGTCCCGTCTCCGCAGTTGATTTCGGCGATTATGGACTGGCCAGAAGTGAAGTTGCCTGAATCAAGGGAGTATATCTGCCCGGTTGTGCCGTTTGTGACGGTGGTTGAGTTGATTAATCCCTGTGCCGCGTCATCTATATATACGTCATCTATGTATGCGGTTATTGTGTCGCCCGCATCGGCATCAGAGCAGGTTATATTAACCAGGAAGTCAGTGTCGGTATAGACATCTGCAGGCGAGGTCGTATTAGCGTCTATGGTTGGGGCTGAGTTGGATATGACCTTGCTCTCGTTCATGGATGTCATGTTGTCTGTGCCGTCGCCGCACGTCCATTGGAATGTGATGTTTTCCTCCTTGCTGAAGTTTCCTGATGTGAGGTTGTATATCTGTGTCGCTGTCAGGGAAGGCACGCTCGTGGAGTTAGTCATTCCCTGTGCGACATCGTCTATGTATATTTCCTCGATGAAGCCTGTAATGGAATCGCCATCATCGTCCTTGCAACTTACTACCATCTGCAAGTTATCAGTCGTATAAGCCGAACCGATGGGGTTTATGTATAGGTCTTCCCATTCAGGCGCTGAGTTGGAGACGGTGACTCCACTTGTGTTGGTCGCTGAGGAATTGGATGTCCCGTCGCCGCAGATGAACCCGAATATTATGGTTTCATCCTTTGAAAAGTTTCCGGATGTCAGCGTGTAAACTGTCGTGGATGTATCGTTTGTGACGGCGGTTGAATTTGTCAGGGACTGGGCGGCATCGTCTATGTATACTTCGGTCATGTATGCTGTTATTGTGTCGCCGGAATCGGGGTCGGTGCATGTCACATTGGCTGACAGGTCGGTGTCTGTGTAGACGGTTGCGGGCGAGGTTGATGTGGAATCAATTGTCGGGGCGGAGTTGGATATGACCTTGCTCTCGTTCATGGATGTCATGTTGTCTGTGCCGTCGCCGCACGTCCATTGGAATGTGATGTTTTCCTCCTTGCTGAAGTTTCCTGATGTGAGGTTGTATATCTGTGTCGCTGTCAGGGAAGGCACGCTCGTGGAGTTAGTCATTCCCTGTGCGACATCGTCTATGTATATTTCCTCGATGAAGCCTGTAATGGAATCGCCATCATCGTCCTTGCAACTTACTACCATCTGCAAGTTATCAGTCGTATAAGCCGAACCGATGGGGTTTATGTATAGGTCTTCCCATTCAGGCGCTGAGTTGGAGACGGTGACTCCACTTGTGTTGGTCGCTGAGGAATTGGATGTCCCGTCGCCGCAGATGAACCCGAATATTATGGTTTCATCCTTTGAAAAGTTTCCGGATGTCAGCGTGTAAACTGTCGTGGATGTATCGTTTGTGACGGCGGTTGAATTTGTCAGGGACTGGGCGGCATCGTCTATGTATACTTCGGTCATGTATGCTGTTATTGTGTCGCCGGAATCGGGGTCGGTGCATGTCACATTGGCTGACAGGTCGGTGTCTGTGTAGACGGTTGCGGGCGAGGTTGATGTGGAATCAATTGTCGGGGCGGAGTTGCTTGATTCTTCACCTTCGAAGCTGTAGACCGTGGGTTCTGGTTCATAGAATTTCCGTACGGTCATGTTATACATACGGAATATCTGAAGCGATGACACCCCATGCTTAACGGCCCTTATGCCGTAATATGAATGATGGGCATCCGGGCCAATGTCGGTATCCGAATCATTGTAGAATACAACATCCGTGCTGTTGAACCATGTGCCATAGAAGGTGTCGCCGAATAACTGTATCGAAACAGTATGAGTCAGGTTCATGTTGGTTGCCTGCGTAAGTGATGTGTTAAGCCATGTCTCGCTCCCTCCGACCCGCTTCCTTATTCTCGGCCCATTGTGCGTGCCATAATCATTATCAGCAATCTTATAATTCCCTGTCCCTGTGGTATTAAGCCGGGCAGCAACCGCAAACCACTTGCTTGGTGCACCATCCACATCCGAATTATCGAAATCAAAATCAATGGTTGCATTGACTTCAACGTCCGTATAGTTGTCGCCCCCCGATACATAGTATCCGCACCAATCATCGGTGGGAGAAAGCTCATGTGCCTCAGTTGTGGCGTTATAGGTAAGGGAGCAGTCATCATAAGAGCTGTCTGACAGGACGGTGAACTCGCCTGTCCTGTCGGACGACCCATTCATGTAAAACAAAAAGGTATCTTCACAATTAGAATCTGATGCCGTCTTGTCGTCATTGCCGTAATATATGCAATACGTTGTATTGGTTGTGTCTATGTCGCCCTCCACCCAGTAATCCGCATAATTGCTGTCCGACTTGTCGTGCAGGCAGAAATCCACCTGGCTTTCGGTGTCATTTGCGACAAACACAACATCACTGAAGTTGGCGTGCATATCAGAATCGTATGTGACATTGACAGGAAACTGCCAATCGGTCAGGTTTGTCCCGTTTTCAGACTGGACATCAAAACAGTCTCTTTTATTCCAGCTTGAGTTCCACCATGCATATTGTTTCCATTCATAACCGCCTATACGCAGGACGTTGTCTATATTGTTGTCGCCAAGCATGGGCTTCTTCCTTCCTTCTATCCTGATATAGATGTGGTCGTTGTCCGGGACAGCTGACATGACATCCCTCATGCCCCGCCTGTCGCCTGCCTCTGTCCATACATATTCCCAGCGCCGCTCCTGGTTGTATGTTTCGGGGATTTTAATCTGGTAGACGCAATGGGTTGAATTATGGGTCTTATATCCGTAATCAACGCATGTTTCATTCGTTTCATTCTTATTGTTTAAGAGGTAATACCGGGATTCTTCGCGGTATGTTGCAGGGGTCGTGTCCACCATGAAGGTATGGTTGTATCCGTAATATACCCGGTAATCTTCAAGATGGAAGTCCGCCGCTGACAGGCTGCCCTTCTTCATTCCCTGGGCGTCATAGCCATATAGTTTTGTGCCTGTCCGGTCGTAGAAATACAGATCAAAGTCATTGGCTGCGGCTTTGCCCGGATGCCGGCTGAACCTGTATATAGTGTGGCATTCGACAAGGCAGTCGTCCGTATTCTCAACCAGCTCAAGCGCAGGCGGTCCGGAATGCCCCGCAAAGGCAGGGAATCCCGCTGCCATTGCCGCTGCAAACAAAATACAGAATATCTTCAGAAGCCCGCTGATAGCAATCTCCCCCATATCATCCCATACCACCCAAGACAGCAGCGACTACTATGTCCGGCGCAGTGATCAAGACTGTGATCCCGGCAAGCAATCCGACTGTTGCGATTATGGCGTAATCCCCCGGTGTTTTCCGTTTCCGGTTCAGGGTCTTCAGCGAGAACCACCCCGCTGCCGCCAGAAGCAGCAGGTTGAATGCTGTCAGAGGGATATTCCTCGACAGCGGCGACAACATGAACGCTTCGAACTGGGGCTGGAGTGCCCCCGGCAGGGTTGTCTTCACTGCCTCCACTGCTTGTGCTGCCTGCGTCCGGCTCTCCGACAACGCCATCTGAAGGTTCGCCGCTGATCCGCCCCCCATCGGGGGCGCTGTAAAATTATCAGGCGGGGGCTCTTCTTCGGATTCAGTGCCTCCTCCTCCTGATGAAGAAGAAACAATAGTCTTATATTTGACTTTTGTAGGGGCTGTATTATATTTCAGAGAACATCCTATGTCCATGTATCCGCCCGCATCAGCAACAGAAACATAAGTCTTTGATATCTGGCCGTAATCAGCCACCGGATACATGGACCCATTGTAATGCCACTCAACAGTCGTTCCATTACTGAAATAACCTGTCTGGTTGTAGCATCCCCACTGGCAAAACGGATCCACAAACTTGTTATATATAGTATAATCAGGGCGATCGTAAGCCACTGTATAATATATATTCTTCGAATCCGCAGATGTAGCCGTTAAATTAAAGTAAGGCAAACCATCCTCATAATATTCTATGTCTATAAGGTTGCTTGTATTCGAAGCTACAGAATTGAAAGGAGTAGTCATGTTGAATGTCTCTATTCCGCCTCCGGTCGCACGCTGGAACTTCATGAAGTTTGATCCGTCAGTCAAATATACCATGTCATTAATGTAGTATATGTCAGAATCATGATAATCATAATAATCCGGTATGCACATGCTCTGAGTCTCAAGCTCCTTCCCGGAAGTTATATTGTCAGGATAGCTATATTCAAATATATTAGGCGCTGTATATGATGATTCCTCACCATAACTTGAATGAACAACAGTAACAGAATGAACATTATACATCCTTGAGACATTCATCCAGCCGGAAAACCTTTTAAGGGTGTTACCAGTTGTGGTATTGTGCAGTTCATCTGTAAGGTCAGAATAATTAAGATGCAATATCCTGTCATTTCCTCCCTCTGAAAAAGAATTATCAAGATAAACAAATATGCCGCTTAATGCCCCTGTTTCGTTGACCATAAGACCCCTTATGGAAGCCCAGTCAGTTTTACTTATATTTCTGTCCCGAAGAAGGCTGCCTGTTGAATTGTATTCATATATCGTATGATTATTGACAGTATCATAGGACACCGCTGTATATAGAATGGTGTCTGGAGTCCCGGTTGTCACATTAGCAGCGACAGCACACATCCGATCCGTTCCAGATCCCAGCGAATGGTTTTCGAGGGTGTGGCTGGACTGGTAATGACCAGTCGCATTAAATATGCTCATATTAGCATCAGTAAAAACATAGTAACTCTCGCTCCCGGCGCTTCCAATTACCATAAAACAGTCAATATTGGAAGGTGTCAAATCAAGGGAGACCGTTGAATTATGAATCCAGTTGTGTTTATCTTCTTCCGCCATAACTCCGGCACCGCCTAAAATTAAAACGATACTCATTATACCAACAACTAAAAGGGCCACCGATTTCATAATATAAT
>CAZHRQ010000043.1:181-13366 GCA_964535075.1 uncultured Rhodobacterales bacterium | reverse complement strand
CATCCCCCTTATAAAGTTCCATATTCCATTGAACCACCCAACCAGGACATCAAAGATTGTATATCCACCATCGGATGGTCCACCATCGGATGGTCCACCATCGGATGGAACATCCGTCCCTCCACCATCGGATGGAACATCCGTCCCTCCACCATCGGATGGAACATCCGTCCCCCTTATGAACGTGGCGCTTCCTGTTACCGTTGCGGGGACATTCGCCCTTATAGCCTGTATGCAGGGATCGGTTAAAGTGTCCGGATACTGCCCCTTGAGGGGGTCTATATCATACATAAGATAAGCGTCTATCCAATGCTTATCTCCCGCTTCAACTAAACGAACATTACTTATTGTTCCCGTGCATTGCCCAAAACTCAGCTGAAGATTGTTTTCGAGCAGGCGGTAATCCTCCCAGGAATCAAGTCCCCTAACCTCTAAGCGTTCACCCGGACTTCCAGGAGGGTGATAAAAATACATGACAGCTGCATCAGCATATATATCCGGAACGAATGTTATCTGGTTGCCTGCTATATCATAACCGGCATGCCCGCCTATCATGCCACCTGGGTAATTGCCGGCAGCCAAAACCAGGACAACAACAATAAATCCAATCACTGCAAATGTCCGGATATTCATGCGTTAATCACATCCTCGCATACTTCACACACACACTTATACGACATTACTGTCGTCACCGAATTGTAATCAACACGGTAAAGGTAGCATTCACCTATATTCATTTCCGGATAGTAGTATTCGGCATTGGCTCTGCATTCGGCAGCGTCGAGCATATTGCTCTGTTTGGTGAAGTCAAGCTCAATCTTATTCTCACAGTTGAACAGCATGCTTCCGCTGTTTGTGTCGACTTCACCGGGGATCGTGCAACCGCTTGCAGCAACTGCCAGAGCCACAGCAAAGACAACAGTAAAAGGCATTAAATTCATACCGCACCTCCCATAATTGAAGCCCCCAGTGTGAACATCGGAACTGCAAACAAGGCAGCCAGCCCCACTGTCATAATAAGCCATGCCACAATAAAGGCCCTTGAGCTGGTAAAGAACAGCTTAACCGGCGTGAACATCCACAGCAGGAACAATATTACCAGCGAAATGACAGCAGCCCCGACAAACGCATATATATAATCCAAAGAGCCATGCCACCAGGGAAGCTGCGACTGGCAGGTCTTTCCAACCCCAAGCACACCGCCCCGGCATTGCAGGCCCTCGCAGCATGCTGTGGAATCGCATGACTGGCCTTCTGTTGCACATCTGTCATCCCCGACACAAACAGGCTGGCCGGAAATGACCCGGCATGTCTCGCCTCCCGCGCATACTTCAAAAGTATCCCAGCCGCTTCCCTGTGAATTGCATTGCTCAATTGTATTAACGTTGCATCTGGCTTCGCCGGGATTGCATACGGTAATCGGAGTAGCGCAAACCCTGACCGTGCCGCTGTCCATATTAGACGGGTTATTCAGGTCAGTCATTGTTACCCGGCACTGGCTGCATGTATCCGATGCGACAGTAGCCGATATCGGAAGCGATACATATTTCATCTGAGCCGGTGTCAACTGGACAGTCTTAGTGCCGCCTATATATGAGAACGGTGGATTGCATTCGGCATATAATCCGAATGACGCATCAACCCCACCCTCATTGGTTACCTTCGCGCTAATCCAACCATTCTGCTCAAATTCAACTGAAGACAACTCCAGTATCCTCGGCTGGCCGACCGGCTGCACTATACCCACCCAGCCAATCCAGTCCGCATCAAGCTTCATGGTTATAAGCGGGAACTGCAATAATCTGTCAAACGGAACAATGACTTTCCCGTCATTCTCGGAGCCGGCACTCCTTGTATTTGAGAAATCAGCTAAAACTGTTCCGGCAGAAGCCGCCCTCTCAAAGTAATTAATATTATTTACGCAATTATAAGGGTCTCCGGATGCAACACAGCTGTCCAGCGAATTATATTCGTCTTTCCATATTTCATAATCATTCCAGTCCGCTACACGCCATCTCCCATTGTCATACAACGCAAAAACCCGCTCAGAAGGAGCAGTCGGACACTGATAGCCTGATACGAGATTGCCCTGCCAGTAAGCATAAAGCTTGTCGCTCACTTTAACGGAAGTCGCTCCGGCATTGCTTACAGTGCCTTCATAAGCCTTCCCGTCCGATGTCGCTTTTATTCTCGACTGGAATGCGTAAAACGGCGTAGCCATATAGCCGACTGCTTTGTCGGAGGTTGTCCAGATGCAATAATAATCAGAAGACCATGCTTTAGTGTGGAACATCCAGTTGGGCCTGTTTTTACAGTTCCGCTCAAAATTCGCAAATTCAGCTGCATTGTCATAGGGAGCGACTGTCCGGGTAAATTTCTCAATTACCAGATGATATAAATATTCGCCGCCTGGATTTATATTGTATTCGCATTGATGCTTGTCCACAAAAGTCTCAATCCTGACATCATGGCCAGCCTCATAATCACCGTCAGTTATGCCTTCAGCATTTTTGGTTCCAACCGCATACTGCCCGCGGCCATTCTGGACAACATTCAAAACCCAGGCCTTCCCGCCCAGATCCGGATCATTCGACAGGAAATCCTGCGTTGTAATCGACAGGAACGTCCCGCCGCTAATAGTTGAAGGAATAAAGCTGGCAACATCCAGCCCGGAGCCCATTATTCCAACTGTAACAACCGCCAAAGCGGCGATTAAAACCGCAATGCTGCTCAATCCTTTCATAATGATAAGCCTCCAGACATCATAACCCCTGCAACAACCATGATTATTATTGACACCACGCTTATTATAGCTATCCCCTTCACGCTGCGGGATTCAGGCCACCAGCCAAACATGACAAGCCATGCGCCAAGAGCGAGAAGCTTGTCGAGGTTTAAGGAATACCAGCCCATCGCTGACACTACATTGCTGCCCAATATCATTGACACGAAGGGGTTGCTGGACAACATTGTAAGCAGCAGGCTCCCTATTATGATCCCGACCCCAAGCATCCCGATCATCATAACACCATTATCCTTATTATAGCCAGAACGAAAAACCCGACAACAAAGTAGCTGACCGGATCAGGCCCGAACCACCCGTTCACATAAGAATAATACATGGAAAACAGCATGACTGCTATTATTCCAATCTTCATGTTCATTCTGACTGCTATTCCTTTCATTTATACCACTCCCCCGAATATCGCAAACAATCCGCCAAGCACGGCAAGGTTATACGCATAATGGCTCCCAACTGAAGCCATAAGGCCGCCCTGGTTGCGGACAAATGTCCATATAAACCCGAGCCCAATCAAAGCCAGGATAGCATAAGGCAGGGCCGACATGGCCAAGAGCCCGGCGCTTACATAATACAGCGATATTCCAACATGGAACACGCCAAACAGGGCGCCGGACAGCAGGTCTCCAAGGCCCGCCTGTATGGGAAGGACATACCTGAATATTATCTCTTCTATATATGATTTTACAAATCCGTGAAGAAGACCGTATCCAATGCCGACAACGCTTATCTCAATAGCAGCCAGTGTCCCAAGCAGTCCGGCAGGGACTGCAAGCATGACAATCGCCGTGAAGGCGAATGCAATAAGGAAATTGCGGAACGCATTCCCTCCAAGCTTCCCGACTGAAGGGAAGCCTTTTGAGACTGTGACGACTGTCACTGTCAGAAACACGAGATAAAGTATGAGTATGTCCTTCACGGCTGCAGCCGCTGGCCCATATATAGCATCGGCATTAATGAAGAGGAACATCTGTATTATCCCAACTATCACAGCTACTGTCACATTCCCCGCCCTGAATGGAACCAGCCTGAAAGCTTTTTGAAGCATATTATTCGGCTGAATAATGAATAATGGCCGGACTGTGTCCGGCCCAATGTTCTTTACCACTGTTCAGGGTCATGTGAAGACCTAAGTTGCTTCGACAAGGGTGCATACTTCCTTCCCTAATGGGGAAGTAAGCGTCTCAGACAAACCAACGTTAGCCTCCGAGCTGGAATGGTCATGTATATCATACACGACATTACCAACCGGATCCCTTGCATGCTGGGCATCCAACGCACATATTGCGAAGCCGTCAAGACTTGTCGTCCCTCCGCCTCCATCAGGGTCGTTGCTTGCATGCGCATTAACTTCTATCTTCACCTTTTCGGACTCCCATTCCATCAGCCTAAGAGTTCCGTCGTCCCTCTTGTAAAGCGAGTAATCCTTGTTGATAGTGTCGCCTGAAGTCTCATTTACAAGGACATCCACGCTTTTCATGAAGGTCGGAGTCACAGCAGCTCTCCATCCAGAACCCTCAGAGTAGTCCGACACAACCTCAACACTTGATATGTTATAAAAGGCGGCTGTCCCTACCCCAAGCCAGTCAAAGACCTCATCGGCCCCGTTGTTCCTCAGCTTGAAGTAATAGACATGCGCCTCATCAGCGCCAAGCGCATCAGTGTAGTCGTACTCGCTGGATGTTCCGGCTGACAGAGCGGTAGTCGCATCATCATCATACAAAACCACGGCCATATCGCTTTCATCCTGTATGTTGTAGGCTTCAATCGTTATGGTCTTGGACTGCGAATCGACGCAAAACTCCTGCCGGTCGCCGTAATAGCTTGTGCCATACGGATACACGACAATGACATCGCCGACAGCTGCTGTCAGCGTGTCTCCGTCCGTCTCGGAGAGGGTCTGCTTGTATACCTCACTGCTGCCGTCTTTGGTATATACATAGGAAGTCGCATTTACGGTTGTGGTTGGTGTTGCATGCGCCCTGTCCTCAGCATAGACGGTCACAGTGGAACTCTTGCCAAGCAGCTCATCGCTTACCTGGCATTCCCCAGCCGTAACTGAAGGCTGGGAAGGCTGTGAAGGAAAAGAAGGTCCGACCGCACCGCCGACAGCCGCTGTCTGAAGCCCGAAGAAGTCCGGAATACCGAACATACCAAGGGCGCCAAATCCAGCAACCAGCCCGACCACTCCCAGAACCAAAGCCGCATTTCCCGCTAAGGGGAAAAACTTAATGGTTTTGGACCAGCCAAGAAGAGCCACCACGCCGAAGGCCGCCAAAATAACTGGCAACGACAGCCATGCGTTTCCGGTGAACATGCCGACAAGATACGAGAGACCAAGAACAAGTGCGATCGTATAGATCCACTTATTCATATATTCTCACCTGTCACCTTTTTTTCTGAAGTCCGGCAGCTATGCCGCCATCATCCATAAGTATCCCTTATCATGACTCATATATATACATTGTAATCATAACGGTTCAAAACGGTTCAAATGTAATACATTTATATATAAAAACCCCCAAATATCACACATGAAACAAGGATTATTCTGCGCAGCGCTTGTTCTTGTCCTCATTGCCGGCAGCGCCTCAGCTGAATGCCTGACACAAAACCAGATAGACACCTTCCGACAGATGGCGGAAGCCACCAACACCAGCCCGGACATGGTCGAAGATGCCCTGCTCAGCATGTGCAACAAATACACAAAATCGGAAACCGACATTAAGATCAATTCAACGCTTTCCGATATACAGGATATGACAAACCAGACCAACAACACGCTCACTGAAGTCACTGCCATCCGGGATTCAATCCACGAGACCGCCAAAGCGGCTGTTGAAAACCATACGGATCACATAATCTCAGAGATGGAAATTGTAGACGCCGTCAATGCGCTGAAAGCAACAGTGAACACTTCCCTCTCCATGCCGGAAATCGAACAAAGAATCAACCAGAAAACACTCGAAATGGAAGACCGGATGGATGAGATTGTGAACTCATTCAGCAATTCATTCGCTGATAAAGCCGAATACGACCAGTTCCGGAGCAACATCAGCCAGGAGATTGACTGGCTCAGCTCCCGCGAAATATATTCAGGCCCGACCAACGCATGGATCGAGCAGCCAATATATGTTATTCTTTTAACTGTCATCCTGATCGGAGCATATCTCTTCAAGGACAGCCTGAGAAGGAACATCCGGGAGATAACAGAAAAGTCACGCATCAGCAGAAAACCACTCAGGCATACGGTTTTCAGGGGGTTGAATGATGAAAAGGAATCAGGCGCTGACAATAAGGCTGACATCAGAAGAAAAGGCAAAGCTTCAAAACAGGGCAAAACGTGAAGACCGAAGTCTGGCGCAGCAGATCAGGCACATGCTGTTTCCCTACAAAGAGGGAAACATTAATCCCCACTGGAGGGAAGCGGCCATAGACTGGACACTGCGAATGGAAGGGAACCCAAACATCAATCCACGCTTCCTGCAGAAAATACGCCGGGTGTTGTCAGATGACTGAAGATTCAATTGAGATGTTCGAGGAAGAGCAGGAATATAAATCCCCTGTAAGCCGGTATAAAAAATACCTGTTCCTGATACCTGTTGTGATAGCGATATACTTCTGGACATGGAATGCGACCTGGACATTCGCCGGAAGGCAGCCGTTTTTAATGTCCCTGGCGCTGCTGGGGGTTGGGGTCGCGCTCATGAAGTCATTCGATATCGGCCTCAAGTATTATTCGCCATTCCTTATTTCTCCTTCGTTCAAGTCGCCGGTCACAGGCCGGCATGGGGAAGTCGGGGACTTCTATCTCTTTCCCCTGAACGGAACACGCGCAGCCAGCATTGAATATCCGGGAGGGGACGGCGTGGCAATCGGCCACAAGAACAGCTTCCAGCCGGTAGGCGGTAACATATTCTGGAACGCCCATGTGATTACATGGCCAAGGAACGCCCTGCCGGATGCCATACTGGAGAAGATCAAGAGGGAAGGCTGGAAGCCGCCTTTTGAAGTCGGGTTCCTGGCGGAGTCGGATGTAAGGAAGAGCCTTGAAGAACTGGACATCCCGGAAGAGCAGCTGAAGATCGAGCTGGACAACAGGGAATTCCCGATCGCCGAGAAGAAGATGTCCGCACTGAACATAATTAACCTGCTTAAGGACACGCTGATAGAGAATAATTTCCTGCGGCAGGCGCGAAAAACACACTCCAAAGACATGGACCAGATACTGGAAGACTACAGGCGGGGCCGTTCATCCGGAGAAGGGTGGCTTACCCGGTTAAAAAACATAAACAGTGATTAGATGGTCCATATAACATACGAGGAGTTCAGCGGGAAGCGGATGATGCCTTCCGAGATGTTCTCATGGCTGGATGAGCATGAAATCACAGCGAAGCGCTGGATAGATGAAAACATAAGCTACAAGTCCAGGGGAGAGTTCATGGAAAGAATGATAAACAGCCCCATGTTCCCTTATATGATAATCCGGGATTCCCTCATGTCGGAAGGCGAGAAGAAGAGCATGCTGCTGAACAAGCTGACAGAAACCAGAGGCCGGATCGACATAGTAACAGGCGCCAAAAGAAGCGGGAAGACATGCTTTGTTTTCGATCTGTTGTCAAGCCTGAGCCAGGCCGGAGAGAAGGTCCACTGGTTCGGACCGCCATGCAGGCTCCCACGCTTCTTCAGGGGTTCAACGCTGAATTTCGACAAGATCCCGCCGAACACGACAACATTTGTGGATGAAGCCAGTGTCCAATACTTCAACCGCTGCTCATCCGAGAATGTGGACATAATCCGGAAGCTGCCCGTTATTTCCCATTCAGGCCGGAATTTTGTGTATGCAACGCAGTCCACCTCCATCCAGGATGTGAACATACTGAAGCTCGCTACCTCAATAATATTCAAGTCCGCCTCCGTAGTCAGCACGGAAACAGAGCGCCTGCGCATATCCGAAGACATCGCCCAGTTCCTGCCGATAAAGCAGAGCGAATACCTGTATTACGATAACCACGGAATAATATTCGGCGAATTTGATAAGCCCCACTGGTGGAAGGAGGAATATTCCACGCCTTATGCCCCGTTCCCGAATAAAGCTGAAGCATACCGCTTCATGCTGAAGCTTATAGCGGAAGGCCATGCCCCTGAAGAGATATCGACCCAATTATCGCTTAAAGGGTTCAGCCTGCCGCCGGAAGACATTGATATAATATCAGGAAGCATCCGCTCAGCAACTGCCTGCGCCCAAATGAACAACCAGGACCTAATCTCATTCATAGATGCCGGGTTCGACGATTCCACGCTGGAAGAGTCGCTTGAAAGCCGGCCCACCAACATCCGGCCTGATTTCGAGATGAGCCCGCTGATGGAAAGCAACAAACGCGAGGAGCTGGCTGAAAACCTGCCGCTCGCCAAAGCCGACCGGAAGAAGATCTCATGGCTATTCATCGAGGACCTGAAAAAACGGTCCGACCCCCGGAGTCCAAACAATGTGATAATCTCAATCTGGGGCCCAACCGGCAGCGGGAAGTCATGGTCCGCCCTCTATATAGCATATTTCATTTCAGGTCTGACAGGCGGGAAGGTTTATACCGGATTTTCAGTTGATGAGATATTAGGCCTCCTGAAAAAGACCAGGCCGGGCGATGTTATACTCATGGACGAGCAGGTCGATACGTTCGGGCCCGGGTCAGGGTCGGAAGCCGCCAGGCTCAGGAACGCTGAAGAGACCATGCGGAAGGCAGGGGTTTCCTTCATATATTGCTCGCCTGAAGCCAGAAGCCACCAGCATCATTTTGTGTTAAGGACCTGGGGCATCTGCCCTTCAAGGGGACGCTCAAAGCTTCTGGTGTCCGATGCAAGCTCGAAACGCCACCTCGGATACATAATCACCGGGAAGCCCCCGAAAGACGTTGTAAACGAATATGAGAAGCGCAAGGACGATTTCCTTAAGAAGGTCAAAGCCGGTAACTCAATGACAAAATCCCCGAATGAATACGCAAAAGAGCTTGCCGCTAAATATGACCTGAGCAAAACCAGCAAAGGCGAGATACGGGCGCTTGTCAGGGAGGAGTTCGGCAATATGCCCGTATATCTGACGGATGAGATCGCATCAGCAGCAAAGATGTTCAGCAAAAACAAAGATCTCATCAAAGGCTAAGCATCCCTGATCATAATCACAACAGTCCCATCGCAACAAACACAAAAAAATACAGCAAAAGGATTACCATGATTACGCCTATAGCCAGAAAAAAAGAGAATACTAACTCCCTCACTGCTTTTCCCAGCCTGTTTAATGTGGTCTGCTTTATGTCAATCATCCTTCAGCCTCCTTCACCGCTTTCCTCAGCCTGATTATCCTTTTTACTCCATCATCCCCGCTGATGCCTGTATACACATCATCGGGATACATTGCAAGGACTGCTTTTGCCGATTCCATCAGCTCCTCTAATTTCCCTTTCTTTTTTATGAAATCCTCCTTCGTCAGGACGAGGGACATTGTTTCTTTAGTTTCCATCTTTCCCGCCTCCTTCCTCTTTCATGGATTCGTGGTAAAACTTCCAGTTCCTTGCTTCAAGCTCCCCGCTGAGAGCCTTCACGTCCTGCTCCATCGCTGAAGCCGCTTCCCTGACGCTGCCATCTGCATCTTCATCCCCGGTATCCAGGTATTCGATATAGTCCATCCAGATGTCAGCAGCCTTCTCCGGATCCGGATGTTCGCTGCTGATCCGCTGGCCATTCTCCCATTTCTCTGCGAATAAAATGTTCCAGGAGCGGTCGTGGCCGGGATATTCGCCTGAATGGACACGCAGGAAGTTCAGGGCTTCCCTCTTGTGGTCAGAACCCATCAGCGCCTGTATACATACAAGCTCAGGGCCTGTCAGCGTCCGGTCCACATTAAGATAAAAGTGGTAGCCGTTCCTTGTGGAATATGCCCTGACATGCTGAAGCCCCAGGCCAAGAATGCGGATGGTATTGGCTATCCTCATCCGGCCCCAATGGCGGCGGTTGTCGCAGTCTATCCGTATCTGGCTCATGACACTTCCCTCCAGTCCGAGAACCTGCGAACCTTAACTGAATCCCTGAACTCAGTATCCACCTCTTCGATGTCACTGAAACCAACAGAAAAGCTCCATACTGTATTGTCACTTTCTATCATCCTTTGGAACCCGGTGTCCGGATTGGCCTCCCGGATAATGTCCCTGATGCCGGACTCCATTGAAATCCCGGATTTAAGTTTTTCAATGTCGGTATGCCGTCTATATAATTCAACCTCATAATCAATTAAACGGGGCGTGTGTTTCATATTAGACATCATGCGCCTTGACTTCGGGTATTTCACGGTTATCAGGAAATTGATCTTATATATCCTCTCCTTCGGACGCTTCCTTTCAATCCGGCCTGGAGCCTTAACCGGACGCCGCTTCTCTTCAACCCTATGCACAATCCGGGACATATAGCCGCGCCCGGACCTGACATGGGTGACGAACCGCCCTTTAGGATCCCTGACGTAATGCCTGCCCTTTGAGGCGGTAACATACAACCCTTCATATCCTCTCAGCTTCTTCATCCTATAACCTCCTTTGGGACGCAGGAACAAACGTCCTGCCTGTCCTCCCATATACATGACATATCTTCAAGCCTGTCTTCCGCACGGATGCAGATGTTCCGGAGTATCCGGCAGTTGGACTTCCCGCTTTCAGTTGAAGGGTCAATATAATCCCTCAGACGGGCTGAGATGCAGGATCCCTCCCCGGAGTCGCATACCTCCAGCCAGCAGGAACCAGCAGCTCTAAGCGAATCTGAGAGCTTCTGAGAGGGATTATCATCAGTTTCATGAATCGCAATCCCATAAAAAGCCACATCAGCCATAACCATGGACACAACCAGTGCAACAATACCTAAAACCAGCACGATGCAAACTTCCCGCCACTGCCATACTTCACGAAATTTCAAACTGCCCATACCTTCACCTCCTCCATGTGCTCCAACATTTTGCGCATACATATCTCCTTTCCCTGATGGGCATGTTGTTTGTGGACACCCGGCATCTCTTTTTCCCATTGAGCGGGCATCCACAACCCACACACCTGTATACAGTCATATTCACTCCTTTGCGGAGGCCGGTTTAGCATCCGGTTTTCCTGCCTGCTTAGTGAATACGCTGAAATTCTGGGCGGTCCGGCCGCTTTTTGTCTTGATGTCGCCATCATAGACAATCTTCACCTCCGGGCCGTCCGGCATACTGACATCCGGCATATTGAGCACCTCAGCCATCTTCCTGCGAAGTATAGCTTTGCCCCAAACCAGGAGCTTGCCGCCTTCAACGGGCCTGCCGTTTATCCTGGCATCCCTGAGGACGTAGTTATCGCCGAACTCTAACGGCTGTATATCTTCCAATACTCCTGTAACGAAGTGTCCCGGTTCGGTTTCTTCGTTTGTCCAGCTTGGGCCAAGCTGCTGCTCAACCTCCTGCCATTTTTCTGACATAATCTATCCCTCCTATACCCGTCATGACTGCCAGAGTCATACACGAGCCTTTTAACACGAGGCCTCAGCTGAGGCATGCGCCTGCAGCCGTCCCCGTCCTCCGCATATTCATTCCTGAAATGAAGAGCATGATGTTTCCTGCAATACCAGAAAACCGGGTCTTCTTCGTCCAGCCGGTTTTCAGGCCGGATCTCCAGCCCGTCCTCCGGAAATTCCACGCAATTTTTGCCGGATCTTTTAGCTTTATTTTTCTGTAACATATTTATTCACCTATTAGTTGTGAATTAGCATATATTATATTCAATATTCACAACATAGCCCCCCGTATATATACCTATAAATCCTAATATAGAATATTTTTTATACATATCCACTACCACCAAGTAGTTTAAATTTACACAGTTTATCAAGCACTTTCGACACGGTTGGCTGGCTTATACCTAAGTCCGCCGCTACTTTGTTTTGCCTGAAATCTTCATTGTTCAAAACATAATTTAAAATCTTGTATTCAGTAGAATTTAACGTTTTAGTCACGACAGAGTAAATACAGAATTTAGCAATATTTTTGCCTTCATTTGACAGCCATTTGCAAGGCAAATGACCGCTTTTTGCATGCTTTTTATTGACGGCAAAAAGCCGAATCATGTCCAGACAGGATCTGGTCAAAAACCCATATTTCATGGAATCGAAGGTCTTAACAAGCGGAAATTCAAGCATCTCTTCCCGGAACAAATCCACAAATTCATTCCACTCATCTATATATACAGGTTCAACATCAGAATCCCGTTTTTTAGGAAGATTAACATCAAAAAGCGGCTTTCCCCTGATAACATTAAAGAAATCATCAACACCAGGCAGGAAAGCGACTGTTGAAAACCTCTGCATGAACGCCATGCTATTAACATATATATCAGATCTCTGATTCCGGTCTATCCTTGTGTGAAGTATCCCGGTAAGCAGGCAGGAAAACCTTGACCTGACTTCAAACCTGCCTGTGTTCCTGACGCCCCTCACTTCGCAATATTTCCGGCGCATCTTCACGCCGCTCTTCAGCATAAACCCTATATTACGGCTGTAATAGCCACCCTCAAGAAGGTTCAGCAGCGCCTTAAGAACGCCATAGCTCATATTCTGGCGCTCGTCTATATGTATGACCCTGCCTGCACCTTCTATTGCAGTCCCGGGGGAAAACTCACCTTCCTTGTTTATAGTCCCTATAACGCCCGGAAGCGTCAGGTCATAACACCTGTATATCATATCCTTAGGCACGCCCGTAAATATTCCGCTGGACTTCCCGGCGGCAGGCGGAAGAACAAGATTAACGTGAAGCTGCGACCTTATCTTCTTGTCGCCACTGTCCTCCCTCAATATAAGTGGAGGGGAATTACTGCTCATGACACAGGCGCTTACAAGCTTACTTATTATATCCCTGCCGCCATGCCCGCCTTCAATCATTCCCATCCTTACCCCTGACCCTGAAATTTCTGTATTCATCCTTAAGCATGTAAAACTCCCCGTTTGACGTTCTGACCACTGCAATAATATCTTTCCATTCATAAAGAAGCTTTTCAAGGGAATAGCTATGTATGCCAGTCTTGGTGCGGATATACCCACGGGATATGTAGAAATCACTGTATGCCAGAACACGCATAACACGCTCCCTGGTTTCATCTGAAACCCTGTTCTTCCCTGAAGATTTTTCATATTTCATGAAACAGGATATATCTTCAGACTTTATAAATACTGCCTTTCACTGTTAAGTAATTAAAAAAATCATCAGGCATTAAATATTAATCCTGACATGGAACAGTTTCATAAATTTGAAACCAATGTTTTCACGGTTTCATAAATTTGAAACCAATGTTTTCACGGTTTCATAAATTTGAAACCAATGT